>JBCCVR010000110.1:0-24889 GCA_039194995.1 Cyanobacteria bacterium P01_E01_bin.42 | reverse complement strand
TTATCTCAAGCGGAGCAAGCTGCAATTGAAAGTCAGACAAAAAGAGCAATTGCCGATATCTTGGCAACAAAAGATTTTCAGGCAGCATTAGTAATTGCAGTACCCGATCGAGATCCGATCCCAGATTCAGACGCTCCACCCCCCGCAGGGCCACCAGAAGAGGAAGAATAAATTAAGCACAACTCAGTAAACAAAACACTAAGACCTATGGTTTCTCTAAGAAACAGGGGGTTTATAACTCAGTTACTATTTGTTGAGAATGAGCATCGCCAGTTTTGCGGGCATCCCATTTCCCAAACGAATCCCAAACAAAATTATCCTGAAGAATTACGAGGTAGATTGAGTGTGAAATCTGGTTGTTTAACGATTGTCGGGACGGGAATCCAATTTGTTGGTCAAGTGACGTTGGCCGCCAAAGCATGGATCGAACAGTCCGATAAGGTGTTGTATGCTGTAGCCGATCCAGCAACGGCGCAATGGCTGGTCTCCCTCAACCCTACAGCAGAACCATTACCTTACAATCGGAACAACCGGCAGCGCAAAGAGACTTATGCCCAGATGGTAGAGTGTATTTTGGCAGAAGTGAATCGCGGTCTAAATGTTTGTGTGGTTTTCTACGGTCATCCCGGTGTCTTTGCTGATTCAGCTCATCAGGCTATCAGACAAGCCAGACAAGAAGGGTTTAGAGCACAGATGCTGCCGGGTATTTCAGCAGAAGATTGCTTGTTTGCTGATTTGAGTCTAGATCCCGGCAAGCGCGGGTGTCAGAGTTTTGAGGCAACGGATTTCCTGATTAGGCGGCGCAAGTTTGACCCCACTAGTGCTCTGATTTTGTGGCAAATTGCTATGGTAGGAAATCGTGGTTTTTATGAGAAAGGAGGTCATGTACGCGGGTTACAAATATTGACAGAAGTTTTGCAAAACTATTACACTTTTGGTAGCGAGGCGATCGTCTATGAAGCAGCAGTTTATCACCCAGTTTGCGAGCCATCGATCCAGAGAATGCCTTTGGAGAAGTTACCGGAAGCGAAGGTGACCGAAAGCTCGACTCTATACATGCCACCAAACCCACCATTAGCCATAGACATGGAGATGGTAGAGCGTTTGGGGATGCACCTTTAGGTAAACAGTAGACCTAGAAAGATACGATGGGAAACAACGGACAAACTTTAGAGAAGCTAGATAGAGATCTCACTAGCGACCCTCAAAATGCTAGAGCATGGGCAGGGCGAGGTGAGACCTATCGGTTGATGAAGCACTATCGGGAAGCTCTGGAAGATTTTAACCGAGCCATAGAGCTAAACCCAAACTATGCTTGGGCGTTGGCTCACCGAGGAGAAACTTCTTTTTTGCTGGATGCCTTTGAGGATGCCCTAGAGGATTTTAATCGAGCAATAAAACTAAAGCCAGACTACATTTGGGCTTTGGCCCATCGCGGCGTAACTTACGAGCGAATCGAACGTTATGAGGATGCTTTGATAGACCTCGATCGCGCGATCGAATTGCAACCGGATTATGCTTGGGCGATTGCCTACAGATGCCGAGTTTACGGAATACTGAGGCGCTGTGAGGAAGCCTTAGTTGACTTGGATCGGGCCATTGCCCTAGACGAGACCATCATTAAAGAAGATTGGCGTGCTGAAAGAGGTTTATTTCTGAGTTTCATGGGACGATATGCTGAAGCAATGGAGTATTACTACCGAGCTTTAGAAAAAGATCCCGAAGACAGTCTAACCCTTTATTGGATCGCCGTTACTAAAGCGCGGTGGAAAGGATTGGCCGACGCTCAACCAGAAATAGAGCAAGCCCGGTTAGCTTTGCAAGCTAAGTTAGCTAGGATGGGTTCACAAAATAATGCTGTTATTTATGAGCTTGGAGGTTTGGCAGCTATTGAGGGAAGAAACAAAAAAGCTCTTACTTATCTAGAAAAAGCTATATCTCTAGATTACTATAGCAAGCGTAGAGCCTTTGTGGACTTAGCTTGGCTTGATTTGCATACCGAACCCCAGTTTCAACAACTAACAGGTTATAAATCGATCCCGATATAACGCTAAAGTATTAAGGGTATGTTAGTATAAGTAACAAATAAAGGAGGTAATAGTTCAAATGCCAAAATCAAAAGCTGTAAGTTTCGCTCGAGAGGGAGAAATTTACCGTCTGAAGAAAGATTATGATAAGGCACTTCCTAAATTTAAACAAGCTATTGAATTGGATGAAAAATATGCTTGGGCTCGCGCTCACTATGGAGCAACATTACGGGACTCGGTATCACTAACATTTCCGCCAGATCGGCAGGGAAAACCCAGTGTGCAGTATAAAAAGTGCCGTGAAGGCGAAGAGGCTCTCAAGGAAGCTATCCGACTTAGAAGAGGTACTTATATTTGGGCCAAAGCTAATTTGGGTTATCTTTACTTCAAATGGGGTAAGGTAAAGCTACATTACAGAGCAAAAGCAGATAGTATTGTCGAGTTATTCAATCGAGCTTACTATTGCTTTGAGGAAGCTACCGCAGAAGACGACAATTACGCTTGGGCTTTCGCCCACTTCGGCCAAGTATTGATTCAGCAAGCACAGGATTATGAGTTTAAAGGAGACAAGAATCGGGCTGTAGAAAAGTACAATCAGGCTAGAGAAAAGCTTGATACTGCTGTCAGTCTAGTCGAGAGCTATTCTTATGCCTATTCTCTGCGGGCTATTGCTTATGGTGGAATAGGAAAATATGAAACCGATCTAAAGAAATGTAAAGAGGCATATAAAGACTCACTCGATAACATTACGACAGCACTTCACTACAACCCGAAAGTCTACGGAAGTCCGCAAGGTCGTTTCGAAGTCCAAAAACGGTATAAATCTTTGGTACAAAAGGAGGTACAAACTTGAATAGGTTATTCGATTTCTTGCTGGACTTAGCAACATCCCCCGATAAACAATTAGCTTTTGCGAGCAATCCAACACAATTGATGGAAGCTTCAGGATTAGCTGAATTAGATCGGCCGCTAATTGAGACGGCCTTGGCTAGCGAACTATATGTGTCAGCTATCTTCTTTACAGATCCAGTAGACGATCCACTCCCAGATCCAGATCCATCAGATCCAGAGGAAGATGAAATCGAACGATAACTGACTAAAATCCATGAAACTCCCGTATCTATAAGGAAATATTCGAGATGTCTTTCCTCAAGCAAAGCGTCTCGAATATCAAATATCCTAGAACTTTTCTTACAATAGATATTAAGGAAATCATTAGAATATTAGCCCTGACCAACCTAGAGATAAGACTATGAAACTGGTGTTAACAGATTACCAACTCACCAGAAAATTATATGAAAGTCCCAACTCAATCATTTACTCCGCCATCAACCCAAAGAACTCGATCGATAACCAAACTGTTATCCTGAAACAGCTTAAACAAACTTATCCGCCACCAGAAATTATTGCAGGGTTTAAACGAGAATATAAAACTCTCCAAAAACTGAACTCCCAAAGACTAAAAGGAGTAATTAGAGTTTATGGCTTAGAAACTTACGATCGCTTGACGATTATCTTGGAAGATTTCGGAGGGCAATCCTTGGCGCAACTGAAGCTAGCCAGTAACCTGACTGTAAACAGCTTTTTTAACATAGCCTTTAAAATCACTGAGATTCTAGGTGGGATTCATAATAATTATGTAATTCATAAAGATATAAATCCTTCAAATATCGTCCTAAATCCCACTACAGGTGAAGTTAAAATAATTGATTTCGGCATTTCTACAGTGCTGTCGCGAGAAACGACAACGTTCTGCAACCCCAATACATTGGAAGGAACCTTAGCCTATATTTCTCCCGAACAAACAGGGAGGATGAATCGAGCGATAGACTATCGAACGGATTTTTATTCTTTGGGAGTGACGTTCTACGAGTTACTGACCGGGCAATTACCTTTTCTCATCGACGATCCTTTAGAACTCGTACATTCACACATCGCCAAACAGCCAACTCCTCCTCACCAAATCAAACCAGAAATTCCCCAAGCCGTTTCGGATATCGTACTGAAACTGATGGCAAAAAATGCTGAAGACCGCTACAACTCAGCCTCTGGGATTAAGGCAGATTTAGAGGAATGTCAAAGACAGTGGGAAGAAAAAGGCAAGATTGATAGTTTTCCTCTGGGTCGCAACGATATTTCTGAGAGATTTCAGATTCCCCAAAAACTTTATGGAAGGGAAAAAGAAATTAACAGTTTATTAAACGCATTTCATCGCGTTAGTCAAGGTACTAGCGAAATCATGTTAGTTTCTGGCTATTCTGGTATCGGCAAATCTGCCTTAGTTCGAGAAGTCTATAAGTCAATTACTGAAACCCATGGATACTTTATTACAGGGAAATTCGACCAGTTTCAACGCAACATTCCCTATGCTTCTATTATTCAAGCATTCCGATCGCTGATGCGACAACTCCTCACTGAAAGCGAGGAAAAATTGGTTCAGTGGAAGCAGAAACTTATGGACGCTTTAGGGGTTAATGTAGGCGTAATTATTAAAGTTATTCCCGAAATAGAAGCAATATTGGGCGTGCAACCTCCTGTAGCAGAACTTCCGCCAGCCGAAGCCCAAAACCGCTTTAACCTCGTTTTCCAAAACTTCATTACAGTCTTTACTCAACCCGAACATCCCCTAGCCATTTTCTTAGACGATTTGCAGTGGGCAGATAGAGCTTCCCTGAAACTGCTGGAACGGCTGATAACTACACCAGATACCCAATATTTCTTCTTCATCGGAGCCTATCGAGATAACGAAATCAATGAAACGCACCCATTGAGTCAGACTATAGAAGAGATAAGAAAGACAGGCGCATCAGCTAGTAAGATTTCTCTACAACCTTTGCAGTTAAAAGAAGTAACTCAGCTAATCGGAGATACCCTTAATTTAACATCAAAGCAAATCAACCCCTTAGCAAAGTTGATAAGGGCAAAAACTAGAGGCAATCCATTTTTCATTACTGAGTTTTTAAAGAGTTTGTATGGGGAATACTTGCTGAGTTTTAATCGAGAGCGCTGTCAGTGGCAATGGGATTTAGCACAAATTCAAGATCGGCAGATAACAGAAAATGTAGTCGAATTGATGGCGAAGAAGGTACAAAAGTTGCCACCAGAAACTCTGGCTGTTTTGAAGTTTGCAGCTTGTGTGGGTAATCAGTTTAACTTAGAAACTCTCGCGATCGTTTTTGAAAAAGCGCCTCGAGAAACAGCAATCGTATTGGGAGCTGCCCTCAGAGAGGGTTTTATTGTTCCCATTAGCGATACTTACAAACTGATGGAAATTGAAGTTGAGGGTCTCTCAGATCGCCTAGTCGCAGAATATAAGTTCGCTCACGATCGCATCCAGCAAGCAGTTTACTCCTTAATTCCCGAAGCAGAGCGACAAGCGGTGCATCTGCACTTAGGACAGTTGCTATTAGCAAATATAAGCCACGAGGAACGAGAGCAGAACATCTTTGATATTGTCAACCAATTTAACAAGGGTCACACTTTAATTAACGAGCGATCGGAACTAGACAAATTAGCAACATTAAATCTACAGGCAGGAAAAAAAGCAAAAGCTTCAGTAGCCTATCAACCTGCCTTTAACTATCTAAAAATCGGTATTACAGCACTAGAATATGATAGCTGGAAAAATAATTATGATTTGACTTTAGAACTATATGTAGAAGCTACTGAAGTTGCTTACCTATCTGGAAAATTTGAAGAGATGGGAGCGTTGGCTGAAACAGTCAAGAAAGAAGCGAAAACGATTCTAGATAAAGCCAAAATATATGAAGTACAAATAGAAGCATACTATGCTCAAAGTAAACTGAACGAAGCTATTAATACGTCTTTGTATATGTTGCAGTTATTAGATATTGTCTTGCCAGAAAATCCAAGTCAATCGGATATCATGCAAGCCGTGCAGGAAACACAATCCGTATTAGGAAACCGCGATGTCTCGAATTTGCTCGAAATGCCGATGACAACTGATAAGGTAAAGCTAGGAGCAATGAGAATCTTAAGCTCGTTACTCACCGCAAGCTATATAGTTAACTCCAATTTGTCCACATTGATTATTCTAGAACAGATAAATATATCTATTAAGTATGGAAACACTCTGAATTCTGGTTTTGGGTATAGTTTGTATGGAATGACACTTTGTGGTCATCTAGATGATATTGAGCGTGGGTATGAGTACGGAAAATTAGCTTTAGAGTTTATACGGCGTTTTGATGCGAAAAAAATAGCAGCCAAAATATTGGTGATAGTACACGATCATATAACGATTTGGAAAGAACATGTAAAAGTAACTTTGTCTCCCTTACGATTAGGCTATCAAATGGGAGTAGAAACAGGAGATTTTCAATATGGAGCAGCTTCAGCTTTTACTTATTGCTTACACGCAATAATAATTGGTACAGAATTGAATTGGCTTGAACAAGAGTTTGAAAAATATGCTAATGCTATTAATAAAATAGAGCAACGATTAATTTTAGATTGGCATAAAATATATTGGCAAAGTATTCTGAATTTAAAAAAACAGGAAGAACTAACGACCTTAGAAGAGGAGGGATACAATGAAGAAAAAATAATGTATGCTCATATGGAAGTTAATGATAGTGGTTCAGGTTTTCATCTATATTTCAACAAGCTTTGGCTTAATTACCTATTTCAGGAAGAAGAGAAAGCTTTTGAATATGCTATTCAGTTAGAAGAATATACAAACATTGCAGCAGGTATATTGTTAGGAACATTCAAAACCTATGATTCCTTAGCTCGGCTAGCCATATATCCTAGGGCTAGTGAAGACGATCGCCAACAAATACTCGAAACAGTTGCAGCCCATCAAACTAAAATGGAAAACTGGGCGCACCACGCCCCGATGAATTTCCAGCATAAATACTATCTAGTGGAAGCCGAACGCGCTCGGGTGCTTGACAAAAATGGAGATGCTCGAGAATACTACGATCGCGCCATAGCCTTAGCGAAAAAAAACGAATACCTGAATGAAGAAGCCCTCGCCAACGAACTCGCAGGCAGATACTATCTGAGTAGAAACCAAAATCCCCTTGCCCAACTCTACCTCAAAGAAGCCCATTACGCCTACCAGCGCTGGGGTGCAGTAGCCAAAGTACGAGATATAGAAACTCGCTACCCAGAATTTTTTCTTTCTACAAAATCCTCAACATTAACTATCTCCAATACTTCTAGCATAGATACTAGCTCGGGTAGCACAGAGTTGCTAGACATCGCCACAGTCATAAAATCGACTAATGCTCTTTCCAGTGAAATTGTTTTAGAAAAGTTACTAGCAAATTTAATGAATATTCTCATCGAAAATGCTGGAGCAGGACGAGGGATTTTAATTTTACCGAGTGATGAAAAGTTATTGATTGAAGCGATAAAAGAAACTGAGTCTGACAAGGTTTTAGTGTTGCAGTCAATTCCAATTGAGGCGTTTCCAAAATTGTCTTTAAAAATAGTTCGTTATGTCGCCCGCACTTGCGAAACAGTGGTTTTACACAATGCTATGAACGAAGGAGACTTTATCAACGATCCTTATATTCAACAGCATCAATGTCAATCTATTCTTTGTACTCCCCTCATCAACCAAAGCAATATTAGTGGCATTATCTACCTAGAAAATAACCTAGCGACCAACACCTTTACAAAGGATCGTCTAGAACTTTTAAAAATCCTCTCATCCCAAGCAGCTATCTCTATTGAAAATTCTCGCCTCTACACCCAGTTAGAACAAAAAGTAGAAGAACGCACCCAAGAACTCTCTCAAACCGTAGAAGTTCTCAAATTAACTCAAGCGGAACTAAAAATAGAAAACGAATTACTGAGAAGTGGAGAAGAACCCTCAGATTTTGACTATCAAGTTGGTGGAAGTCTGCCAATGGATGCTCCCACCTATGTCGTCCGTTCTGCCGACAGACAACTCTACAAAGCCTCCATGAAAGGAGAATTCTGTACTATCCTCAATTCTCGGCAAATGGGAAAATCCAGCTTGCGCGTGCAAATGGTGAAACAGTTGAAAAACGCGGGCATTCACTGTGCGGCGATCGATCTGACCGGAATTAGCGATCGCCAAGTTCGTCCGGAACAGTGGTATGCTGGTTTCGCCTATTTATTGGTGAAAGCGTTTCATCTCTCAGATACCGTTAATCTTCGCAGTTGGTGGCGCGATCGCGATCTTTTGTCTCCCAGTCAACGTCTTTTGGAGTTCATCGAAACCATCTTACTGCCCAATATTCCGGGAAAAATTGCCATCTTCATCGATGAAATAGATACCGTCCTCAACCTAGATTTCGATACCGATCCCTTATTCAAAATTCTCCGTTACTGCTATAATAGTAGAGCAGAAATTCCAGATTATAATCGCCTTACTTTTGTCTTACTCGGTGCAGCCTCTCCTTATCAATTAATTCAATCCAAAAACACCACGGCATTTAACATCGGTCAAAAAATTGAACTCGCCTATTTTAGAAAACATGAAGTTCAACCCTTACTCTATGGTTTAAGCGAACGGGTGACGAACCCCCAAACCCTCCTGACAGAAATCTTAGCTTGGACGGGAGGCCAACCCTTTCTAACCCAAAAACTCTGTCAACTCATCCGCAACCATCCCTCTACTATCCCGACCGATCGCGAAGGAGAATGGCTCGAAGAATTAGTGCGATCGCGCATACTGACCGACTGGGAAACTCAAGACGAACCTCAACATTTAAGAACAATTCGCGATTACCTCCTCCAAGATCGACAAAAAGCGGTGAGATTGCTCGCAATTTATGGGCAAATCTTGGAGAAAAATGAGGTTCTCGCCATTGATGATACAGAACAAGCAGATCTGCTAATATCTGGGTTAGTCATCAACCAAGGGGGCATTCTCCAAGTAGGCAACCGCATTTACGAATCAATTTTTGGCCGAGCTTGGATAGAGAAAACCTTACATCAACTATAAGCTGATTGTCTCAGTTATAACCACCATTAATCAATGCTAGAAACGTTGAAAATATTTAGCATACAATTGACAACTAGAAATCACAACACAACCCTGCAAATTCACCAATCCCAGACAGTGCAACTTAAACGCTAATTGTTGCTCTAACTCTATGGGTTGGTTGGCCTTCAATACCTCTTTATAAGCCGCAGCTAGCTCGGGATCTGCTTGCAGGCTAGCCAGATGTTTGTGCAGGTGATTGTGATAGATGCCAGTGTCCGTTGCTGCCGTTTGGATCAGTTCTTCCCAAGTGATGGTCTGTTGAGCGAGATGATAAAATCCCAGTCGCACTAGATAGGGATGACCCGTAACTAACTCCATGAATTGTTCTATCTGTTTCACGGAAAGATCGAGTTGATGGCGTTCGGCTAATTCTTCAACCTGAGACGGTGTAAAGAATGGTAACTTATGCACAAACCCAACATTAAATGGCGAGTGATTGGTCTTTAAGGCGAGGTATTCTTCGGTCGAGTAAACGAGGATTAAACGCAAGTTTTGCCAGAGTTTACTTTCTATATCTCCAAAGGTAGCTTTTTCGTGCCAGTAACGCAGCATGGCAAAAAATTCAGCCGCAACGATCGGATAATGAAATAGCTCCTCAACCCGATCTAAAGTAATGACTAAAGGCGAATCTTGGTGAGCTTGTAAATACTCTTCAAGATAAATGGTACAGTTACTTTTACTCCCTAAAAAATCATCCCAGTAATCATCGAGTTTGGATTTCAACTTCAGTTGACGCGAGAGCATCAAGCAAAACGAGCGTAAAAAAGAATCTAGGTCTGTTAAAGACGCGCGATCGACTTGCTGCAAGTTTAAAGATACGGTGCGGTAGCCTAACTGCCGAGCATGAGCTAATACCCTCACCATCAGAGAGGTTTTTCCCATGCGTTTGGGAGCTTTGAGTCGAATCAGGCTTCCGGGTGTCGCAATTGCCGTGCAAGTCAATTCTTCAATCGGGGTACGCTGGATATAAAACGGAGACTCTAGGGGAACGGGACCATCGGGGGATTCTAGAGGGTATTCTCGCATCTGAGGGGTCGCTTGTGCGATTAATGCTTGTTCGAGGACGCTCAGGGGGCGCGGTTCCAGAATGGCGCGGAAGGTCTTTTTTGTCAGGGTCTCGTCGAACAGGTCTGAAAGCAACGACCACAACTTGGATGCAATATTCTTGAGGTGATCCTGTGTAAATCCAGATTGTTTGGCGATTTGAGCAAAGGAATATCCCTCCCAAGATTGATAAAGCACTATTTTTTGTACTGGTCTTAACTGTTTATGGGATTTAGCTTTAATTAATACCCATAGCTCATCAATAGTCATCGAAAGCGAGAATTATCTGTTTTTTCTAGTAGTCAGGGACTATTTTATACTAATTTTGCGACGACTCCTACGCTTAATGCTAAAGTCGTCGCTACTTATTTGAGATATCCTTTCTTTTCAATTGACCGTGACCCGAAAGCGTACAAATCCGACATTATCCGTCGCTGTATTAGTCAAAGAAAATCCTTCAATAACTACAGAACCATTGGGGTTATTTGCATTACTACAAGCATCGATCGCTACGGGCGTTAAAGCTGTATAAAACTTCCCTTCATCCGTATCGGCAGTATCGTTCGTTTGAGCAGTTTCGCTACTGCCCAGTCTCAAAAGAATACCATTACCACTTCCATAAGTATCGGTTACAAAGCCCGTACCGTTGGGAATGGGATCGCAGAGATTTGCCCCTGAAAGCACTAAATCCCCATCGGAAAGGAGATAAAGGGTGTATTCAACTACATCACCGCTCGTGAGGAGGGTCGTATCGGGTAATTCATAAATCCCGACAGGTGAGAGACTACTCCAACCGCTCGCGTTATCGTCCGTCGTTCCGGGATCATCGACAAAACTGCTAAAATCGACCCCCGATAGGTTGCTGCCATTACGGGTGATACTGGTAATGCGCTTAACAATTCGCAAATTACTCGTTCCCGTTTCTGTTTCCGTCGTCGTTCCGTCACTAATGGTAAAACTTCCTTCAAGGGAGGGAAAGATGGGAAAGTTTACCCAAGTATCCATGCCGCGAATGTTACCAAAATCATTATCCCATGCGTGAGCACCGCCAGAACTGTTTGTTCCTAAAAGTGAGTCGCGCGGATTCGGAGCAGTGCCGCCAATCGTACAGTTGAGGGTTGAATCTCCTGTCTCCCCGGAAGCACAAAGGGTATAATCCGTCCCTGTATTGGAATCGTCGTAGTAGATGTTGAAGGGATCCGGAGGATTGTCCGTGGGGCTGATACGTTGAATAATCAAACCGTTGGGGTTATTTTCGGGATCGAACATGGGAAAGTGAACTTCTCCATAAGCCGTAGTTAACTCGGTTTGATAAAATGAAGCACTGGCAGGAACGGCAACGCCATCGCCATCCAAACCATCCCAAAAGACGCTATTCGTACCGGGAGTCGCCCGACCGACAAGCACGCGATCGTTGCCATCTCCTAACGTTCCATTTTGGTTCAGATCGAGAACGAGGGTATAGGTTCCCGTCGTCCCATTATTGGTAAAGGAAAAATTTCCTCCGGCAGGTGAAGTAAATGCGAGTCCTGAAGTTCCATTGACGCCAGTAAAAGCAAAATTGCTGGGGGGAGCCGGAACAATAGGGGATTGATAAAGCCATGTTGTCCCACTCGCTGAGGATGCGATACTGGGCATGGTGGGATCGGGGGTATTGATAAACAATTTGTGGGTGATATCATCTGTCGTATCCGCAGATGAGGGGAGATGGAGAGAGTATCCCGTGGGAATTAAAGGATTTGCATTCGTTCCTTCCAATTGCAGCGATCGATAAATTGGCTCGTTGCTGGTTGCGTCCCGAAAGCCTTTATTATTGGCAAAAAAGATAAACCCAAACGGATCGATACCATTGAGATCGACTTGATATTGAAATCCTTGGTCGGTTAACACCACGACCTGCGAATTGAGAGCAACGGTAGTCCCTCCACCGCTATTTGCTCCCATATTCCAAGGAAAATAATTCGCAAAAACGCGCCCGCTTTGAGCCGTTCCGCCAGCATTGAGAGCGCCTCCGGTTGTGACGGTAACGTCCCATGCCGTCACAAAAGCATCATCATTATTTTGAGGTTGAGAAGCCTCCCAAGCCGCACTTGCTAGAATTGCATCATCAGGACGAGCGCCCGCACCCGTCGAACTCGGATTCGGACTAACAAAATCAATCTCCCAAATTCCCGTTTGAGTGGCACCCACCATAAAGCTACAAGGAGTATAGCTTTGGGTATCTTCCTCGGCACGACTGCTAATCACACCAACCGTACCACTAATCGGACAAGAACCCGCTGCTCCACTCGGATCGCGATAATTGATTATTCCGAATGCTCCCACCCCATGAGCGGAGGAAGCAAGATTAATATACTCATTGGCTTCTGCATAAACCTTAATCGATGTTTGTCGAATGACTCCCCCTAAGGAGCTATTGCGATAGTCAAGATGGGGCCGATAGCCACCATTGGAAGTCAGTTCTCGACTTCCTTCCGATCGCGCCGGACTCGCAACCCAGACAACGGGCAATAAACAAGCGGCAATTCCTAGGGTTTTCAAAAATAGGTGTTTCATCGCTCCTGAAAAATTCTGGCATTGAGGGCGGGTTCTGAGGTTCCATAATCGGGGTGAGTCGCGATCGCGCTGATGCGTTCTCCCGCTCTTAAATTGGAGAGAATGGCGCGAAATTCCCCTAACCCATTGGTGGAAAAAGAAGCAAGGGGGACGTTTAAGGGGCCTGCAAGCTCGGCTTCTGCCGGATTTTCTAAAACGCGATACAAGTCCACTCTCGCCCCGGGTTCTGCGATTCCGACTACATGAACGTTACCCGAAGGGAAGCGAAAAAATTCCCGACTGGCAAAACGAGGGGCGGCGATCGCGCGATTGGCAGTTTGACGGCGGCGATCGCGGGTTGCGATCGGGGGGTTGAGACCGTCGCCATTGTGATAGTGCTGCACCTCCGATCGCTGTCGGGCAATCAGATCGATACTCAATCCCCTCACGTTGGTAAAGCGATTATCGGTGATAAAAACGCGATCGGTGTTGGGAATCGCTGCAACTACAACCCCCGCACTGGGTTGATTGCGAATGTGGTTGTTTCTCACTAGGCGATCGCTCCCCATCAGAAAAATAGCCCCACGGCGAAATTGCTTGCCATTATCGGAAATCAAATTCTCTTCAATGGCGATTTTTCCTTCTGGTTTGAACGCATAGATCCCGCTTCCGGCATTATCTTGAATTTGATTGCCCGCAATGACACCATTGTGAATTTCCCCCTCCAAACGAATCCCGTCGGGCATCCCTGCAAACCCATTCTTCTCGATAATATTGTTCTCAATCAGCAAATTATTGGCGCGAATGCCTGTAATAATACCGCTTCCCTGCGCACCTTCAATGCGATTGCGAATAATACTCGTCCCGTTACTGTTGAAGATATAAATTCCAAAAGCAGATTTGGTTGTTGGTTGTCGATCCCCCCGTCCTTCGGACACCCCCCTTATTAAGGGGGGCAGGGGGGATCCAATCCAATTCTGTTCGATAACGATCTCTCTGGGGGCGCGATCGCCATTGTCCAAGGGAAATTCCCAATCGTGGGAGGAGGGGCGATCGGTATCGATGCGAGGGGAAGGATGGGACACGAAAATATCGGCGATGGGAGTTCTGGCGGTGTTGGTGGTGGAGGCATTAAAACCGTATAGGTGCAAACCGCGAACGGTGACGCGATCGCTTGTTATGGTCAACCCGCGTTTAATTTCGACTCCCGATGCTGGGGTAATGCGGACGATGGGTTGGGGAATGGGTCGGTCTTGCAAGTATCCCGGTTGGGTTGTTCCGTCGATTATCAGCGATCGCGAGATCTCCGGTAAAGGAGATTGCAAGGTAATGGTCGCGCGATCGCGGGGCAAATTGAAGACAATGCGAGGGCGATCGCTAGATTCCTGCAACAAAGCTCGCTCTTGCAGGGATAAATCTGCAAAAGCCAATTCTCCATTCCCGAGGGCGATCGCTTCCCTCAAGGTCATCTCGCCATCGGGTTGGATGCGATCGGCATGACTATTGACGGTTATTTGGTATTTTTGACTCCCCTCTTGCTCCCCCTCTCGGGAGGGGGTTGGGGGGTGGGTTGTTTGTTGTTGAGCGAACGCCAAGCGGTTCTCAGTTCCCGCAAGCCAATAGCGGTGCGACCCCGCGTCGGACGGGGCGTATGAACTCTGGAGGAAACCTCCAGAGACAGCCCTTTCGCAAGACGCAAGGGAACGCGCACCAAGATAACCAATAACCAACACTTCGGCAAAGCTCAGTGCAAGTAACCAATAACCAACACTTCGGCAAAGCTCAGTGCAAGTAACCAATAACCTATTCATTCAACGCCTCCTCCTGTTGCAACGGCGTTACCTGTTGCCGTCCAAAGCCGTTGAAGAGTTCATTAACTTTCATCGTCACCCCAAAAAATACCCCATTATTGGAACGATAGCCGCTAAAATCTTCGTCATTGACGTTGCCGAAAACATAGCCGACACCCAAACGAACGTCTGGTGTAAGATAATAGCCGACATCGACCACCCATCCCAACTCGCTGAAGTTGGCCGAGGGTTGACCCAACCAACGAACCTCTGTCGCTAGATCCCACTGATAGCCTAAGCGATAAGTAGCGCGCAATTGTCCCAAATGAATGAAACTATCGTTGCTGAACTCATCAGACAACTCCGTTAAACTGTAGCGGAAGGCATACTTCCCGTAAAATTCCCAACGCCAATTCGGTGCATAAATCGCCTCCATCCCCAAAAGATGATCCCGATAACCCGTACCGCTACTAAACAGCAAGGTTTCGGGAATGGTTGAGGGATTATAGCGATACTCATAACTTAAAAGCGCATTAAAAACATCGCTTTCCGGATTGCGATAAGCCAGTCCGACTTTTAAATGAGTGGTAGGCCCGAGGTCGTCCAAGAGTTGATTGGCTGAACTGGCTTGACTGAAGCGCAGCAAAGCGGTTAGAGACGGGGAGAGTTTTCCCGCCGCCGCCGCCCGAATCACGGTATTGCTGCCTTGGCTATTGTCGCGATGTTCGACCCGTGCTGAAGCCTGAAAATCGGGATTGAGGGTATATTCAAAACCAACGCTATAGGACTCTCCCCCCACAATACTTAAGGATGAGGCACTTTGTCCGGCGGTGTAGGGTTGAGAGAAGCGCAATCCCGAGCCGGTTTCGCTGTCGATCGCCGTGAGAATGCGTTCGTAACCCACATCCAAGCGCAAACCTGGGGCTAAAGTCCAGCGATGGTGCAAGCCGATCGCTTCTTCTCCCCGCATCCCGCTTTGACCGCCAACGAGAGCGTAGCGGCTGGTAATAGTGGTATCTTCCCCGAGTTGGCGTTCCATCACAGTACTCAAACTGGTGAGGGAATTATCTCCTAAAATGCCCCCGTCAAAAAACTGATGCGCCAATTGTAATTTCGTATCGGGACTCACCGCCCATTCCAGTCCCAACGTGGTGCGACTGGGATAGAGGGGATCGTTGCTATTGCCGAGATTGAGTTCGTTTTGCCCCCGAAAGGCAATTGTATCGGTGATGGGAACGCGAATTCCCGTTACCAGTTGAGAACTGCTGCTATTGAAGGTGTCATTCACGCGATCGCTGCGGTTGCGGTTGACATAATCCAAACTGGCGGTAACATTGCCGAATTGCTGTCGCACTCCTCCTCGCACTTCCGTGAGAGTATTGTTGACCCGCGCTCCCGCCGGATCTTCGCTTCTGGCACTGATGAGATCGAATTCCGGATTAAAAGGATCGTAGAGAGTAGTGCGAACTTCTGGGGTAACACCAAAGTTTTCCTCATGGTCGTAACTGGCACTCACCACTGTAGTAGGCGTGACATGGGCAGAAACCGAAGCGCCGTAGCGGGTTTGACCCGGCACGAAAGAAGAAGTCGCAGTATTATTAAAGTTCTCCTCCACGGATTGATAGTAGGCTTCGGCGCGAACTTCCGGGGTAATATTTCCCTGAAAGCGCAGACGATAAGCGGAGTCGGCTTCGTCGTTGTCAATGGAGGAGGTGCGATCGCTGAAGGCATATTCTCCCACAATCGAGGCTTGGGGCGACAAAGTGAGGAGAAAATCGGCACTATAGAGTTTGTAATCGATCGCCCCTTGGTCTTCCTGCCAGTAAGAAAAAGCTACCCAAGAGGGAGTCTCCAAATCGTGAGAGAAGTTATACTGGGCGCGTCCGGCGATGATATCGGTTTCGTCCCCGCCATCGTACTGATAGGTCGCGACAATTTTGCGGGCGATGGTATTGCCGTAGGGATCGAACTCGAGGGTTTGGACGGGACGGCGAAAGAGAACCGTCCCGCGATCGTAGTCGATTTCGTAGTCTCGGCCGCGGCTGAGGCGTTGGGTTTCTAGAATCCTGCCCGGACGGTTAACCTCTTCGCTTTCAATAATAATACTTTCGCTGCCTGCCACGAGGAGGCGGCGGGAGAGAAAATAGTATCCACTCGTGCCGTCGGGGGTAATGGTATCCCGTTGAAATCCTTCCACATCGGAACTGTAAAGGGCGCTAATTTGTAAATCGCCAATACTGAAATTGCTTTTGAAGCCGTGGAGTTGGCGAGTTTGAGCAGCAAATTCTTGGGAAGGACGGGCGAATTCATTGCTGTTATAATCCCCCCACATCAAATAATCCGGTTCTGCCCCAATGGTGGGAGAAGTGCGTTCTAAACGGGCGTAAACGCTATCGATAGAAGGGGTGAGATAATCCACAGTGGAACTATCCCCATAAACGGGATATTGTTGTTCGCACATTTGCGGGCTGCGAAAGAGGCGGGTAATGCCGTCACAGGTCTGATTGAGAGGGCGATCGCTGTTATAAGCCGCAGTCAGCAACCATTCCCCGATCGCGCCGATGGCAAAAAAGGCCGCATCAAAATCCACTTTTACCCCTTCATCAAGGGTATAAGGCGCGAGAAACTCCCGCCGCGATCCCCAAAAATCCGTCCCGCTATTGCCAATTCTCAGATCCAATACTCCCGACACCAAAGAAGGCCGCAAATGGGTAACAAATTCCACCTGCGTAAAATCCTCGATAATACTCTCCCCATTGATAATTGATAATTGGTCATTGCTCATTGAAAAGGCTGCGCGGATTCTCACTTTTTGCGCTTGAATATCCGATCGCAAGCGAGCGCGAAAGCTGCCCTCTCTGGCTAAAACTTGAAAACCGGGGCGATCGGGATCGCGATCGCTGTCGATGAATTCCCCCGCACTGGTCGTCAAGGTTACGAGAGTATCTTCCCTTGACAACTCCCCTGTTTCATCGGTAATCGTTCCTTCAAAAACAAGGGTAGAACGCCCATCGGCAGGAATGCGAGGGTCGCCGACGGGGTTGAGGGAAATTGACACACCCTCCGCCGTTGCCATGTGCGACCTGGCAACATTAACGCGAACAATGGTCGGGTTGGCATTGTTAGCAGAGACCGCGATCGCATTGTTACCGGCTTTGAGGGGGATATTGTACCAAATCTGAATCGCTAAATTTTGGCTTTCATCCCGTTCGAGGGTGGTGGGAGTATCGCGATCGAGGGGTTCGCCATTGATGCGAATCGTAACCTCGCTTTCGGCGTGATACTGTAAAATTAAGTGAGTCGAGCGTTCTCGCTTTTCCCCCGCTACGGGAAAGAGAATGCGCACTTCATCGGGAGCGAGTTTTTCATTCGGAAGATTATCCAGCACGCGATCCAAACCCTCTCCCGGTTGCAATTGTGCCACGGACTCCCAATCTTGACTCGCGGCAATCTCCGGAAACCCGCCAACAATCACCAATCCAACCCAAGAAACCAAACCCAGAGAACAAAGTTTTCCTCTCATTATTCTTGTCCTCTTCGGTGATGGGTGATGGGTGACTGGTGACTGGTGACTGGTGACTGATAACTGGTGACTGGTAACTGGTGACTGGTAACTGGTGACTGGTGACTGGTGACTGATTCGGTTGCAGGAGTAACAGCAAAATTCATCCGTGCCAGTCCACCGGGTTCCAAACGGACGAGACGAGACTGGCTGTTGCGTTCGATGAAATAAAGGTTGGGGGCGAGGGTATAACCCGGCAAACTGCTTAAATCTAAAGTGCCGCTCCGGTTGCCGGAAACCACGTTGGCAAGGGAAAATAGCCCGTTTGCATCTGTCGTGATGCGGTTGCCATCATCCATAAAAATAACGGCATTAGGCACCCCTGGTTCTCCGGGCTGCTGTTCCCCATCAAAATTCTTATCCACAAAAACCCGCCCGATAATCGTACCGCAATCCGATAAAATACCATCGCGAATCCTCACTAAAAAACTAGCCAAATTGCTGCGCGTTTCTTGGGCGGTATTTCTGCCATCTCCGCGCACGGCATCGGGGGTTACGAGGGCAGCATAAACAATATTGAGGGTCTGTCCCGGAGCGAGACTGGAATAGATAAAAGTAAGGGTGCGATTGTCGTTGGAGGCGCTCGATAAGTTTACCGAAGTCGTCGTGCCATTTTCAAAAATTGCCGCCTGTACGGAGCCGGAGAGAAAATTTAAACCGAGGGGTAAATTATCGGTAATGGTGACATCTGTTGCCGTTGTCGTTCCCGTATTGTTGAGAGAAAGACGATAGATAATTGTATCTCCGGGTTCTGCCGCAGCGCGATCGGCTGTTTTAATCAGTTCGAGACTGGTTTCTTCCACAAAAAAAGATGTTGTATTCGAAGTGACCGTGCCGCTTAAATTGCCTCCCGCAGCAAAGCCTTGATTGATGACTTCTTGGGACAAAGCGCGATCGCTACCGACCCAAAAACCGAAGGGAAGCAGCAAAAGAATGCCAACGTGTAAATTTTTGTGTAAGTTTCTTTTTTTCTGTCGGCTGCGGGCGCAAGGGCGATGAGAACGAAAAGGTGCGATCGCGGGTGATTTGTTGGATTTGCCATTTAAAATCGGTCTCGGCAAATTCATCGTGTTGTTATTCTTCAATTGACTCTATCTCGCGATAAATGGTCTCGCGCACACCCTCGATGATTAAATCCAAACCCTTCCCGGTGAAGGGGTTATCGAAATAATGCCTTTACTGGGAGAAAATTCCCAACCGCATCATAATCAAAAAGAAACATCATGACAACTGTTAATCCCGTGAAATAGTAATTATTTCACCAAACCCCCAAAACTTGCTTGGCGAATAGGCTGAGAAATCTGCAAAGCTACTATTAAAAACTGATTTCTACAATCAGATCGTTATAATCGCGATCGCCGCCTCCAGACAGATCCTCGAAGCCAAAAACATTATCTCCGAGTAAGAGCAAGTGATCGGCACCGTCGGGGTTGGCATTAATATAGGGGAAATAAGCCACAACATCAGCCGTTGAAGAGTTCACGGAATTGGTACTGAGGAAGTCATCAATCGTGCCATTGGCGATGATAAAGGGAGCGTAAAGAGCGCCGCCTTCCAACGTTACGTTGACTGATGTCGTCGAGTTATTACCAGTACTGAGACTGAGATCGCTAACCCGATTTTCAACAGCCGCTCGAGCATAACTGGAATCTCCAGGAGAAAAGCCCCCGACCGTTCCGTTAATATCATCGAGTTTATAGAAGCCAACAACATTATCAAAACGAGCCTCTCGATAAACTGAAAAATTCGCTGCAATCGAACTGCTAACATTGCGTAAGTCCAGCAATTCTTGACTGGGTTTTTGCTCGCTACCCGCTCCTGTTGGCTCTCCCGTGCTGGTTTGTTCGATGGTTAAAGTAATGCCATTTGTAAAATCTAGGGAGAATTGCCCCGTGGAAATTTCCGTCGCCGAAACTTGGCTGGCGATCGTATTGCCATCGAGATTTCTCAATTCGATCGTGAAGGTTTGATCGGCACTGAGGCTCTCAAAAATTGCTGTTTGGGAGGTAACGCTAAATCCTGTCGGCCGCAGACTACTGGGAAGGATAGAGAAAATTTGCGAATCCGTTCCCCCTCCCGAGGAAAAATCAATGAAAATTTCTGAAATTTCCGACGCATTATCTCCCGTCAGGGTCAGTTGTAAATTACTTCCCCCCTGAGAACCCACAACAAAACTATTATTTTCAAATCTCAAAAATTGGCTAACTGGGGTCGGGTCTGTCGGGTCTGTCGGGTCTGTCGGGTCTGTCGGGTCTGTTGGATCGGTTGTCGTAACCTCTGCATTTTCCAAATAGACAATGCCTGCATTTCCATTATCGCTTTGGGCTTCTCGCGACCCAATAAAGGCTTCGGAAAAACTATCACCATCAATATCAACAAATGTGAGATTGGGCACTTCTCGGGCGGGTGTATTTGCTGCCGCAGTTGTGTTGTAACTATTGAAGGGATTATCCGTTCCTGTCAATTGAACGTAGCTGGGACTCGTGGAAGTTCCCTGATTTTCATAGTAAAAAACTTGTCCGTTCCCCTGGCCGACAAAGGCATCAGAGTCACCATCGGAATCTACATCAAGAAAAGCAACATTAAGTCGTCTATCGGCGGGATTATCAGATGAAGCATTGGAAACTGCATTTAAAGGATTATCGCTTCCCGTCTTTAGGGTAAAGACAATATTATCTAGCGTCTTAATATCATCGGTAATCGGCGTATCATTTTGATAGTAAACAATGGAATCGTATTGACCGATAAATGCGTCTAAATCTCCATCACCGTCCATATCAGCAAAAGTCGGGGTCGCGTATTGACCCACTTTTGAGATATTGAATAGGTCTCCATTCTTCGTCGATCGCGTTGCCGTTGTTGAAAAGGTTGGATTCGTGTTATTGACCGTTAAATCGGTATTTTCATAGAAATAAATATCGCCAAAGGCATTGCCAACAAATAAATCGAAGTCGGTATCGCCATCAATATCAACGAATGCGGAATAGCTTACTCCAAAGTCTCCCGCACCTTGATTATCGACAATAGAAATTCCTTCAAAAGGATTGTTCGTTCCCGTTTGTTCGGTTAAAGTCGCGACAGTACTCGAACCCGTGTTTTGAAAATAAAGTAGACTACCATCACTGACCCCGACGATCGCATCGAAATCGCCATCACCATCAATATCGACAAAAGTAGGAGCAGTTTGATTGTCAGTTTCAACGGAAAGACCATCAAAAATACTGGTGGATTGCTGGGTAAAAGTTCGAGTTGTCATAGGATAACCGGGGAAATAATTTTTAACAAAATGTTTAGAGAAATTTCTAGTTATTCTTTATTGTGCCAATTTTGGGAATGGCAGGGGCGATCTCGCTTCCTTTCCTCGAGGGAGAGAACAATGGCAGTATATTTTCTCTCCTCAAATTAATCAAGGGACAAAAGGCGGGAGTTTTAGGCAAAAGAGGGGGAGCGGGGGATATACCGGGCAAACTCGAGCAGGGATATTACAGGAGATTGACCCACTCGTCTCGATAATATTAAAAAAAAGAAAATTTTGCTTGGGTTGAATAGATGATGCCAAACACGACGATCGCCCGAGAGTCTCCCACCAGTTCCGCCCCTCGGTAACTCATTGCGGAATTAGGCTGCTATTTGACGCAATTGTATCCTCCCGCAAGCAATCATAATCTGAATCCTGAAGAATTAGAAGACGATGGTAGTTATTTTTTTGTTGTCTGTCGTGGCGATCGCGCGGTGGGATGCGCGGGGTTAGTCGTGGGAGAACCGGGATTTAATGATTATTCTGCCGATCTGTTTAGTTGTCTTTGTGAGAAAAATTTAGATCCAGTATAAATCTTGTCAAGAAAAGGGAGAAGGCACTCGGGTGGCTTCTCCCCGTCATCAGGGTGCATCTACTATGGACACTATAGCAGTTCGGGATGAGGGGCAATACCCCTTTTTTTTACTATTTATGTAAAGTTTTCCGCCGAATCGATGAAGTTCTGATAAAGTTTTATCCAATTTTACGGTTGACAAAGATCGAGCTAACCGTTTAACTTTTTGCCCAATAGTTGATTGGCTAATTTCGGATCGGCGCGTCCGCTTGTTTTCTTCATCAGTTGACCGACGAAAAAGCCTTGCAGTTTCTTTTTGCCATTGCGGAACTGTTCGACTTTATCGGGGTTTGCTGCCAGAATTTCCTCAATCATTTTTTCGAGTTCTCCAGTATCGGAGATTTGCGTCATCCCCTTACTTTCCACATAATCGGCAAGAGAATCGATTTTTTCCGTGAGGAGTTCCGGAAGAATTTCCTTGGCAATTTTGCCGCTAATGGTGCCTTTTTCAATCAGTGCCACCAACTCCGCTAAGATTGTCGGTTGTAGGGCAATGTCGTTAATGCCGAGTTTCTCGCTGTTGAGATAGGCGGCAATATCCCCCATAACCCAGTTAGCAACTTGTTTGGGGTTGGTTCCATCAGCGATCGCCGCTTCAAAATAGCGGCCGATGTCGCGATCGTCGGTGAGAACCCGAGCATCATAAGCAGAGAGTCCCAGTTCTGTCTCGTAGCGACGGCGTTTTTGGGCGGGAAGTTCCGGTAGTTGGGATTTCCACTCCTCTAATTGTTCTGGGGAGACTTCGATGGGAGGCAGATCCGGTTCGGGAAAGTAACGATAGTCGCTAGATCCTTCCTTACTGCGCATACTGATGGTTTTTTGAGAGCCTTCTTCCCAAAGGCGAGTTTCTTGGCGGATTTTTTCGCCTTTTTCGATCGCTTTTATCTGGCGATCGATCTCGTAATCGATCGCTTTTTGGATGGCACTAAAGGAGTTCATATTTTTGATTTCTACCTTGGTGCCAAATTCTTTTTGTCCCACGGGACGGATAGAAATATTCACATCGCAGCGCAGGGAACCTTCCTGCATATTGCCATCGCTAACCCCCAAATAGCGAACGATACGGCGCAATTCTTGACCGTATTCGGCAGCTTCTACCCCGGAACGAATATCGGGTTCGGAGACGATTTCGAGGAGGGGCACCCCCGCGCGATTAAAATCTACGAGGGAGTGGGTAGAACCGGAGAGGCGATCGCTTCCCGCATGCACCAGTTTTCCCGCATCTTCTTCCATATGTAGGCGAGTAATGCCGATGGTTTTACGGATGGGTTCATCGCCGGAATTTTCCACGATTTCGATTTCTAAAGATCCGTGTTCCGCAATAGGAAGGTCATATTGAGAAATCTGGTAATTTTTGGGCAGATCGGGATAGAAATACTGCTTGCGATCGAATTTACTATACGGGGCAATTTGACAATTCAATGCCAGTCCTGTTTTCACGGCAGATTCGAGGACTTTTTCATTGAGAACCGGGAGAACCCCCGGATAGCCGAGGCAAATGGGGGAAATGTGGGTGTTTGGCGGTGCGCCGAATTCGGTGGAAACAGGGCTAAAAATTTTGGTGTTGGTGTTTAGCTGACAGTGGGTTTCCAGTCCGATAACGGCTTCGTAGTCGGTTTTAGTTGCGGTTGCTGCACTCATATGCTGGACTCGTGACAGTGACTGTGTTTTGCTTATTGTATCTTTTCTGTTCGATTGCCCAGACAGTGTTATGGGTGGAAAACGCCCATAATCTTTTCAGAACGATTGTATTGAATTAACTTTCAACTTGGGTTAAGATAGAATTTCTAGGAATTTTCTAGCATTTATTAAGTCTCTTTAGAGGAGAATCGATAAAAATGCTCTAAAGTTATTAAAGAGTTGATGATAAAACTACAACCCGTTAGTTAATCAATAAAATTATGGTTAGTACGCATACAGGAATCGAATGGACGGATAGAACTTGGAATCCCACAACAGGATGCAATAAAGTCAGTCCGGGTTGCCTTCATTGTTATGCGGAAGCAATTACACAACGCTTTACCCATAATTTTCCTAAAGGGTTTGAACTTCAATTTCACGAAGAACGCCTTCAAGAACCAAAGCGCTGGCGCAAACCCAGTCGAATTTTTGTCAATTCGATGAGCGATCTTTTTCATGAAGAAGTGCCTTTATCTTTCCTGCAACAGGTTTTTGATGTAATGCGAGAAACACCTTGGCATATTTATCAAATTCTAACAAAACGACACGAACGAATTGTTCAATTATCTAATCAACTGGAATGGCATGATAATATTTGGTTAGGCGTTTCAGTGGAAAATCAAAATTATGTAAATCGTGTTGATTGTTTGAGAGAAGTTCCAGCAAAAGTCAGATTTTTATCATGCGAACCTCTTTTAGGAAATTTAGAGCTTGATTTGACAGGAATTCATTGGGTAATTGTCGGTGGAGAATCTGGGAATAAACACCGTTTGATGAAAGCAGAATGGGCAAGAAATATTCGCGAACAATGCCAAGCGAATAATGTGGCTTTTTTCTTTAAACAATGGGGAGGAAGAACGCCTAAATCTGGAGGAAGAATATTAGATCAACAAGTATGGGATGAAATGCCAGAAGCATGGGAGAAACATCAAAAAAAGTGGTTGACTTCTAAGAAAGTTCCCTTGAAGGCTAAAGGACAAGAAAAGTTTTTACAACCTTCTATTTTTCTGGGAAAGTAACTTTGACTTTATCTGAAAATGTAATTTCCCCTTTCCTTTGCGGTCGTTTTTCTGCGGGAGGCTCTGTTACAATTCGGTCTTGTGCCTCTAAGTTTTTTAGAGCATCTTTATAATTTGTCTTAACATAATTTTTTCCCACATGGTGCTGTTTATATATCTCTAACATTGTTAATGTTTGCCCTGCAAACTGTTCTAGGAGAATTTCCTCTAATCTATCCAAATGTTGTTGATGATATTCAAATAAATTCATTTGTTTGGCTTTAGTATAAGTATGTTTAAAAGAAGGTACTCCTTGATCTGTTAAATCACAATATTTAGACATAATATCTTTAATAATTGAATGTCCTGTGTCGTTTTTTGATACAAATATTAGAT
>JBCCVR010000109.1:0-24978 GCA_039194995.1 Cyanobacteria bacterium P01_E01_bin.42 | reverse complement strand
GCAGATGAATTTAAAGGAACGCTTTCAACTCTTCTTGAGCTTTTAATTCTGCTTGTCTAGGCGATTCAACTTTAGTTGATATTGTCAGAACATCTTGACTATTATTCGGTGGGTTTGCCTCAATAATTGCCAACAAATCTTTTTCATCATCTGCCTTTGAATGACGAATTTCACAAGACTTGTAAGTTCCTGCCGTCTTCTTTTTGACTCGAAAGCGATCGCCATTCCTTTTTGTTAGAGTAAATGAAGCAGGTTTTGCATTCAGTTCCTCCCACGAATAAAAAATCAATTTTGTTCCTTCAATTTTAAAAAGTACCCCCCAATCTTTACTCGCTCTTAATAAAAATTCAAGATCTGATTCTTCATCTTGGGTAAGACGTTCAAAGGTAACTTCAGGTATTTTTCCTAGAATGTCTAAAGATTGTCTTGTTCCAATGTCTTCAACAATTGCTTTTAATGTTACATTTTCATATTCTTTTGAGCGCTTTTCTCGTAAGTTTTTGCTAACTGGGGTCGCTTGTCCGCCTAAAAATAAAATATCACCATTCATCCCAAATTCAAAATCAAGATCGTCTACTTCAAATGTTCCTGCATCAAGGTAAATGCGATCGCCTGCATAAGCAAACTGCAAGCTAAATTCATCCCCTCCATCAGGAAACCATGTATTTTGCCAAACTTTATCAATATCATTTAATTCAATCCTTGCCTCTGGCGATTCAGCATCGAGAGAGTCTGTATATTTTATTAACTTTAAATTTTCATCAATTTTACTAGAAATATCTATCCCTTTATAAACAACAGTAACACTAACTTTTTTCATTATATATCTATATCACTTCCAAGGAGGTAAAATTTGAAATTTAATTCGTAATTCTTGGATCGATTTCTTAGGGATCAGGACACGATCGCCTGCTTTTAAACTTAGCTTGCCTTGATATTGAGGATTCCATTTTAAAATTTCAAGATAACCAAAAGCATTTTGAAAAAAATCAAAAGCGATCGAATCTAATCGCTGTCCTTCTAAAGCAAAATGTTCATAAAATTGTTGGGTCATCGAAATTTAGGGAATCCTCCTAAAATACTGCTTAAACCGGACAAAGCACTCGGATCGCGAGAAATATATTCTTTTAACTTTAGCGACACTTTTGTATTTGTCGGTTTCCATTCACCATTATCTTTTAAAATGTTGTTTGGTCTCTCAGTCATTTCTTCAACAATCCATTGCCCTTCATAGTTTTCACCAATGTACAAATCTTGTTCGGTAGTGGAATTGAATGTACTACGAATTTTTTCAAGACGATCGTTGACATCAACTAACATTGGATTGAGAGTTAATTCCAAGTTAATTGTCTCTAATTTCCCTCCTACTTGTTGAAGTGTTGGCTTTCCTTCTAATTTGTCTTGTTCTGGGAAATTTAACGATCGCGTGCGTTTGATTGGTGCAACTAACATTTCATGGGCTTCAAATTCTAACTTTCCCAAACGAATAATTACCATTAATATTTTAAACGATCGCGCTGTTCTCTTATTCTATCCAATTCTTCGTAAATTCGTTCGGCGATATCTCTCGCATTTCCACTTTCTCCCGTTACATTAATAGTGATGTTGTAAGTATCTCCCCCCGATCCCGGTTGTGCTTGCTGCTGCGCTGGAGACACGGCAGGAGAGACGATACTAGACGCGGGAAAACTTGAAACTGAAGCCATTGAGGGCATTGATGCAGGCATTTGAGCCAATTGAGAAAATCCCACCATGTCCGCGAGCGGACGGAATGCCATTTCCATTTGCGCTAAAACCGGAGCGGCATCAATTCCCGCCGCCATTGTATTAAGTAATGCAGGTCCGGTTTTATCGAGATCGGAGAGAGGTCCGTATTTGGCAGGGCTGAACGGTAACATTCCGCGAATTTGGGAAACGGCTCCCGATACTGCCGAGATGGCCGAACCTACTGCCGACATAATACCGGATGCTAATGCTTGCATCAACGCGGCACCAGCCGACATAAACATCCCTGTCGCTCCTTGCACGACTCCGACAGCTTGAGCCATTGCTCCTTGGATTAGTCCGGGAATTTGAGCAAAGCCCGAGGAAATCGAAGCCACCATTGACGCGATCGCCCCGCTAATTGATGCCATCATCCCCGATATCATTGCCCCAATTCCCGCAAATGCCGCCGAAATTCCCGCCAATGCGGAAGTAAAGGCGTTTGACAGCGTTGCCCCAATTTGCATGGCGGCCATCGAGATTTGCATGAAAAATGCTTGAATCTGCATCCCGATAGCCATTAAAGCAGGCATGATAGCAGCACCTAAGCCTGTGAACGCTGACATGATTTGAGTTTTGATTTGAGCAAAAACTAAACCAATTTGCGCCCCAAATAGAGTGAAATACGAGCCAATCATGCCAAAAACAGAGCCAATTGCACCGGGAATTTGTGCCAAGTTTTGAGGAAATTGAGCCAACCGTTGTTGAGCAATTTGAAGAACCGGGCCAATATCTGACATTTGACCCCCCGCTAGTACGAATGCTGCTCCTAATGCGGCGATTGCAACTCCAGCTATAGCAATTGCGGGCAATAATGCAGCGAAAACGGAAAGCAAAACCCCGCCAATGGGAGAGATCGCGGACATAATAACCCCTCCCAATCCTGCAAACGTCGCGGCAATGGACGGACCGACAGCCGCTAAAGCTCCTCCTGCCGAGAAAGCTGTAACCATCGTCCCGATCGCCCCGACTACGGCACCAATACCAACAATCAGAGGACCGATGGCCGCAACAACTCCCGCGATCGCGACTCCCACTTGCACTATACCGGGATGAGCGGCGGCAAAATCGGCGAAACCGGACACGAGAGGCATTATCCCATCCACCAAACCGTTAATCGCTGGCAGCATGGCAGACCCTACGCGAATTGCGATTTCTTGAAAGCCATTCTGCAAGGCTTGCAACTGACTCGCCGTTGTTTTGGACGCGATGTCAAAACTCGATTGCATTGTGGCCCCGCCACCTGCAACGGCTTCCGAAGCACGATCGAAAGCCGCCTCAAACTGTTCGATTCCCCCCGCCGCTTGTAAAATTTCGTCACTAAACCCTTTACCAAATATCTTAGTAAGTGCCGCTCCTGCCTCCGGTCCCGCTTGCGAGACCGTTTTGAGAAAATCCATGTAGGCATCGGTTCCATTGCCTTGCTCGAAAGCCTGTTGCATCGCCGCCGCATCAATTCCTAAAGCCTTAAATCCCTCTTGTGCTTTCCCTCCTAATTCCGTCGCCATTGCCAGCGATCCCGCCGTCGAATTAAATGCCGTGGCAGCCTTCTCAGGGGCAATCCCTAAACTGGTAAACGCCGCCCCCAATGCCGCCGCCTCACTCTCTGCAAACCCGTAAGTGGTCGCAATCCCACTCACCCGCTTGGTAAAATTGATTACATTTGCCTCAGTCGTCGCCATATTATCGGCGAGGTTGTTCACCACATTTCCGTAAGTTTCCAGCCGACCAAAATCAATTTGACCGGATGGGTCCATCATTTTGTAATTGGCCGAAATTTCAGCCGCACTTTGTCCCGCCGCTTCTGCCGAAATGTCGAACGCTGTTGACATCCGAGCGGTTAAACCGATGAAATCCTCAAGAGAATCCGAAGCAACCCCCAAGCGTCCCCCCGCCGCTCCCATTTCGGCCAATTCTCCGACGGCTGGCATTCCCGGAATGCGGGACATTCTCAGCAAATTGTCCCCGATCGCCTGCAAAGGTGCGCCTTCTAAGTTAGTGGCTTTGCTCACTTCGGCCATACTGCTCTCAAAGTCGATCGCAGCTTTAGCCGCTACACCTCCCATCGCCAGCAAAGGCACCGTAACCCCCGCCGTCATCATGCCTCCAGCTTTCATCATCTGAGAGCCAATCTTTTGCATCCCCTTGCCAACATCACTTCCCCGCAAACCTTCAAGCCCGCCTTTTATTCCTTTAAGCGGGCCTGTTGCTTGGTCAATAACCTTGACTAAAATTTCGAGAGCATTTGACACTTAACTTATCGCGATCGCTTGGTTTTCTTTAGTTTTTCGTATGCTTTTTTCTGCGCTTCAATTTTTCGATTGTGTAGCGCAATTGCCTGATCAATTAGCTCGGGATTATCGCGGTCAATAAGCTCAAATACACTAGAGTTCACGATTTTTGCAGCAATACTTAACGCTTCAAGCGTGTAAATCTTTTCTTTTTTTTAGCATTCTCTTTTGGCATAAAATATTGAACGATCGCTTGACATAAACTTGCCTCTAAGTCTAAAAACTCGTCAAAACTCAATATTTTTCCATCAACCGTTAACAAGATACAAGCCAAGCGCAAAGAATATTCAAACCCCCAAGAATTACTGCCTATTTTTCCTGTTGCTAAAGATTGCGCTTTACTACCGTGTTTTAATTTTTGGGATTCAATTTGAGTAATCAGTGGCGATTTAATCTCTTCAAACAACTGAATCGCAAATTCTCGATCGCTTTCTGTTCCTCCCAATTGAAAAAATAACTTAAGATCGCTTGAATCACGATCGGGATAGCGATCGAAAATGCGATCGCGCATTTCTTCAACTTGTTCGAGTGTTGCGAATTTAAAAGATTTAGGAAATGATTCTGTATTTTTTGGATCGTCAAATTGTAGAAGAACTTGAAAAATTTCATCCCCCAACTCTTTTACAAAATCAATTTCCCATTCTGCAATTTCTTCAACAGAAGGTTTATCTCCGTCAATTGTTACGCATCTTGCCAAAAGCGCCTCGGAAAAACCGCATTTTTTGCGCTCTTGTTGTAAAAGCGCGATTTTACCATCTCGTCCCGTTGGTAAGCGAATAAGGTCGATTACTTTTTTCTTGTATTCACAAGAAGCTATAGGTTCTGATGCTTTTGTTACTGATAAATTAGTCATATTTAATATCAAGAAACTGCACTAAAAATTATTTTTTTTCCGCCAAAGCGAATCCCTTCTGAATTAAAAGCATCAAAATTAATAAACTCTGAATCGTCAATGTTGATATTAAAGCGATCGCAAGCAAAAGTTACTTCAGGTTTTGCAGATTCTTCTGTTTCAAAAGTTCCCAATTCTACCTCTTTTGGTCGCAACATGAATACAGCTTCATAGCTTCCAAAGAGAGGGGCATTCCCTCCTGTATAAGTGTATTGTTCCGCTCTTGCTGTCAATCGAGTAGGAACAAAAGGATTATGCAATAGTTCTTTGACAACAGGAATATTGGGAATGCCTAGTAATTTTAACGACATTTCCACAGGTCCAATTCTACCAACGGGTAATTCTGGAGTCCCAACAATGCCCAAGCCAGCCGACTCAACCGTTAAAAATTTGTAACTCGGACATTCAAGCTCTTCTAACAAGCCATCTACGGGAGTTCCATTAAGAGTGATTCGAGGTTGAATGGCGATAACAGTTATAGACATTTTAATTATTAATAGCGTTTAACAAAGAAACAGAATAAGTCGATCTCATGACAATATTTTCCGCAGGTGTCGGACTTGCCCATTCAAGATTAAAAACTAATTTCCCAGTTGCAATTTGAATAGCCGGATTGTTATTTGGGTCGTAATAAAATCGTCCGTCAATTAGAATGCCTTCATTGATTAGTCCATCAATAAAAGTTTGTCCGCTATCTTTAATTGTTAGAATTAAACTTTGGGTAATTCTTCTGTCTTGAAATTGTTCTAAAAATCGCTGAAAAGAAGAAGCTAAAAATATTTCAACAAATCGCACCGAAATAAAATTAGTGGGATAAGTAGAACTCGGCCACGCTGCCGATCGATTCCCAAACAATTGATAGCTGTTTAAACTTGGACGATAGGTACAAATTCCCACCTCGTTTAAAGCATGAATCTCATTATCAATTCTTCCAGGCAAATAAGAAAAATTCTGCTCAAAACCTTCAATCCCTACAATTTCTATCGAACTGGGAGACTCAGCCGGATTGCGTTTTTCCCCGACTAAATTAGCCCAAGCTCCAGCATAATGCGAACTCAATGGTTCTGCGATCGTCGCATTCAAAAAGGAATCTCGCACTAACACTCGAGGCGCGACCAATACGAGGTTTTTCGATTGCGTGTACCAGTTGATTATCCCAGCCGGTCCGCGCCCCGCAATCAAATCGGCGTGAGTCGTCCCGCTAGGTGCGTTTATCACTGCCATCGCGTCGATATTGTCACACAGTGCCGCGATCGCATCGGATACGGGTTCAAGAGCGCTATAAGCCCCCGCATCAATAATCCGAGGGAAAATCCCCCCAAGTAGAACGTAAGAATCGATAAAGGCTTGCAAACCAACGCGATCGCCATCCTCATATCCCCCGATAATATCGCTCAATTGAACAATACTGGGATCGACATGGGTATAAGTGGTTTTTACCGTCGCACCGGGCGCGATCGCCCCGGTAGTAATGCGCGTGATTTTGCCAGAAACCTCATCTAAAACATAATCAATATCGCGATCGTAAGTCATCGTGTTCCCCACATTAGTCAAGGTGACTTCGCTCAATCCTTCATTGAGTTGAAACGTGTCATTCGTTGCAAAAGTGTTTTCTTGTGCCGTTACTGTCGTTTTGTGCGCTCCGCTTGGGTAAGAATAACTAACAAATACCGTCGCACCCGGTACAATCCCCTCGTCATCAATTCGAGTAATAATTCCTGAATTCACGTCTAACGTATAATCCGTATTCTCTACATACGTTGTTGTTCCTACTTCATCATCAGTGATAACCACACCAGAAACATCATAAGGCAAGTGAATTGTATTGTTTGTAAAGATTAACTCAGTATTGGCAATGTTGGTGCTTTCTTGTAACCCATTAACATCCAAGACATTAACGACAATTACCCGAACGCCACCTGTATTAGAAACTTTTGCAAAAATGGCATCCAATGCAGCCGGGATTGTATATCCCGGACGACGCGGGCCAAAATATCGCCGCGCTTGATCTAAATTTCTAATGTCTACAGGCTTGTTAATCGTGCGATCGACCTCATTAACATGGTGCATTGGAGCCGTACCAATCAACCCAATAATCGCCATGCTTGTCGAAGTAACCGGACGAGAGCCACTTTCAACGTTGTTAACTTCTACTATGTGTCTAATAGCAACCATTTTTAATTATCAGTTAATATAGTTGTTTCTGTTTTTATCGGAACAACAGTCTTCTTTTTCTTCTTTTTGACCTTTACTTCCCCCAAGTCTTTCAATAAATTATGTTTAACTAATCGCTTAATAATTGGGTGTTTTTCCGGCAATTTGTACCTTTTGCCGGGAAACAAAAAAGTTTGAATACGAGGATTCGTGAGGTTCAAAGGTTCAAGGGTTTGCCCTAAAAATTCATAATTTCTCATTGGACTGATTGGCTGATAACCGTTTCAACAAGTAAAGGTTCTTGATTTGTTGGTGCATTATGACTGGATTGAGCGATCGCGTTAAATTGAACCTGTTGCTCGAAAATCCAAAAATCTCCAATAGGTGGATTTTGTCGAAGTCTCCCTAATTGAATCAATCCACACCATTCATTAGGTTTAAAGCCTTGCAAAAGTTTGTTGGTTTGAGCGAGTAATTCAATGCAACCCGTGCCATCGTTCTCAAAAAACTTTCTTCCTAAAGCAAAATGCAGCAATAATGTAATCCGATCTTTTCCACCAGTCTTGCCAATTCCCGTTGTTTTTAATGGTTCGCATTCAACAAAAACAATTCTTAAAACGCCATCCCCTATTGCTTCTCCCCATTTTTTAGGATAATTGGGCTGGAATGCAACAGTAATCCCCATATCTCTCACGGGTTTAAGATGCTTAGAGATATCGCGGCAAGTTTGAGAAAGGTGTTGCAAAGAAGACACTTAAAAACCGAGTTGACGTTGAAGAATTTCTAACACTTTTTGAGGGTGTTCCTGTAAAAATCCGACGTGCTTTCGAGCGGATTGATAGCGCGTTCCCAATTGAGAAAAGATAGCATAATCAGGTCCTTGATTGAAGACTCTCACCTCGCGATCGCTAACAGAAGAGCCAACGCCCGCCACTTGCGCCCCAGTTTCCCGCAAAATCGCACCACTGTTTTTTTGCTCTAAGGTACTGGGAGCAAGTGCAGCCCATGCCCCATCTGGACCCGCTTGTTTGGCGTAATAGAGCTTGTGCTCGCGCTCTAGATATCCCCCGACTTCTCCCATGTTGAGATTATCGAGATCGAAACGATCGAGAGACGCGATCGCCCCTTCAATACCGCGAATTTCAATATCAATTGTCACATGACTTGCCCTCCCGTTAATATTTTTGATTTATCCGTTTACCCAAGCCGTTGCATTGAGCAATTCCCCAGTAAATCCTTGCCCTAAAATGGCAGCTTCGTCATACAGAGAAGATAACAATTTAGGCGTAACACGAATCCGATAATTTTGTTCGTTAACTGTCCCATCAATAACAGTCTCAGCCCGAAACTTTGCTGGGAATTCACTTGGAGAAATACATCGCCCTTCAATAGGTACGCTTTCTATTGTTTCATGACTCAACGGAAAAACTTGAGAAGACGATGACTGCTTAACAAAAGCATGAATTTCGATTAAGGTGGTCTCGTTTTTAGCATTCCCAAACTCATCTTCCTCTTGAACAGCATTGTTTGTATTTGGAACGAGCAAGATAGCATTTTCAAAAGCATCAAATACCCCCATTTAATTACCCCCATTTAATTCCTCCAGTCTTTTCTCAATCGCATCGAGAATACCTTTCCGTTCGTCTTCTCCAAACCATTTATTCAACAATACGCGATCGCTGGTCTTCGCTATTATTGGTTCTGCCTCTTTAACTGACATCTTAACCAAAGACGCAAAAGACTGAGCAGTTTGTGGCGAAAGCGATAGAACGATAATTGCCCCTTGTTCTATTAACTTTTGATAAGAAGGATGTGCTTGAATTTCATCCGGAACTTCATTTATACCCGGATTCAATTGAACCTTATCTAAAAACAAAAAGCCTTTTCGAGGAGGTTCTTGGCGTTCTGGTTTGAATTCTATCTGCATTATAACACCTTGGGAATATCAACGTAGCGCATTGACAAAGGATATTCGCATATTGTTTCAGTTGTCCCACAATATCCAATTGTAGTCCAATTTAACAATTGCAATTGCGGTTCCATATAAATAGCTGGGTAAAATTTTCTCGAAATTGCTTCTGGATCTGCTGGAGCAAAAATTAAGCGATCTTTGTCTGTTCCCTGTGCATGAACGCCATGTTTTTCTAATAATGATGATTGCGTTTCATTAAGAGGCACAATTTGCCGCAAAGTTCCATTTGTTCGAGGATCGCCAAAAGTATCGAGAACGTGATCTAAAACTGTATCGGAAGTGCCGGGAATTAGCGCTTTTCTCCAAATATTATGAAGTTTAATAGGAACTCCTATTGTTGCAATCCCTTCTGTTAAGTTTGAACCGCTTTGTACAGAGGTTATAACGTCGGAGATAAAATCAATATGATCCTGTGCTGTTGTTGCTGGATCGGCTGCATTGTAGGTGCTATCAATTACAGGAACATGAGGATTGTTGAAAAAACCAGAAGCTCCATGTTTAGCGCTCCCAAAAACCGCTAATTTATGCACCTTTTCTTGCATTGCGCGATTACTCGCATTCATTCGCGTTGTCCGAATTAATCTTCCTGCTTTAGCCGCTTTTTTTAACTCGGGAACACTATATTGAAAACCAATTACAATACAGAAAGCCTTAAACTTATCTTCTTCAAGTCCAACTTGAACCATCGGAATATCATCTGAATCCGGCGAAAGAATTTTCGCTTCTCCTACAGAGCTAAGAACCTCAGCAACAACGGTTTCAGCTCCTTCTTCTAAGTCTCCAGTAGCAGGTAAATACTCGCCTTTTGCAGCCCACAAATTAGGATATTTTTTCTCATACAATTTAGGAAGCAATTGCTCGAGTTGTCTCGTGAGAAAAGTCCCTGCTTTCGCTGCATCTGTTCTGAAACCTGTGGTCATTTCTCACTCCTTTAATCAATTTGCAAAGCAACCAATTCACCTGCCGCCGCCGACTCTAAAAATGTTGCTTTTGTCCAAAGATCGGCTTTGTCGCCATCAGCATCATTTCTCACCCGACCACGTGCTTCGTAAGCACCGGGTACTGCATTAAGAGTATGGCGAAAATAAACGGGATCTCCCCCTGTTACAGCTACTTCCGGCACAACAAAAATTGCGCCTTTAATAAGGCGAGTTACGGGACGTTCTGGAGGATAACCCGCTTGACCGTTGACATCTTTTTCATAAGCATTAACAGCAACCGTTACCCCTTGAGGGTTTTGTCCGGCAGCACTCGGCAATTCAACTTTACTCGGGTCGATCGCATTAGGAACAATCACACGTCCAAAAGGCAAATAATCGGTTATCGAACCATTAACAAGCTCGCTATACGTTCCCTGTAAACTTGTCGGATTCTGGCAAGTCGCCAACCCGCCTTCAAATCCTTTTTTTTGAAAAATACTATAATTAGTTTGTACCAAGATAGGCTACCTCCGTATCTTTTCTTACTTTCTCTCGAGCGGCTTCGAGCGTATTCTCTTTTGGTGACTCGCGAGATTGATTATTTAGAGAATCTAAATGCTTTGTAGTTTTTCTTTTCGCATCAGAATCCAAGTGGGGTTTCGCATGAGAATAAGCCCCTTCAATATACTCATCCGACCGATTTTTTAAATCCGTTCTCCCTCGAACTTCTTCTAAATATTTTTGTTTGATTGCTGTGGAGTTGAGGCGGTAATCTGGCTGAAAACCTTCAGAAAATGACGGCAAAACCTCAGCCCACGTATCAAGGCGCAATTTCATTTCTAACGCGATCGCCTCTTCGTCTTGGCGAGAGTCTTTCAAAGACTGAAGTTCGGATTTAACACCGCTTAATTCTCCTTCAAAGCGATCTTTTTGTCTTTCAGACTCATCCGCACGCTGTTTTTGAGCATCGCGATCGCTTTGCAAATTGCTAATTTCTTGTGCTAGATCTGCCTCAACTTCATAAGAAATTCCGCTATCTAGCCTAATTTGTCGTTTGTTCTCTGCCATATTATTTGTTGGGAAAGAATTTTGAATAGCATCGCGATCGCTTTCTGTAACTGCATCGCAGCGAAAAGTATCTTGATGATGATTGCTGTTACCGTGATGAACTTCTAACTCGTTTCCACCCCGAGGGCGATCGGTCAAAGCAAAGTGATCGTATACACGCTTGGTTTGAAATAATTCTCCCGATCGCTCAACAATATCGGTATCATAACCAGCACTAATTTTATTCACTCCCCCGTTAATCGCTTTAATCGCCTCGCGATCGGTAATAACAGCAGCAATAGTCAGAAAATTGTCATTAATAACCATTCCTTGCTGCGTCATTCCGCGCATTAAATTTCGAGCATTGTCTAAATTAATGCGTTTGGTTGGATGGTAAAGCGTGACTGGCTTACCCCATGCCGTGTCAAGCGAATCGGGGTGAAAAAGTTCCTCCGCTTCTACATTTTCAACTCGAATTGTTCCATCATCATTCCGATATCTTAATTTTCCAGTACGAGAAACTGTCAGCCATACCCTAAGCGAACCATTGGGCATGACTTCCGATTTAAAAATTTGACCGGAATCAATTCGATACATTCGTCTATTTTCCCTCTAATTAAGAGTTATAATGGGAAAAATCATCAAGTAATGGGAAAAATCATTAAATGGGCAATGATAACACCGAATTTATTACTATTTCTTTCAAAATCCCTAAGCCAAAAGGATTCTTGCAAAAGCAAAAATTAACTGGAAAAATCGCAATGTTTTGTCGTATTTTAACGGGAAATTTACAAAAAGACTTGGCTAAAACCTTAAATATAGGAAAAAATAGGCTTTCTGCCATTGAAAGTGGAACAAAAGAAGCCAGTCATGAAGAAATTAAAGCGATCGCCCAAATAAGTGGGCAAAGTTTAGATATATTTAACTTTTAAGAAAATCATAAATCTTGACAGGACTAGGCGGTTGAATATTATTTAATTGCTCAAAAATACTCGCTTGATTTAATCCACTTGCTGTTTTTACATATTCTTTAGCGGCAAATTTCATGTCTTTTTCTGTTAACCATTCTTTTTTTATTGGCATCGCAACAGTTCTGCATTGAAAATGATAAGGCGGTTGACTTTCACTAAGTCTAATGATTTTCATATGGCGAAAACGGCAAACTGGAGTGGTGCGATCGTCCAATAACGCTAATATTTGAACGTATTTGATCCCATAATCGCTAAATCGCTCCGTAGCTGCGGCATTGAACGCGCTCATGGTCTCCGTTCTAGCAATGTTTTCCGCCCTACTTTTCAGCAAGCCAAGCTGTTGCTGTAACTGTTTGGCTGTTTTTGCCGGTCCTTGCCCGGTCAAAATCGCATTCGTCATCAAACGATTGATGTTTTGAGCCGCTCGATCGCTATGATTTCTCAATCGCGTCATACCCGAAGAAACTTGATTGGCAGCAGGCTCAATCGCCACATTGCCCAAAAATTGCGGCGTTTCTCGTTGGTAGGCGCGAATGGTTTGCTCGAGCATATCAATCCCGTATTTTTGCCCTTCCGTTATCAAATTCTCCAATTCTCGCTCGTAAACCGCGATCGCATCGGGATTGACTACCGCGATCGCATTGGTCAACTCGTTCAGCTTCTTCAATTGAATTTGGATGCTGTCAGGGTCGCGAATCCCCGCTTCAACCAACATCAATAATTTGCCCTCGAGTTGCTCGTAAGAACTGACTAAAGCGCGATTCATTTCTCGAACGCGATCGCGATCCATTTCTGCGATCGCCCCAAGCGTGCGAGTAGCGATTTCAACATTGCGGGGGATATCAGTCATACCAGTTACTCGGTTCTTCCCATGTCAAGGCATCAACGTGCAATTCTCTTTGTTTTGGCGTTAATCCATCATCGCGATCTCGTCGAAATTCATCTAAACTTTCAAAAAAAACTTCCTGAATACCGCCAAACAACAAATCTCCAATATCAATAGGAAACGCACTCAAATAGGCTTCTTGTGCTTTTTCTTGGTTAACAAATCCTATCATATACTTCCATTCATCAAAGCAACTATCTTTGAGAGAAAGCTGTTTTATCCGAAATATTTTTTCCTCTACATAAGAACCGCCTACCGCACAATAATCAGCCGAAATATAGCAATCAAGTGCTTCTTTATCTTCTCCAATATAACTCCGAATATAACCATAACCATGTTTAAGAATATGTCCGTGACGCTTATCTCCCGGTAAATACTCAATTATTATTTTTTCCCCTCGCCATTGAAGAATCTTCCGAGCAGTAGAATCTTTTCTATCTTTAGGCAAATTGGGATTTTTACTCAAAACAACTTGACCAGTAAATTTAGCCGTTTCAAATTGCGATCGCGCTTCTTCAGATGTATAAATTCCAGCCGCAATATTACGAGTGTCACGATTGCTGGCTTGTAATTGAATCATCATCTTTTCCTGTGCCGTTAGCACTACCTCTGATGCGCTTATTACTTCATATTTTTCTGCTAATTTTCCCCGTGACACTCCATCTTTAGCAAGCATTGCATAACGACATAACCTTAACAATTCAGGCGCAAATACCCGGTTTGACCAAGACTCTTTACATTCTGCCCACGCATAACGCTGTGATAATCCAGCCGTATTGCTACTTGAAAGCCCCGATGCAGATCCATTTTCATTGAATAAAATATGTCGGGGTAAATCTGTCTCAGATGCCAACCGATCTTTGATTTGAATCATGACCTGATCAGCCCCTGTATAAGTGTGATTTAAATATTCGAGAGTTTCTAACGCATCAAGTAATACAGTATTGTAAAGCGAACGATTTACACTCACAGATTCGAGTCTTTTTGCAACTGCTTTTTGATTTTTATCTGTTTTTTGTTGAATATCTTCTAACAACAACTGACTTAAGCCTTGCATGGTCATTTTTGCCTGATCCCACTCAACTAACATTTGAGCGCCTGCCGCCACACCCTGTTCCCACTGAGACCAAGCATCAAAAAATGATTGAATGACTGAATCATTAAACCCATTATTTCTGTTATAACGAGAAAATATTTTCTTACCCGGAAACCTCAAAACCCGATCGCGATGCCACGTTTGATGTTCCCCTGAATAAAAATGATAAAATTCTGGATCGTGATAATTGTTATGGTCTGGGTAAAGTTCGTAGCGATCGCAAACCTTCAACCATTCCAACGATCGAATATTTTTCGCATTGACAGGTTCGTGGGGTTCTTTCCCGTCTGCAATTCCTATGAGAATGAAACCATCCCCATACTGCCGACCAAGACTAGCCGCTTTTTGAAATCCTTCTCGCGCCCCCAATCGTCCTTCTTTTTCTGCCAAATTCTCCAAATACAGCAGAACATCTTCCCCATTAAAATTCGCTTCTCCCAAATCCAATCGCATCCAATCTGCGGCGCAATCCTCGGGCAATTTGAAGCACAACCGGGAAATCATGCCGGATTTTCTTGGAAGTGCATCTAATTCGGTGCGATCGAGAGGATAAAGCACGGTGTTAACCCGTGCATGACCCATTTTGTCTCTGACAGTCCCCATGCCTGTCAGGGGATTAAAAAGGGTAGAAAAAATATTCGTAATCCCTTGGGAGTCAAGCCGAATTTCACTCATTATTAACCCACCATTGCTCCCAACATATAACTTGCTGTTACCGTTTCCGACGTTTGAATAGATGACGATTTTCCTTGCAAGTCGTCAAGCCATTCTCGAGCATTCCATCCAATCGGCACTTCCGTCCCCTGCTGCGAATCAAGTGCCAACTGCTTCCTCAACTGACCTTCAATCGCGGGCTGTAAGTTGTAGCGATCGCGATTTTGCCGAAAAGTTGCATCACCATCGGCCCGAGCGAGGGTTTGTTCTCCTTTGGCTGTCATCATGGCAGCCGCGGCCACGATATAAGGTCGATATTCCGCATTTCCGTTCAAGGTGCCCTTAGAAGATTCAAGCTCGTTGGTCAATACCGTGTCGCGATCGCTATTGCCTATTCCTGCCTCTGATTTAACAACCGCAAGCGCTTCAATCAAATTTTCGTACATCTTTTCTCCCATTCTCTCTTCATCATAACTCTTGCTTTGTCCCTCTCTTGCCGTCAAAAGGGGGGACAGGCTCAACCCCTTGCCCTACAAGGATTACAGAATATTGTCCCTACTGTCCCCCCTTTCTCCTATATAGAAATAACTTTTTTCCCTTCTTCACCCACCACACACCCGAACTGTATTAACTGTTACACAATATTAGTCGAGAAAAAAATGTATCATACTGATACAAAATGAATGCGTGGTAGGGAGTGTTATTATTTTTATTCCTAAGATTTAGGGAGGGACAGAAAATGGCAAAATGGCTCAAACCTTTATTCTGCAAAGGTTTGAGTCTGTCCCTACTTGTTGGGAAAATCAACAAAATGAGGGATAGGGAATTGCGATCGCGTTTTGATGAAAATAAAAAGATTGTGTATTATTTTTACCATGTCAACTTATACCAACGCGCATCAAAAATACGCCCAAAAACCGGAAGTCAAAGCGAAAAAGGCCGAAGCTGAAAAAAAGCGCCGTCAGCGTCAGGAGGTCAAAGAAAAAGAACGCAAGCGCAACGCCACTCGTACCAAGGCCAAGCGCGAATGGGATCGCAAAAACCGCAAGCGCAAACCTCAGATCCCCTATGAGGATTTAAAAAGCAAGCTACGAGAACTGCGATCGCAAAACTCAACCAACATCAAATTAAACGCCCCTCGCAAAATAATGGAAGCCGAGATCGAACGCCTCGATCCCGAATGGTTGCAAAAAGCCAAAGAAGCGATCGCGCCGTAAAATAAAAATCTTAAAAAAATATCCGCCGTACCTCTTTTACAGCAAGAGGTACGGCGCTTTTTAGTACATTCGTTCAAAAGTTTTTGTGTTTGAGGAGTTGACAGTCTATATCCGACCGTGTATTATAGTAAGTGTGGAGGGCAGAGGAAAACGACACACACCCACCCGACACCACCAACCGCTACACACGCTACATACAGAAAATGAAACTCGCACCTGTTTTTGTTCCCGTTAAACGCATCGCTACAACCAACGATCGCAACCAATTCAACGCACAAACGATTGAAACTCTCGCTCAAGCCATCCTCAAAGCTCACGGATTAGCTGTTCCTCTTCACCTCAAACGCGATGGAGAAAATTACATCCTCCTCAATGAGGACTACGCGGGTCGTCTCGCTTACTGGGCAGCAGTCCGGGCGCGAGAAATCGACCTCCGCAAGGGTGAAATGGTTAGCGCTTTCATAAAAGATGATGACAAGGACAACGCTGTAGCGCTCCAAATGACTCTTCTCCAAGGAAATGCACCCGCTCACGCAGCAACCGCGCCCACTGAGAAGAATTGGCACCGGGAAATGACCAACGGTTACACCATGTCCAATGGACTCAAAAAAATCCATCCGTCCGAATGGCGCTAATACAAACGACTCACCCCGCGTACGGTGGGTAAAAGTCAAACCAATCGCCTGCTCCTCACGGGGTGGGTAATTTTTTTTGCCCTCTTCCCCATCTGCTCCCTCTCTCCCCCCCTGTATGTCACCAGACGCACGAAAATGCGATTTGGTAAGTCTAACCGTGATGGATAGGGCTACCCCCTAGAAAATTATTGCGCTCGTCTGAGGGAATCGCTCGGGCAATAGAGAAATTTAGTCATAATGTACTATGTAAAAAGCATCCCGGTGAGAATTTTCCAATAGCCATAAACGATCGCATCGGCAATGTTGGGCGATCGCTTTAGCCGCTTGATGGTCTTCTTCTTGTCCTCAATGCGAATTTTCCCAGTAGCGGTTTCCTCCCATCGGATGGCAACCAGTTCGTCAAATGCCGCATCTTCCCATTGCCCGAGAGGTGCGATCGCAATTAGTCCCAACCGCAATCCTTCTCGAACCGCCCAAAACATTTCTGCCTTGAGATTGAGAAATTGGGGGTCAGAGGAGGCTTCCCCCCAGTTAATTCCTCGGGCTGCCATGCCATTTTGTCGTAGGCAGGCAAGGGTGCCGGCTCCCACGCCAATATTGTCCACATTGATAATGCCCGGATATTGCTTCATGTGGTTGGTGGCGATACCTGCGATTCGCGTGACATCTTCGCGATCGCCTTGGCAGGGGTAATCTCGGGCAAAAAATAAGCAATTGCCGTTCCATGACGCAAGCCCATGAGCATCCCCGCCGTCGCCAACATCCAAACCATGTCGCCATTGCGATCGCGGTTGCCATTGGTCGGGATTTTCGTCATAACGGGCCCGAGCGGCGTGGAGATACGAGCGAGGAATAATGGATTGTTCCGAATCGGTGGGAAAAACTGCTTCAATCCGAGAAAGCCAAAAACTCGATTTTTCTCCTTTGGAGCGGGCAACCATTTCAATCCAATAAATGGAAATCGCACCGGGAATGTAATGAGGATTGGAATCTTCAAATTCCGGCCATGTTGTGGGGTCGGTTAATTTGGGTTTGAGACGGTGAATGCCGTCAGAATCAAGTTTGTAGGCATCGGCAACGTTGGGATGTCGCCACGCGGGTAGTCTGATGATTTGTCCGCTTTTTTGCGCGATCGCTTTTTCAAAGGGAGTGTCGGACAGAATAGGATTTCCCAACGACAAAAACCGATTTTGAGATCCGGTAATGCAGGAGGTGGCACCATCCCAAATCTCTTCGCTAATGCCGCAGGCTTCATCAATGATGACCAATAGTTTTTCGGCGTGAATGCCCTGAAATGCGTTACTGTTCCAGTCGGCGGCTGTGAATCCGTAAGCCCGAGCATTTTCCGTGACGGTGACGAACAGTTGACCTTTGACACCGGGCATTTTTGCAAATGCGATCGCTTTTCGGACTTCCCCCCACAACAGTTCTTTGACTTGCCGTTGGGTCGGTGCCGTGGTGATACACAGCCCGCCGACACAGTAAACCCACCAAAGAACCAACCATGCCCCGATCGCTGTCTTTCCTTGTCCGTGGCTAGATGGCACAAGGGTAATAGCGTTGTCCTGTACGCTTTCCACAACTTTTATCTGGTCTGGGGTTAAGCGTTTCTGAAGAACTTCACTGAAAAAATCGAGGGGGCGATCGCGATAAATGGCGTAGTCAAGCTGCGATCGCTTGGATGATTTTTTGCGGTTTTTTAATCGGATCGGCTTGGAAGGTTTAAATGCCGATATTGCCATTTTTATTCTTTCTCTGAGAGCGATCGCTCTGTTTCCAGTAGTTCGAGTTTATAACTCAAATCTCCTACAATGCCGAAAGCGTTGGCTATTGCTTGCATTGTCTCTGCTTCAGTTGTTTCACTTTCCCCCATCTTTTCTAATTGTTTCTTTGCCGCTTCACAAGTTGATTTAGCCAAATCAACTGTTATTTTATTTAGTTCATCTTTTAACTGTTCCATTAATTCTAACTCTGCGTTTTTCCAAATGCTTGTTTTTGCCCATTTTTGAACGGCTGTATGACTTACTTTTAAACGCGAACCAATCGCCCGGAAAGACATAGATTCAAATACGTGCATCCGAACGGCTTTAATGATTTTTTGAATTGGTAATGGTCTTGACAACTTATGGCAACTTATCTAGTTTAACATTTTTAGACTTATTTAGGATTGTATCGGGCGATCGCCGCGCCCGTAAATTTTCCTGCTCCTGCAAAAGTCAAAAAAGCGATTTTAACTTCACTCTCCACGGGAATTAAAACCACAACAAAACCCAAGACTAAACTGAATCCAGCTAAACAAATTCCTGCAATAGAAGTCAATTTATCTAGCTTGACTGTTTCTAACTTGACTGTTTCTTTCTTTTCACGCTCTTCACAATCTGGCACAACGAAAGCCATAGCTCTTTACCTCTATAATACTTTCTCTAAATAAACGGCAAGAACAACTAAAAAAACAGATCCAAAAGCTCCTGCAACCCAACAAATTGTTCTTATCTGGGTTTGCAGTTTTAAGTCTGTTTCTCGTAATCGTTGCATCGTATCATAACTTTGCTGCTGACTTTCCCTAAGATCGTTAATCTTATCACGTAGCTCTTTTTCCTTAAGATCGTGTCTTATCCTTTGGTCTCTTGACTCTGTTAAATCTTTTTCTATCTTTGATAGTTTTTCATTCGTTCTTGTCCAATCCTGTCTTATTTCATTGATCTGAATTCCAGTGATAAAAGCTAATTGTCCGACTGTTTGAACTTCATTATTGTCTGAGTCGGGTGAGTTGGCGGGCATATGAATCGCAAGAATTGAAGTGCATTGTTAGAGATATCTTTTCTCAAATTATACACAATTTCTTGTGACTTTGGCGGCAAGGGTTGAGAAAAGAATTCAGGATTACTGTTGATTAATTCTAAAAACCTAGTGGGCATTCTTTCTGGTTGATACTTCCATTTCTGTTATATCAAATACACTTGATAAATTTTATTAATATTTTCTGAGTAATTACTTAATCTTTTTGGCTATGTTGTGCGCTCTGGCGTGGCTTATTCCTTCAATTTCTCCAATGATGCGGTAGGTCAATCCTTTGTTGTGGAGCAGCGTATAGAATTCGGCGCGATCGCAACCCGTAACGGCTTGCTCGTGCAAAGTCTCCAGATAAATTTTCTCGATCTGGTCTAGCTCTTGCTGCAACTGAATTTCGCGTTTTTCACGATATTGGTCTAAAAATTTTTTACTCATGAGGGGTTGACAAAAAAATAATCGCCTTTTATTATAGTGAGTGTAAGGGGTTAGCGCAACAAACGCCCCTCAGAAAACACCACAAACCGCTACAAAGAGAAATCAAAAAAATGCTACACTTTCCCAAACTTACTTACCGCTACATTCAACGAGAAGCAAAGCGAATCAAGCAACTCCGCGACGGCAATGGACCCAAGCTCACCTCTAACCGTGCAACCCTCGAAGCCTACATCGCTGACTGGCAAAAAGAAGTCGCGAAAACAATGGCAGAATACGCGCCCTTGATTCGCAAGTTACGCGGTAAATCTGAAGCTATTCCCGCTTAATTTCCTAAATCATCTCTACAAAATCATTATTGCAGCTGCCAAAACACGATTGCATGGTTGCCATTGGCGGGGTTTCGATTCCCCGCGATCGCTTCCTCCCATCTCTACACGGGAGGCACGCTACAGTTACTTAGGATTTGAATCATGTTATTACAAGAACCCAAAGCCCGCGTTGAGCGGCAAATTCAGGCTATTCAAGAGCAGATCGATCGCTTGCACAAGGAACAAGAGCAATTGCAAGCGTATCTGCAACAGTTGGGGAGCGTGGAGTCTGCGATGGAATCGGCAGTGAAGCAAGTTTCTACTGCGATCGCATTAGGTCAGAAGGTTTGTCCGGATGAGTTGGCAGGCTTCCACGCAACGGTAAACGGTCTATTTGATGGAACTCCGGTGGCTGAGTTACCCGAAGTGGTTGACCCGGTTAAGTCTGAACCTGTCGAACCCCAAACCGATCCGAACGGTGATGGTGATGCGATCGCGGTTGAGGTGGAAGAGATACCCGAGCGATGGGAAAAAGGACAATTCGTAAGGGTTCTGTCTGGGATTCGCAAGGGAGAAGTTTGGAGCATTGTTGGCTACGAATCACCGGGACATTACGCAATCGAGCGGGCAGGCGTTGAGGCTTTGGAAGGCGATGACAATCTTGAAGAATACGCCCACCAATCGGAAGTTACGGATACCATTGTTCGGAATTCGGATGAGAAAGTTCGCTTGCAGGCGGTTGGCAGTGACATTTTGGATTTCTCTGATTGGTCGATGGCTGATTTACGGCAAGAGTGCCGCGATCGCGATATCGATACTGAGACTTTGCGAACTTACGGGCAGTTGACCAAGAAGCAAACGTTTATCAATGCGCTGGAGGATAACCGATAACTAATAACTGATAACCGAAATATAATGTAAATAGTATTATCAGTGCCTGATTCTCTCGACCGAGAGGGTTGGGTTCTTTTTTGTCCTCATTTGTTGATTTTCCCAACAAGTAGGGACAGGCTCAAGCCTTTACATAATAAGGGTTTGAGCTATTTCTCTATTTCCTGTCCCTCCTTAAATCTTAGGAATAAAAATAATAACACTCCCTACCACGCATTCATTTTGTATCAATATGATACATTTTCCTTCTCGATTAGTGTTTGGTAGCAGGTGATACAGTTTCGGTGTGTGGTGGGTGAAAAAAGGAAAAAAGTAATTTCTATATAGGGAGAGGGGGGGACAGTAGGGACAATATTCTGTAATCCTTGTACGGTAAGGGTTTGAATCTGTCCCCCCTTTTCAGTTGGAGCTTGGGACAGAAGAACGGAGGGAAAGACAAAGCAAAAAATTACGATACACTTAACTCGTAAAAATATAACTATGAGTTTAAGTGTATTATGTGGACTTTTATTATTCTGTTATCATTTCTCATATTTATTGCTGCCCCAATCGCTCTTTTGGTTGGCTTGATCAAACCAAGATGGGTAAGAACACGAAACCGTAAGCGAGTAATTTTGATTTATGGAGGATTGTTTATTGGGAGTCTTGTCTTAGGCATCGTTTCTAGCGATCAAATAATGAAGCCTTTTCCTCGTTCTGTGACATCTCCGACCCCTACCCTTTCTCCTACCCCTACCCCTTCTCCTTCTCCTTCATTGGTTACACCAACGCCAACACCGTCACCAATATCAGTTTCAACACCATCATTATCTGTCACTCCAGTTATTGAATTGATTACGCCAAAAGAAATTGAGGAAGCAACGCCAAAAACAATAGGGGCGAGATTTATAAAAGCTGGATACAATTTTCCGCATAAAGTTGATATTAGAGAAAAATCGGTTGTTTTGAATTTTACAGATAATCGAAATAGTCCCTTATTAGAAACACAAGATACAAAAATCACAAACATAAAAACAGTTAACGAAATATTACTGAAAGCGGGTTTGCCGTTAATTACTCAAACTTTACAAAGTGGGGAAATTCGTGGAGAACGATCACATTACAAATATAAAGATTATTCTCTGGGTGAGTTTACAGTTAGTCGGACGGTTTGTGCGAGATCAGTAAAATCAGAATTTTGTATTGCCAAAATTGTAATTTTGAGGGAAAAAACACCATTGCCTTCGGTATCGTCTTCGCCTTCTCCCAAAATTCGTACTGTGCGATCGCGAGATTCTATTTCCGGTTCATGTCAATGTCCATACGATCGCGATTCAGCCGGGCGTTCTTGCGGAGCGAGATCGGCTTATTCCAAGCCCGGTGGAAATAAGCCTCTTTGTTTCAAAGAGATTGAAGAATAGGCAAATTATGATGAACGGATGCTTTGAGTGCGCGGCTGCATCAGTTGCGGGAGGTTTTGGTTGTTAAGAGTTAAAGTTCGTATTCTAAGGTTACTTTGTCTCCAACGCTTTGAAGACTCTCGTTATTGGGGGCATTGATGACCATTTTGACGGTTTCAATGTCTTGGGCGGGGGTATCGAGGATGAATATGATTTTGCCTTTCTTTTCGATTTGTCCGATAAATTCTCCACCAACTTGTTCGCTCATTATCAGGTTGGCTTGGGTTTGCTCTTTTCCGGCGACGATTTGAGCTTGGTTGGGGTGAAAGGAGATGGTGTCTTCTGAGGTGTTTTCTACGATGGCAGAGACGCTAATCATCGTGACGGTTCCTTCTTTTTGGATGACGGGTTTGAGTTGGTCGCTGGGTTCCCAGTCAACGATGTTGATGGTTTTAACGGTCATTTTCATGGGACCGGTTTCTATGGTTTCTTCGGGACGGGCGATTTTGACGAGGGTTGCTTTGCCTGCTTCGTTGGTTGCGGTGTCACCTGGGTTTTGAAGTTCGCCATCTTCTGCTTGTTCTTCGGTGGTTTGTTCTTCGGTTGGTGTGGGTGCGGTGGTGGATGTTTCTGGTGCTGGGTTACAGGCGATCGCTGTTGTTAAAATTGCTGCTGAGGTTAGGAAGGTTGCTATTTTTTTCATGTTTAATTTCCTCGTTTTCTCTTTTGAACGATCATTTTAAGCGCAAAACAAGTGAAAAGACTAGAGTACAAACACTTTGTTTGTTTAAGTCCGATCGCGGTTGTAATGGCTAATGCACAAGGTTTGCGGATGTTCAATTCATAAAGTTCATGGGTTTTTCATGACTATTTAATAGGGTAAAAATACGGGTAGTAAAAGTAGGAGCGCTGAGCGCTCTTTTTCTCAGTTCGTAGTGTAATAGGCGCTCTTTTTATAAAGATTTTGTAAAGATTTTTGACAATTTTTCGATTGATATCCGTATTTATACTAATTACCTATTTAAGGTAAGTATTTATTTTTAAGAAGAAGAGTGAGTATTAAGGGATAGATTGATTTGTTGTAACAAGTCTCTCGATCGTGTTCTTTGTCTGTATTTATGAGTTGATTGATGGTATTTTGTGAATTCTCTTTTATTTTAAGGACTGATTGCATCAATAAAGGCAGGATTTAAGATCGTGACTGTCTATTACTCTTAATATCTTTTAGGTTTGATGATAATACTTGAGATCTAGGAAATTTGAAAGTGATTTCCCAGTTTACTAATTTTTTCTTGTATTCAAATTAATAGAATAAGAACAAGGGGGTGCAAGTTTTAGTTGAAAAAGTTCTTTAACAAAAAAGAGAGAGGATTGTTTCAATTCTATTGTTCATGGGATTATCTTTTCTGTTTTGTATGTTTTTATTATGAAAATTCCTATTGTTACGATACAATATCGTAGAGAGAAAATCTTACAAATCACTCAACGAGATTTGGCACAACGGACGGGGGTATCGGTTGATTTTATCAAGCGCTTTGAGAATGGTCGAAGTTACCGTGAGTTTCTTGAGAATATTGAGAAGATTGCGCGGGAGTTTGGTTGTGACCCGCGTGATATCGTGCTTTTCTGCGATGAGGCGGTTTATCGGGATGGGGATGGGGATATGGATGAGTTGATCGAGGTGCTGTTGCGATCGCTGTAATTACGGAGTAGAGATCCGGTAGTGGCTTAAGAGTTCATATTAACTTATTATGAATTTTGAGATTATGCGATTGGTTGTAAAATCAAACAGAGAAATACAGAAAAGTTGATTTTCTAGGGCGCATTTATCTTTGTTACAAGAACAACAAGGATCTTCTAATGTTTAATGACGATCGTGACCGAAGTTGGTATAAATTAATAACAAGAATTTCGCAAATTGGGGAAACACATAAGATAGAAGTTCCCAAATTGTGCATTGAGGACGATCTCGTCTTTATAGAATGTGAAAATATTAGTTCAGAGATAGGACAAGAATTTTGGAAATTATGGAGAGAGTTTCCAAAAATGCGAATAAAATTAAGGGTAGAGGGGAAAGATTATCTCTATTCCCCCAAAGAGAACAAGCCCTTAATCATGATAAACGAACAACAGCAACAATTACAACAATCGCGATGGGTTTCTGAAAACCCTACTATTGCTCATTTGCTTCAAAGTCAAGGGACTTATAGCGTACACTCTTTAGATCGAGATAGCGGGTTTACCTGCCTCAATATTTCACCTTTTAGGGGGCTTTCTGACGCATTATTTAGTCCGAATCTCAATGATTTTCTTGGAAAACCTGCTGATTTTACAACACGTCCTTTGATTGAATTAGCAAAGGAAGAAAACAAAAGTTCTCCGGAAGTTATTGGAGGGGCTAAGGATAAAGCAATTCGCGAGGCTTTAGCCAGTCCTGAAGGTTGGGCAAGTGTCGATTACGAGTTTTTTTGGCGGGGAGATCTTTGGGAAATGCGCTACACCGCGACAAAACTTTCTAGCAATGAAATCTTGCTTTTCGGTGAAAATGTTAAAAGCCGCCAGCGCGAATATTGGCTCGATATGGCAGCTAGGCGTTAGATTCAATTGCTGAATTTTCCTCGCATCCTTCTGCGAGCGCTCTCAGTTCATCAAGAGAGATGTCTGTTTTAGCGT
>JBCCVR010000108.1:0-25044 GCA_039194995.1 Cyanobacteria bacterium P01_E01_bin.42 | reverse complement strand
GATTCAGTTCTCGGATGGATAAAACGGGCTTAAAACTAACAAATTTTTCGCTTTGATTGGTCACTTTGACGAGCAACTCGCTCTCGCGATCGCGACTTCCCAATTGTAATCGAAGTTGTTTTTTAGACAATTCCATTTTTACGGAATTTGACACGCTTTATACCTCCGCTAGAACAAATTTTTATAACAAGAGTTATCGATCTCGAATAACATTTTGAGTCGCACCGCTAAGCTGATTCAAGCGCCGACGCTGCCACGCACAATGAAGAATATTGATGCCCAGTTCTTGGGCATTACGGATATCATTGCGAGGTACATCGAGATTTTTAGTCAATCGCCAGCGATCGCAGAGATTTCCATTCACTGCCAGAATACCTTCCGCGTATTTTAAATCCTTACAAGAATTAGGAAGTAGAGAAAAGAGAAAAGGGTGCAGATGTAAAGGGTGATCTAAATCTAATTCTTTCCAAGACTTCAAAGTTTTACTCATAAACTTCGATTTGGGTTTATCTAATAATTCTATCAATTGCTTTTCAATTCCCCAACCTTTATTTTCAGTATCGATCCATAAAGTTCCACCCATTTTCAAATAAGGCTTAAGAATTGCAGCATTTTCTTCTGTAGTTTGTTTGAATTCACTGCTCGGACAGTACAATAAATCAAAGGGCTTCAGATCGAAATCGGGATGTAAGGAATTAGGATGATTAAAATATTCTAACTCGATCTGTAAGTCTGAGTAGAGTGCGGCAGCAGATTTTTGAAAATATAGAAAATTTTGCCGATAAGATTCTCGCTGAGTTAAAACTCCTACCTTAACTTTCATTCTCGGTTGAGCAGAAACCGACATTCTATGACGTAAATCTAATTCATTTTCTTGAGGATAAAAAACATCTTTTGCTGCTCTCAACTCCGTCATGTTTTCTCTTGCTTCCCAAATAAAGCGACATAACTCAATTTCGCCTTTTTGGGGAGGATTAGAGAATAAATCCAAGCGGAAACTCTCGCGCACGATTTCGCGATCGCCACCCAAATTCAATTGCTCCGGATCTCGATAACTAATGACTAAATAGACGGTCATGGGGCGTTTGGGTAAATCGAGGGGCATGGTTTCCGGTTGGGGGACGATAATGGGATTACCTTCCCAATCGATCGCGATACCCGGTTGAATTTCGACCCAAGGAATCTGACTGAATTCTGAAGAAATACCCTCGGGTGCAGGGATCGGCTGCACTCCTAAACCATAGGCGATCCCGGGTTGATTTAAGGATTGATAAATGAGATTTTGTCGCTTGCGATGGTAATGATGAGCCTGTTTCCAGCGTTTGGCATCAATTGCCAATCCATCATAAATATTTAAACGCTCCAAAATCGGAGATTCCTCGGGGCGCTCCGGATTGACAAAAGGTGGGGGAAAAAATGATTCGCTCATAATATCGATTTAACTCATCGAGCCAGCACCCTCAAATTCGGTCTATACTAACATAGATTACGCTAGAAACTATGCCAATCGAGGCGCGATCGTGTCAAATCTACCCTCTATTTTCCAAAAAGCGAGTCTCCTCCTTCTTATTCTTGCCAGTTTTTCTCGTCCGGCAGTGGCAGTAAGAGAGCATCGACCCGAAAGTTTCCCCGACTCTCCTTTATTACCACAATCGCAGCTTGCCCAAGGTCTCAATATTTCCCCTCCTGCTCCCTCCGCTCCCTCCGCTCCCCCCTCGCTCAATTTGCCCGAATTTGAGCTAGAGGACTTCGAGTTTTGGGAGAACTTGTGCCAGACGCTCTCCCCGCGAGATAATACGCTAGAGGCGATCGCGGCTTGTCAAAAAGCCATTGAAGAAGACCGCAAGAACCCAGAACTCTGGTTGGTACGCAGCGAGGCGCTCTACGAACTGCAAGAGTACGAACAAGCCCTTACCTCCTACGATCGCGTTCTCGAATTCGATCGCGACCATTCTCTAGCGTTAACCCGTCGCTGCATTTCCCTCTCGCGTTTGGGTCGTTATGACGAGGCGATCGCTTCTTGCGATCGCGCCTTAGAAATCAATGAAAACTGGGGAGAAGAATTACCCACATTAGCAAATTTACAACGAGGTTTGATTTTGGCTTGGCAGGGACAATTAGAAAATGCCCTGAATGAATATCATCAAATCTTACAATCCGACCCCGAAAATGATCTTGCTATTGCCGAACGCTGTGCGGTTTTCCTGCAACTCAAATATTTTCAAACAGTGAAAGAGCTTTGCGGTAATTTAGAAGTTTTAATCGGCATTTACGATCGTTATTTGGAGCGGGAAAGCGATCGGGTCATTCTCTGGACGCATCGCGGGCTATTTTTAGATGCCTTGGGAGAAGACGAAGCGGCTTTATCCTCCTACGAACAAGCACTGACGTTGAAACCGGAACGGTCTTTTTTACTGGCAAATTATTGCGCGATTCTCAATCATTTAGGACGCACGGAAGAAGCGATCGCGGCTTGCGAATCTGCCCTCGAATTTCCCCAACGCATGGATACAGATCGGGCTTTTCTCTGGCATCAATACGCTCGCTCGTTGATTGGATTGAAGAGATATTCAGAAGCACTTGAATTCTTAGATAGATCACTCCAACTCAATCCTAATAATCAGTTACAAAAATTTAAACTTTCCCGAGAAAACACCGGAATTTTAGAAAAATTATGGGGGCGACTCCATCTCGAAGGCTTAAATAATAAGGCGATCGTGCTTTGGTATTTGAATGAAGCCAAACAACAAGCGATACCCTTAGCTGAGACACCTCTAGAACAACAAACTTTACTTGCTGATGCTCGGGTGCATGTTTCTAATGCTGAAGACTTGCTCGATCGCGTTCTCAAACTCGATTCCGATTATATTCACGGCTGGTTTAATCAAGGGAGAATTTTACGTTCTCTGGCTACCCTTCCACCTTTTGAAACGACCATCCCTTGGGAATATCGCGATCGTCTTCAGAAAGAGCGTGAAGAGGAAGCCTTGAAACACTACGAATCTGCCCTAGACGTTCCCATTCGCCCGATATCGGACACAACCTGCAAGATGCTGATCGACGGGCAAATTACGGCGATTCGTCCGCGAGAGCGACGCATTTGCACCGATATTTTGACGAACAAGGGAGTATCTTTATTTTATCTGGATCGATGTTCCCAAGCATTAGAGCCAATGGAACGAGTCACCCGTTTAAATCCAGATAGTTTAGAGGCTTGGAATAACCGGGCGATCCTACTACTTTGTGCGGCAGAATCCAATGCTATTTACTATCCCCCTGCCTTAGAAGCATATCAAGAAGTCCATCGCCTCAATCCCGATAATCTCGATTCTCTCGTCGCACAAGGCTGGATATTGGAAGGGATGAAACGCTATCTAGATGCTCTTGCAATTTACGAACAAATCTTAGAAATGAACCCCGATCGCGAAGATGCCAAACAAGGCCGCGATCGAGTACTCAATACTTTAAATTCTTGACCGATACTGAGTATATTGGGATATGAAGAATTGAAACCACACCCGACGCAGAGAAACACAGAGCGAGGAAATGTCCTCACTAGCAAGCGTAATGCTATAACAGATTTTTTTGCATCTTAAAGCGCTCGAATTCCATATTTTGACGAAGGACAATTTCTCGTTCGAGTATTTCAAATCCTTGTTTGAGAAAGAAAAATTTTGAGACTCGACTCGCTTCGGTACTCAAATATTGTACGCCTTGCGCGATCGCTTCTTGTTCCAACTGCTGATAAATTTGACTGGCATAGCCTTTGCGAGCATACTCGTGGATTGTATACAAAAACGCAATCCGATTGTTGGGGTGCAATTGACCAAAAGCGATAATTTTTTCGTCTTCAACGGCAACTAGGGTTAATCCTTGCTGTAATTTTTTGCCGAAAGTCTCCAGATCGCCCAGAAGAGACGACCAAACTTCAACTTGTTCCCGACTGTAGAAATCACAAGCAATTCCAAGAATAGCATTGCGATAAACCTCCGCGATCGCAGCAACCTCAGTCGGCTTGTATTGACGAATACTCATAAAAATAAAGAATAGAAAGTCAGGACTCAAAGTTAACCAATAACTAATAACTAATAATCAAATTTAAAAATCAAAGTAAATGTAGCGCAGTCCTCCTTCTGGTGCAAGAATCCAAACTCCCAGAAGACATAAAGGCACTAAAATTAATTTCAGATTCCAATTTAACTGGAGCTTTAAACCGCGCTGGATAAAATAAGCGATTCCCATGCCAGCCATTAATATTGCCAGTAATAAGATGAGATCGGAGCGCCCCATCCCCAAAACATCATAATAAACCTTTTGCGTGAACTGCACGTCTCCCGTATAACCCACAAAATGGTTGAAGACAAATAAAGCATCTTGGATATTGGGAAGGCGGAAAAAGATCCACGCTAAAAATACAAAAATTTGTGTTGTTAACCAAGCGCTAATCGTACCGGGAATAGTCGTCCACCATGTCTCTAGATTGCGATTCCTTTTGCTTTGCGCTTCCATCAGACGATGGACGATTAAGGCGAAACCATGCAACGCCCCCCAAAGAATAAACCCCCAAGCTGCACCGTGCCAAATCCCAGCAATTAACATGATAATCAGAAGATTCAAACAAGTTCGTTGTAAACCCTGTCTCGAACCACCAAGAGGAAAATAGAGGTAGTTTCGCAACCAATCTCCGAGGGTCATATGCCACCTGCGCCAGAAACTTGCGATACTGGTTGTACAGTAGGGAAAATCAAAATTTTCCGGGAGGGTAAAACCCAAAAACATGGCACTCCCGCGAGCAATGTCTACATAGCCGCTAAAATCAAAATAGAGTTGCAAACCGTAAGCTAAAGTGGCTAACCAAAGATCGCCACTCCCTGCCCTTTCTAAGTTTCCGAAACACAGATCGACATAAATTCCCAAGCGATCGGCAACAAGGGCCTTTTTAAATGCACCGCAAGTCATTAACCAAGCACCTTCTGCAAACTGTTCAGAAGAGGGATATTTAATCTCTCGAAACTGATTCATAAACTGATGAAAGCGGGTTATTGGCCCGGAAATTAGTTTCGGGAAAAAGAGCTTATAACCGGAAAATTTCAGAAAATTCTTAGTCGCTGGCGCGCCGCGATAAACATCAATTAAATAGGCGATACATTCAAAAGTAAAGAAAGAAATACCGAGGGGTGCAATCAGACGATCGCCGATCCAGCTGGCACTCTGGCTGGCGACGGGAAAATCTAGAACAATGGCAATCGTTTCCAGAAGAAAAGGGAGATATTTAAACCCCAAGAGTAAAATAACATTGAGACCGATCCCAAAAATTAATAGTTGGGTCGCGCGACTGCTCCAAACTTGCTGCATTTGTTCCCATTCGCGATCGGAAAGTCGAGAATATTCCGGTTGAAAACAGCCTCGCGATCGCGCTTCCATTGCTTTTCCCAATTGAAAGTTGAGAAAGGTCATTAACAGCAGGAGGGGAATATATTCGATTTGCAAAAAGCCATAAAAAAGTAAGCTGGCACCGCAAATGATCCAGAGGCGAATATCTTGGGTAGATTCGGACGGGCGATCGTCAGACAATTGAGAGCCAGATTTGCTCTGAGAAAAGTCCAATTTTACGACGGGACGAAAGCGACCGCAATACCAATAAGTCCCGATTAAAAGAAATAAAAACAAGCCATATAATGGATCTAAAAAGTTCATTCTATTTAGTTATTGGTTATCGATCCCCCCTAACCCCCCTTAATAAGGGGAGGGAAAGAGCAGAGCATCTTTTCTCTTGGGAGGGATTGGGGTGAGTCATTGATAATGGTTTATTGTTCATTGTCCGTTGAAAAAAGCGATCGCGCTAGAAAAACAGAAACTTGATAAGCCCCGTAGCGATTGAGATGACTGGGATCGGAAAAATATTCATAGTCGGTTTGCCAGCGACGTGCTAAATTCAAAAAGGCAAAATTCTTGGTTGCGGCGGCGGCTTGCATTTGTTCTTGAAATTCATTTTCGTATTGACTGCGAGTCGGATCGTCTAAATATTCCTGGGTTAGAGGAAGATTGACAAAAATAAGATTGACCTGCTCGCGATCGAGATAGGATATTAATTTCCGTAAGGCATCGTACTGGCTGCCAAACATATCAAAAGACGTGTAATCGCGATCGTAAAGTCCGGCAACTTTGGGATGGGATAAATAATAAGTTTCGGGATCGAAACGCACGGAAAGCGGTAGAAATCCATCGGGATTAATGGGTTCTCGGGCGGCAACAGCAGGGGTCGTTTCCCATAAGTCGAGTTGCAAATCTTCTACGGAGGGAATGCGGGCGGTAAACTGAATGCTTAAGGCCTCTTTCAGGCGATCGCGATCGCCATAAACGCCCGAAAATTCTCCCAAGGCATCTCCAAACCAACCATTGAGATTTTGATAGCCCGTTCTAATATCTTCATTTAAATGAGCAAGAGAAAATTGCCACTCTTCCTCCTCCGGTATTGGAGAACCGGGAAAGCGACCGCGTTTTAATTGTTGATATCCTTGGGATGTGGCGATCGCCTCATAGGTCAAATCTTCCCGACCGCTATTAAACGCCCGCGCCCCATCCGCCCAAATAATCAGTTTTGGCAGTTCTTCCGGCGTTAAAATTCGTCCGAGGAGCAAATCCACAACTCGAGCAGTCGCCCCATTAATGCCAAAGTTAAAAATATCGATTTTGTGATTAGTTAATCTCCCTTCTTGCTCTCCCTCTCTTGCGCTCCCCCTCTTGGGAGGGTGTTGGGGGATGGGTCGGGTGTTGGGGGATGGGTTCGTGTTAGCGATCGCCTCTTCTTGTCCCCCTTGCGTAAACAGTATAGGAGAGCGATCGGTGAGGATGAGATTGTGGCTGAAATATGTTTGCATGACCATCGGATCGATGCCGCGCAGGGCGCGGGAACTGCCCACAATTAAAATATCTGGAGTTCCCCATCGCTTTACCCGCTCCCGGTAGAGGGCGACTTTTTCATCTAAAAGCGTATTATTAAATGATAAATTGGCTGACTGTCGCGCAATGGTAAGCATGGCGGCTTTTTGAGCTTCTCTTTCTGCGGATGCGTCGATCTCGGCTTGCGTCTGGATCTCTTCAGTATTTTCTGTGAGATTTTCTTGCCCGATGTCAGTCGCAAGGGACAGATCCTCGCGATCGCCAAGGATTTCTTGCGTCTGTGCTAATTCAACGGCTTCATTTTGTTGTGCCAACCATCGCGTTAAACCCCCATCCACCTGTACGGCCAGAAAACAACCGATCGCCAGCCAAATGGCAACAACGGGAAACGGAATCTTAGCTTGTTGGGAATCAGAAAAACGGGCGATCGCGCGGCTTTCTCCGCCGTCAGGAATGGAGACAAACAGTTGAGTCGATTTGAGGAGAGATTGGAAGCGACTGCGCCAAAGTTGCCAAGTTGGGGCAATCGTCGGAGCGGCGATCGCAACTTCGGAAACGTCGGATAGATTGGCACTGGGGGAAATGGGGAAAAATAATTGGGCTTTTTCTGTTTCGATCGGCCGTTCTTTTCGTGCCTCACTTAATTGCTTGTTCCCCGCAAAATCGATCCCATAACTCCACAAGGGGGAAGACTGACCCGATCGCCGTCCGTAAATCCTCGCGCCCACCAGATCCTCAATTTGTAGCTCGTTGAGGAGGGTTTCGATTTTGTTGGCAACAAGGGTTTGACGGGGACAGACCACTGCTTCGGTCATGATGTGCAGCAAGCGGTCTTTAAAGCACAGTTTGATGCGAATGCCTCCCGTTGCCAAGCGCCCTTCAATATCCGGATTGAGCAAGCGTTGCAGGAGAAAAGTGAGGGCTTCAACGTGTTTCTGACGGGCAAGGGCAAAAACCGAGAGGGAGAGATTGGGATCGGTGGCGGCAGGCAATTCTAACCCATGAACCCAAACCGGTGGTGGCAGAGCGTTGTCGAAGCCACGGCGATCGAGTTGCTCTAAGTCCAAAAGTGCGGCGTTTTCGTAGGAAAATCCCTCCATTTCTGGGGGCTGCATTCCATAGATTTCCGCCGTTTCAATGCCTTGGGGGGCAAGATCGTTGAGGATGGGGGAGATGGATCCGACCACTTCTTCTCGCGAGGGTGCCATCCCTCGATTGCCTTCCGCAAGAGGATCTAGGGAGAAAAATGCGTCTCGCCAACTGGCAAAAATATAGAGTTTTTTTTCTTTGAGAACCGTGCCAATTTTGATATCGCGCCCGTCGAATGCCTTTTCTAGCAAGCACTGGAGGGATTTAATATCTCCCCATCGCCCCCATTCTCTCAACATGACCGATCTGCGGGTGAGATCGACTTGTAACATCCAATCGGGACTTTCTTCGCCTCGGACTTGAGCGCGAATAATTGCTTCTTTAAAGCTCTCGAGTTCCAGATCGCGTAACTGTTGGGCGATGGGTTCGGCAATCAGGGACGCATCGGGACTGTAATGACAGCTACAAATCACCCAGAGACGCTTGAGAGACCAGATATCTCCCTCATCGGGCAGTTTTTGAATTAAAACTTTAACCGCAACCCCCAAATGGGAGAGGGATTCGCTTAGATAGCGGGCGATCGCCTCGGGAGTCCCGCCCCGAGCCAAATCTTCGTTAGAAATGGGGAGTTGGGATGTTTCCTGTAATGTTTGTACCGGGGAAGATGGAGAGTCGGGAGACCCTTGCAGGCGATCCAAGACAATTGATTCGATCCAAGCCGGGCGTTGGGTGCCAATTTGACGACCGTAGAAAATAATTTTGTAGATGGGATCCTCTGTATTGCGGAAGAAGCGCTGAAAGCTGGTGGCTTTCGTTTTTAGGGCATCCGTCAAGCGCGGGAGCAGGCGATCGAGGGCGGGGGTTTGGGAGCCTTCGCAAAGAACGTGGAGATTATTCCCCCGCAAGCGAATCCGCAAGCGTACCCCCGGCTCTTGAATCGCTTGATAGAGCCATTGAGAGAGGGATGAGGGTTGCGATTGGGGACTCCGTTCGAGGTCGAGCATGGGGAAACTTTACAAGGAGGAAGGCGGGACAAATAAATCCCATCAATTTTACAGTCTCGATCGCGGCGATCGCTAAACGATTGTTAACATAGCAAGAAATGGGGAATTGAGGAAAGTGCAATGAGTCAGAGAGAAAGTTGGGATTTTGGTCGCTTTGTGCGGACGATCGCTTATTTTGATGGTATCCCTTTTCTCAATTGTTTCCCTTGGTTGCGAAATCAACTTCTCAAGATGGACTCTCCTCCCGTTTCCCCGACTATTGGCGATCGCGTTTCTCCCATTCTCGTCATCGCCCCCCAAGAACATTTAGCACAACAGTTGGTCGATCGCCTTCTCGCTGAAAATTATCAAGTACGGGTGTTGGTGGCAGATTTATCCCGCGCCGAATCTTTGTATCCCAATCGAGGAATTACTCTCAGCGATCGCGTCACCCCCGAATTGTACGCCAATGTCGCCGCGATCGTCTGTTGCGGGGATTTAAACGGCGATCGCTTCTGGGAAGAGCAACTACAAGCATTATTTGCCTCAATTAAAGGCACGGAAACCGATCGAACGAAAATTCTCTTTGATTTTTCTCAACCTTCGGAAGATTTGCGAGCCAGTTGGGGGGCAGTCGATGATGTGGTGATGGGAGGAGTGAGCGAAAGTGGCATTTATCTCGCCAATGGTTTCGCCGTGTTTTCAGGAACCGTATCTACTGCAAATTCTGGCGGTTTTGCCTCCGTGCGCCATCGCAATTTTCAACCATCTTTGGATTTATCTGCTTATGAAGGCATCCAATTAACCGTTAGGGGAGATGGAAAGCGCTATAAATTTATTGCCCGGTGCGAAGGAAATTGGGATGGGACGAGTTATTGTTATTCCTTCGATACCGTCGCCAATGAATGGATATCGCCCCGAATTCCCTTCTCTCAACTCATCCCCGTCTTTCGCGCCAAAACTGTAGCCGATGCAGAGGCATTTGCGGCAGATCGCACTTATTCCCTACAGTTAATGCTGAGTAAATTCGAGTACGATCGCGCCCTCAATCCGACTTTTTCCCCCGGTTCTTTTTCCCTGCAAGTTAAAGAAATTGCTGCTTACGGGGGCAAAAATCTACCGCAACTGATTTGGATGGGTTCCCAAACCCCTCAAAATAGTGCTTTCCCCGTCACATCCATCGATCCCGCCCAATTTGGAGGGGATGAAAAAGCGATCGTACAACAGAGCATTACCGTTCTGGGAGATGCGATCGCAGCGATCGAGCCATAAAATCTCACTGCCACTCATCTGAAAATCGAGGAAATTTTGGTGTAGTTTCTCCGCAGATTTAGGGTTTAACCATGACTTTACCAGACTTCAGCGATCGCGGCTATCAAATCGAGCGAGAATTAGGTTGCAACCATTTAGGTGGGCGCGTGACGTATCTCGCCCAAAACCCAACCGATCGACAAGCCGTCGTTATCAAACAATTTCAATTTGCCCGCCTCGATTCTAACTGGGATGCCTATCGAGAATTCGAGCAGGAAATCAAAACCCTACAGCGCCTTTCTCACGAAGGAATTCCTCGCTATCTCGATACCTTTGAAACCCCCAATGGATTGTGTTTGGTACAAGAATTCATTCAGGCACAATCTCTCAGTTCTGGTATGACTTGGACTCCGCGAAAACTTAAAAATGTTGCCCTGCAAACTTTAGAAATTTTGGCGTATTTGCAAGAGCAATCCCCGATCGTCATTCATCGAGATCTCAAACCCGAAAATATTTTGCTGAGCGATCGCGACAAGGTTTATTTAGTCGATTTTGGCTTTGCTCGGATAGGGGGCGGGGAAGTGGCAGCGAGTAGTGTTGTTAAGGGAACAATGGGGTTTATGCCTCCCGAACAATTATTCAATCGAGAGTTAACAACCGCTTCAGATTTATATGGCTTGGGAGTCACCTTAATTTGTTTGTTAACGGGCATTAAATCCGGGGAAATTGGTAATTTAATAGATGCAGATTATCGCCTCCATTTTCGTCACCTCGTCCCGCCTCAAGAACTCGGTTGGTTGAACTGGTTGGAAAAGATGGTAGAAGCCAATCCGAGAGACCGATATCCCAGTGCAAAAGCAGCGATTCAGGCCTTAAAACCCTTAAATGTAACCCGCTTGCCAAAGTTGCGATTGAGCCAAACCACGATTGATTTTGACAACTTCGATATTAAATACGGACAAATCGCAAACTATAAACTCATTGCTAGTAATCCGATTCCCGAAACAATGTTAGCCGGACGTTGGGAAGTTGCGCCCCATCCCAGCGATCCCCTACATACCCCTTACGAACATCGCTGGATTAGTTTCAATCCTTGGAAATTTGAAGGGAATGAAGTGGAGTGCGAAGTGCGAGTCAATACTCGTTTTCTATTGGCAAATCGAACCTATACTCGGAAAATTTTATTACATCATAACTCAGCCCGCGAACCCCAAGAAATAACCTTACAAATCACCACCCAAAAGCTACCAGATTTTTTGATTGTTTCTTCCAAAGGGAGTGGATTTTTAAAATATGCGATCGCCCTCTCCCTTCATTTTGCTATCTTCACGATCTTGGGTTTAGGTTTGGCTGTTGCGCCCATGTTTTCAGGCGTTGCTATCTTTTTCTGGATATTGGTAGGCCCTTTATTTATTGGCGCATTGAGGATCGACAATTTTGTTGCCACTAAATGGCTGCGAGGATTTTTGAATCTCAATTTGCTGAAATACTCTCGCAAGAAATCCTATAGAATAGAATCCTAGAAACTATTATCAGAATTCATCTAAGTAAATCTTTAGATGCGTTTATCTGCGATCTTTGTGCGGTTTAATGTCTCATTTTTATCTGAAATAACTATCAAGATTTTTAAAGCCTTCCGGACAAGAAAATCCAACACGATTTTCCGAACTGGGATAGGAAAAATGGAGAAATTCAAACTCATTTTCTCCTTCAGCTTTTAACGCCTCAAAAGATCCTTCAGATTCGCAGACAGAAGAGCGAATGCTTGAATCATAGCCAAAAGTCCAAACTATGCCCAAAAAGACTTTCTTGGGTGCGGTATATTTCGGTTTTCGTACTTTGGGATAAGCAGCGATCGCGATCGCGTTCAATTTTTCAGTTTCCACAATTTCGGTAGTCGTCGGAACACTAGGGAATAAAATTCGATAGGCGTAGTTATCCGTTTCAGATTTTAAGCCAGTTCCCCAACTTTCCAGCCGTCGCGAAAAGGAATTTGTCTCCCAAATATATTCCTTTGGGGTGCGAACAGCCATACGAATATAAGTTCTCGCCTCGGATTCCTTCGCTTTACTGGCACTCGAAAGCAAACGTGGTAGAAAGTAGTAATAGAAACAAATTGCCGTACACCCATACAAAAATAGGGCGATATTTCCACTCCGTAAACCTACTTTTGTTTGACGGCTTCGAGATGAATTTTTATTTTCTCGATTAGTGCGATCGCTCATCTGTTGCTCTTCTGGAAAAGGTTGCGAACTTTCCTTATTATCCCCCAAGATTCTCAAAATTAACTGGGCAAGCAAAATGAGGCTCTATCTGACGGAAATCTACAAAATAAGGAAAGCCAAAATTCATGTCTTCTTCAGCTTTTAAAACAGGGAAAGAAGAGATAGAACGACAAAAATTTGATTGAGTCGTTAATTCGTTGGTGTTGGAGTCTACTATCGTTTGTACGATGCCGATATAAATTCTCAAACCGTCGCGTTTGGGATAGGCAATGCTGGCGATCGCGGATAAGTTTTCAGATTTATACAAGGATAGTTCAGTTTGGGCGGGCTGACTGGGAAATAAGATTCTATGAGAATAGCCTTCAGTTTCCGCGAGTCGAACAGTAGGCAAACTTTCTAATCTGCGCGCAAAAGCTTGGTGTTCGAGGAAATAGGCATGTTGGGCGCGACTAATAGCATTAACTGCCGGGAAAGGTGCTTTTTTTGATGTTTTAGGTAAAGATAAAAATATTAATGAAAATGCCCCGATAATCAATGTCCAAAAATACAAGCATACAACTACAACGCCATCAACTCGACTTAACTCGTGCTGAGAGGTGCGGTCGCTCCTACTATCATTTTTGTGACTAAAATCTTTCATTTTTTATTATTTTCTTATATTCTATTTAATGACTTTAAAATTAGCAGGACAAGTAAAAGGAGAAATTATCCGGTCTGGATCGGTAAAATAGGGAAAACCGAAATCTATATTTTCTTGAGACTTTAAAGTCTCAAGAGAGGATACAGATTGACAAAAAATTGATTGAGTTTTTAATTCATTTGTATTTAAATCGACTGCCGTTTTTGCAATTCCGATATAAACGCTGAAGCGATCGCGTTTAGGATAGGCAACAGTCGCGATCGCAGGGAAATTCTGAGATTCAAATTCGGAAGATAATTCGGCTTGAAAGGGTTGACTGGGAAACAAAATTCTATAGTAATAGTCTTCAGTCTCAAAATCCGTTTCTAAACTGTTGAGTTGTCGCGTAAAAGTCTGGCGATCGAGAAAATATTCTTGTTGGGTATGGAGAATATAACTTATCGTTTGTTCTGCTTCCATCTCGATGTACGCATTTGCCCATATAGAGTGCCTGTCTAGAAGAGAATACAGGGCAGTAAGAACGAGCAACGTACACCCATACAGAAACATCACTGAAGATCCATCCAATTTAGAATGAAATGTCCAGAGGATACGCCAGAAGTTATTATGTTGCAGATCGCCGCGATCGCTCATCTTTAGTCCTCATAATTTTACTTTACTCCGACGTTTAGCTCTCAATGCTTTGCGTCAAGAAACTACTCTCAAACGCAGTTTGCGACAAAAGCAAAAACGAGCTGCTGTGAATAATGATTATACGATCGCCATCCTCCAATCCTTTTCCCCGATCGCGCGATCGGGGGATTTTAATCGGATATCCTCGAGGTTAGAAATGCTGAGAAGCTCTTGTCTCGCATCTCGATCGCATTAATCGCTGCTGACAACAGGCGTTAACAATATCCCTTGAGAATCTTTGAGTTCAAATTCATCGAGATCGTCGGGCACTTTATCGCCTTGCAATTGGGGAGAAGCGATCGCGACTTCCCATGTGGATAAATCCAAATGCAGCCATTTTTTTAATTGAACGGTTGCGGGTTTGCCTCCCATATGAGCCACCATAATAACGCGATCGTTCTCATTTTCCGGATTGCTGCGGACTCCATAAAATACAGTGGAATAACCATCGCTGACTTTGTTGAACCGATCTGTCCCCGATAAATTATTTCTCAACCAAGGGCGATCGAGGCGGAATTGACGCAACTGCAAGTTATAGGATGTTTGGGCAGCATCGAGATCGTTTTCGTAATGAGAAACATTGCAGAGGGAGTAACAATCCTCCATGAACAAGAGAGCAAAAGATTTTAAGCGATCGCTATCCATCTTATTCAAAAAGCGGCGCATTCCCGAACGATTTAAACTTTTCAAGCGGGGCATTTCGCAGACATCGCTATTATTCCCCATGCAGAGACGAATCGAATTGACCGTTTCCGAAAGGCTAAAATCTTTGGCTTGCATGATTTGTTGCAACTCAATTCCGAATTCTCGCAACTCCTCCAACTGTTTAAACCCTAAAGATTTCAACCCGAGAAAATTCTGCGCTTGCTTGAATAAGTCCGGTGTAACCTGCCAATATAAAAAGCTGATTTCCTCAGAAACGACTTTTACCCCATAACGTTCGTCAGTATTGCGGAAAAACATCCACGGGGCGTGCATGGTGGCATTAATAAAATCCATTGGCAATCCCGGGCTGAAACCGTAAACCCAGAGAGTCGCGGCGGGATTATCGTAAGCCTTGCGCAGAACATCCGATAAATTTTCCCCTAAATTCCAGTTAATTTTCTCCTCGAGGGCGACCTGATTACCCCGTCGAACTGTATCGTGATTGGCACAGCCGGTAATCCAGTTTTGTCCTTCGTACATGACCTCGCAAACCCTGCGCCATTTTCGCTCCCAAAATCCCTCTAATGCTGGGGTATTATGGGCAAAAATTAACGGTCCCCATTGATAGGAATCGGGTTTGAGTTCGATGAGTTCGCGATAAGTTGAAATTTCCTCCCAGCCCTCTTGCGGCCAGGGTCGCCCATCTTCAAAAATTGTGAATAACAAACGCTGGCAACCATTAATTTCCTGTACCAGATCGCTCATAGCCAGCAAATAAGCATCATCGTATTCGACCCGTCCTGAAAGGGGGTTAAAAAAGCGAAAATCCTGTCCGCCGTCCACGCGAATGCCATCGGCTCCCGTGTTAATTTTGCGACGCTGCATTTCGAGGAAAATGGCACGCACGACGGGGGATTGGTGGTTTAAATCCTGCCCGTACATATTCGGCCCTTTAAGACATTGGTGAGGTAAGAGCAATTCTGATTGATTATCGGCGTGACCATAAACGAGATCGTAAATGACCTGAATCGGCCCCGTCGCGAAATTGTGCAGGGCGCAAATAACATCGATCGCCTCGTCCGGTCGCAAACTGCCTAAAAGAGCCGGGTTAGTAGTACTCGATCCTAAAATAGGAACGTCATAGCCCCAATCTTGGGTATTGGGTTTGAAGAGTTCGATGGTAACGATGTCCCCTTCTTCGGAACTAAACGAGAAAAATTCGCTTTCAGGGCTATATTCGTCACGATATTCAATGGTGGGTTCCGTGGGCAAAAATTGTACGGCATCGTAACCCACGTAATTTTCTTCTGCCGGGGTTAAAGGAATATTATTGGCTAACTTATCGGAAATTTCCTGAAAGCGCCGTGCCAATCCCTCACAAGTTCCTTCCTCAGAAGCCGTTCCGATATGGAGTTGCAAGATATTGTGAGGGGCGCGAACCCGGGGAATGCGACTAAAATCAATGCTCAGAGGCATCGAACCACTATCTGGTAGCACGGAAGCACTGGTGCGCTGCAAGTAGTCCATATCCGTGCGACTGGCTTGCAATCCATCGATATCGTAGAGTTCTGCGGGGGCAAAAACCCCATAAGGTAAGGAATGGGGGAGGGGGTCGCGAATGGCTTGCAGGCGATCGTTTTGATCGACATAACGCAACCAGTAAAACGACCCGAGGCGATCGCGGTTGCCCGGAATCATCCCTTCGGCAACGCCCCAGTGAAATTCCCCATCCTGCACAAGGTTGAGGCGATCGCGGTGAAAGCGAATGGTTTGTTCTTCAGCCCGGGGATCGATCTCGTCAATGGGGGTGAGAACCTCGAGAAAAATTTCCGATTTCCGCATGACTTGGGCGATCAAACGGGGTGTCCAGAACCCAATTTCTACCAATCCATCCGGTCGATAATACGCCCCTAACTTTGTTGTTAGCTTCTGGGCTTTTTCAAAAACTGTTAACTTTGAATGCTCGATTTCATTGACCCAACGGACTAATTCTCGAGTTGCTTCTTCAACTAATTTAACTTTAGATCTTGTGGCGGTTGCTATCACTGAATTTACTTTCCTCAACAATAATTTTTTTCCTTGTTTTTAGCTTACCATTCTCCTCATTTCAGTTCGCAACGCCTTGCACGACTAAGACGGAACAGGAAGCGCGATGAACGATAAAATTACTAACACTTCCCATCACCATTTCTTGCAATCCGTGATAACCGCGACGACCGATGACAATCAGATCGGGTTGCCATTCTTTCGCAATTTGCTGAATGCGCCGTCCCGGGTTGCCAAACTGCCAGTCCCAATCGGCTTGCAAACCATTGTGAATTGCCCGATCGCAGTAAGTACTCAACCATTGACGGATATGTTCTTTTTCTCCCTCAATCCGGTCTTGCAAGGTGCGGGCATAGTTGCTAAGGTTCTGTCCGTAAATATCGCTGTAGAGTCCGGGATTGTCTCGCGTATCAACGGGAAGACAGTGAAAGAGCCTAAATTGAGCTTGGTTGTCTTTGGCAATTTCCAAGGCTTGGGTAAAGACACTTTCGGCTTGAGGTGAGCGATCGATGGCAACTAATATTTTTTGATAAGTCATGGCCTATCCCTCTCTTCGTTGCTCTATCTCAATTTTATGACGCTAGGGGCAACGATCGCCGATGGGGTTTGGGAAACTTAAAGAGATGATACAAATTTTTCCAATCGTTCTAAGCCTTTTTCAATTGAGGCTAGATCGGTTGCGTAGGACATGCGAATTTCTCCCTCAGAACCGAAGGCAATTCCGGGAACCGCCGCCACATAATGGCGATCGAGTAAGAGATTGCAAAATTCGAGAGAATCCATCCCGGTTTTTTCAATATTGATATAAACGTAAAAAGCCCCCTCGGGTTGTGGGCAAGTGAGGGGTTCAATTGCCGCGATGCGATCGAGGATAAAGCGACGGCGTTCGGTAAATGCGTCTCGCATGACTTGTAGGGGGTCTTGGGGACCTTCTAAGGCGGCGATCGCGCCATATTGGGCAAAGGTACACACATTCGAGGTGCTGTGGCCTTGGATGCGGGTCATGGCTTGGATGAGTTCCACCGGGCCCGCCGCATACCCCACGCGCCACCCCGTCATCGCATAGCTTTTAGCAAATCCGTTACTGGTAATCGTCCGCGCAAAAACTTCCGGACTCACCGCCCCAAAACTCAAATGTTCTGCGCCGTCATACAGAATTTTCTCGTAAATCTCATCAGAAACCACCCAAAGATCCTTCTCGACGATGACTTCTGCGAGGGCGCGAATTTCTCCGGGAGAATAGACCATTCCCGTCGGGTTAGATGGAGAATTGAAAGCGAATAATTTAGTTTTAGGCGTGATGGCTTCCCGCAGTTGTGCGGGGGTAATTTTATAACCATTACTGGCTTCCGTGGGGACGAGAACCGGGATACCGCCTGCCAATTTCACCATTTCCGGATAGCTGACCCAATAGGGAACGGGAATAATCACTTCGTCCCCAATGTCGATCGCTGCCATCATCATATTAAAAAGAGATTGTTTGCCCCCATTTGTGACGATAATGTTTTTTCCTTCGTAGTTTAAGCGATTATCCGTTTGCAGTTTTTTGGCGATCGCTTCTCTGAGTTTGGGTTCTCCCGCCGCCGGACCATAGCGCGTCTTGCCTTCATCGAGTGCCTTTTTCGCCGCTTCTTTAATGTGTTCGGGGGTATCGAAATCCGGTTCTCCGGCACTGAAACTGCAAACATCGAGACCCTCTGTTTTCATTGCCTTGGCTTTCGCAGAAATGGCAAGGGTCATGGAAGCGGGTACTTTTGTGACGCGCTGGGCTAATTTCACGGCGAGATTGTTTCCTACATTTGCAAAATGAACAATTTTTCTAGTGTACGAGGGGAGCAGAGAAACTTTCCCCGTAATTTAATTATTTCTTTCGATTTGCTAGGGAACAATGGGCAGTAGGCGATTAAGTTCATCAATCTGGGTTAATTTGAACCCACTAGTGGCGCGGGATCAAACGCCATAAGCGCGACGGCGTTCGTATAGGATATTAGCCAGCAAGCGCAGAGAAGAATAAGCCGCTGCAAACTGTTCCCCGCTAATGCGATCGAGGGCGTGCCGATCGCTCAAATCAATCCCTAAAGAAGAGATGACTTCACTCGCTTTAGAATTCTTATTTCCTTGCGATCGCTGCAAATAATAGTGACTGGTGAAATGAAACACCATCCCTTCCCCGTAGTTAAAGGCAACCACGAGAGGATCGTCTCCATAGCGCTTGCCCATTTCTTGACTCCGCATGAGAATTTGTACGCGATCGCTAATAATTTGGATGGGATAAGATGTGTCTTCCAACCACCAAGAAATAACTTGTTCTGGAACTTCCACTCCTTGAGTATAAATGCTATCAGGATCCACCCAAGAAACGGGAACGACATCATCTCGGGTGGTAATATTATTCCATTGACAAGTATCGGGAAATGCCAATTGTAATGTTGTTTGTAATGCCCAATCTGTCGTAATTAACGTCCCGCCATTGATGACAAAACGATGGATGACTTCAATCCCTTCTGCGTCAAACGACCCCGGACAATTCACAATTAACACTTGATCTGCTCGCAAAGGAAGTGTTACGACAATCTGACAGGGAACGATACGATAAGTTAATCCCAAGGCATCGAGAACTTGCTGGACTTTGTCGTATATTCCTAAAGTTACAACAATTTCACCCCCGGTAAAATCTCCCGATTCTTGCGTCATTCCTTCCCTCTGCAAGGCTTCGCGAACTAGAGGAGCCGTTTCGCTGTAGGCTTCTGCCATACTATCGGAAAAACGCCGCCGTTCTTGTAGGGTATGGGTGCGATCGCGATACCAACCCTGAATATAGTCCACGGTATCGGCTAGGGTTTTCAGGGGCAGTTTTTGCAGGAGTTGGCGGGCAAATTGTCGTCCTTTGGGATCTGCTCCCGTTGCCAATAATGCTAACCCTACGCTTAAATGAGTGCTGGTGGGTTCGGTATCGGCAAAAAAGGCAAGAAAACGCTGATAATCCTCGGAACTGGCTGTTAATAAATCTCGATGATTGTTTTCTAACGTTTCGAGATCTCGCATTCGCGTTCCTAAAATTTGTCCGAGGAGATGTTCGATGCGATCGCGAGAAACTTGAGGCGTAATATTCCGATTGATTGTATCTTTGTTGTTTATATCTTGATTCATTACAAAAAAATATCCGCACGAGTTGTAGAAGCTCATTAGCTGAGCGGGTAAGACTTCTACGGTCGGGTACGGATAACTCCATAATAACAGAAAAAAGTAAAATTAGACGAGAAAGCTACTCGAAAATTGGAAGTAGTTTGAACGATCGCAAAATGCAATTCTCTAAGAAGCAATTTGACTCAGAATTGCAGGTTAAAAAGCAAGAGGATAATTCAAAATTTGGGTAATAATATCGTTATCTTGTTGTCTCGCTAAACAGGGGATAAGGGCATCAAGACCGATAAAATGGCGATCGACATTAAAGATCGCGTAACTCAATTGAGCATTTTTGAGGTCAACGGCAAGTTGGCGACTGCTATGGGGAGGTTGCACTAAATTAACACTCGGATAGCAAGAAAACACTTGACGATAGCGGGCGATCGCACCCGCTAAACGAGGCGGATGATTTTCATAGCCATCGCTAACAATAACAAGGCGCTGGACTTTGATTTGCGAGGCTATTAGATATTCCACCCCAGCCCCTAAAGAACTTAAATTCATATTTTTGTTCGTAGGAAAGTACATGAGCTTGCGCCAAACTTTCATATTCGCACCCCGTCGAACAGTACGGGAACGGGCGGCGCGATCGCAGGCAATGAAAGTCATTTCGCTTCCTTCAACTAAAGCGGAATCGAGCAAAAATCCCACTTGGGCGGCGATTTCCAAGTAATTTCCCTCGCGAGGCATGGATGCAGAAACATCGACGATGAGGGCAGTATTTCCCGACAGGGTTATATTTTGGGAATCTTGGGTTTGCGCGAGGGCAAAAATGGCACGAGATAAATCCCGATCCAAATTCGCCTTGCGAACGATCGCCTCGGCTTGTTGATAGGATAGGGAGGGCGATCTGGCTCTGTCGGTTGTCTGCAAGCGTCGCAAAAGCTCTTCTCTCAACTCTCCTTGAATTAAACCCCGCCGCCCTATTAACGGCAATCTGGCCAATAATTCCTCTAATGAGAGAGAAGCGATCGCGGCGAGGGCAACTTCGGGGGGCATTGACTCCAAAGCTGATTCTACGAGCAGAAAAGGGAGGCGATATTGGCGAACTAAAGTTGCCGCCACTTCGGGATTTTTTTCTTTGGCGATTCGGCGCAATGCCTGTAAGGGTGTTCCTTCTGGGGGTTTATTCTCAAACAGAACCTTTTGGGCGTAAGGATCGGGTTTGACGTGCAGGAGGGCATAAAGGCGCTTGAGACGGGCGCGATTTTCAAGGACGAGGCGATCGAACGTCTTGCGATCGCTTTCTAATTCCCGCAAGCGTTGGCGCACTAAAGTACGCAAAAATTTAGGAACGTTCTTAAACAGTCCCCGCTTGTCTTTAAGCGTCTCAATTTTTTGATTCATGGAAAAACCCACAGCCAACAACAAACAACAAACAATCAAAATATATTACAATTATAATACAGAGTTTAAAAATAGACGATGAACCGATTGGAAATTGAGTCTCGCACGATTTTGATTGCCTTGACGGGATCGCGGGGATACGGACCGGCAACAGAAACATCCGATTACGATTATCGGGGGGTTTTTATTGCCTCTCAGCCCTATTATTTGGGGTTTAGCGCGATCGAACAAAAGGATAAAGATTGGGATAAAGAAACGGAAAACGCGCTGTTTCCTTTTTTATCCGAAGATACCAGTATTTACGAACTGCGGAAGTTTTTAAAACTTTCTGTCGATAATAATCCCAATATTCTCGAATTGCTTTGGTTTAAAGATTTTGTACATTTAACCGAAGTGGGAGAAATTTTGCAGCAACATCGCGAAATGTTCCTCTCTAAAAAGGTTAAGAATACCTATTCAGGATATGGATACGCCCAAATCAAAAAGTTAGAAACTCATCGCCGTTGGTTATTAAATCCGCCGACAGGAAAACCGACAATCGAAGAATTTGGCTTAACGGATACGCCACCGTTAACTGTGAATGAAATCAATACTTTTTTAGAGTATCTATATCAATTGGTGCGCGATCGCATTGAATTTATGGAACCTGCCGAACAACTGTATAATCTCTTAGTTGCTGATATTGATTATAAGGGGCTTCTCAAACAACACGCTTTACCCGATGAGGTGTTGGATTATACCCAGAAATTAACGAATAGCACCTCGGATTTTATCAAACTCCTACATAAAAGCCAGCGCTATCGCACCGCTTGTCGGGAGTATAAAAACTATCAGCAATGGAAGCAAAATCGCAATCCCAAACGGGCAGAAATGGAAGCGAAAACGGGCTATGATTGTAAATTCGCTATGCAGGCCATTCGCTTGTTAAGAACGGGCATTGAGGTACTCAAAACCCATCATTTAATGGTCGATCGCAGAGAGGCGGGAGATGCTGAAGAATTACTCGCCATCAAACGGGGAGAATTCAGTTATGACGAAGTGATGAAAATCGCCAATCATCTTTATAAGGGTTTAGATGATGCTTATGTGGAATCGACCTTACGCGATCGCGTGGATAAAGAGGCTGTTAATCAACTTTGTATCGATCTCGTCACCAAGATGGGTTGGTAATGGGTTGCTGCGTTAAAGAGCGATCGCGAAAAGATTGCATTCGGTATAAGTTTTTCTAATATAGGTATTCGAGGGGGTCAGAGTACCTATTTCTCTTCGATTGTACCTAATTCCCTCAAGCGATCGCGAATGACTGGGTGTAGCCGATTCGGGGTTTCCCGAAACGAGATCGCCCGTCAGTCCTGCATCCTTGGCAGAAATCAAGCTAGATCGAGACCCCGAAACCCTTTCCTCGCGCCCATCCCTCCGGGTTTTCAATTTTCAGCTAAAATAATTAGAAAATGCGCGATCGCCTTACGCATCGCCACGGATCGACAAGCAACTTTGACATATATTCCATGAAAGGGCACACATTGAAAAAACACCATGCTGTAGATTTTGACGGCTCCTCTGCTAATTCCCGTCGAAAATCCCGTTTTCGTCCCCTGCTAAATATTGCCGCCACATGGATTCTGCTTCAGAGTTGCCTGAGTGGAATTCCCGCGATTGCCCAAGAAAAACAAGAACCCCTCTCCTACAGCCAACTTTTGGAAAAAGTGGACAAGGGCGATGTGATTAATGTCGAACTCGACCCCTCAACGGGTATGGCAACAGTGGGCATTCGCGGTGAAGAAGACCCCGTTAAAATCAAACTATTTGACGAAAACCCCGAGTTAGTTGAAAGACTGCGGGAGAGAAATATCGAAATTGACGTGCAACCTTCTGGCGATCCCTCCGCTACCTTGGGATTGATTGCCAATCTCGCCCTTCTCTTCATCCTCTTTGTCATCGTCATCATGATTTTGCGGCGATCGGCGGCTTCTTCAGGGCAAGCGCTCAATTTTGGCAAGTCTCGGGCGCGTTTCCAGATGGAAGCCAAAACGGGCATCATGTTTAATGATGTGGCAGGAATCGACGAAGCCAAAGAAGAACTCCAAGAGGTGGTAAGTTTCCTCAAAGAAACCGAACGCTTTACCTCCATTGGTGCGAGGATTCCCAAAGGAGTTTTGCTCATCGGCCCTCCGGGTACGGGAAAAACCCTCCTCGCCAAAGCCGTCGCGGGAGAAGCGGGAGTGCCTTTCTTCAGCATTTCGGGCTCCGAATTTGTGGAAATGTTCGTCGGTGTGGGGGCTTCCCGGGTGCGCGACTTGTTCCGCAAAGCCAAAGAAAACGCCCCTTGTTTGATTTTTATCGATGAGATCGATGCGGTCGGCCGCCAACGGGGTGCTGGGATCGGCGGGGGAAATGACGAACGAGAACAAACCCTCAATCAACTCCTGACAGAAATGGATGGATTTGAGGGCAATACGGGCATTATCGTCATTGCTGCCACTAACCGCCCCGATGTTTTGGATTCTGCCTTATTGCGTCCGGGTCGCTTCGATCGCCAAGTCACCGTAGATTTACCCGGATACAAGGGACGTTTGGGAATTTTGGAAGTTCACTCCAAAACCAAGAAAATCTCTCCCGAAGTTTCCCTCGAACAAATTGCCCGCAAAACCCCGGGTTTATCGGGGGCAGATCTCGCCAACTTACTCAACGAAGCCGCCATTTTAACCGCCCGCCGTCGCAAAGAGGAAGTGACCTCCGTCGAAATTGACGATGCGATCGATCGCGTTACCATCGGCATGACTCTCAACCCCTTACTCGATGGCAAGAAAAAGCGCCTCATTGCCTATCATGAGGTCGGTCACGCCCTGTTAATGACCCTGTTGGAACATACCTTCCCCTTAAGTAAAGTCACGATCATTCCGCGATCGGGAGGCATTGGCGGTTTTGCCCAGCCTTTACTCGATGAGGATACCCTCGATAGTGGCAGTTTTAGCCGTGCGGTTTTACTCGATCGCATCACCGTTTCTCTCGGAGGACGGGCCGCCGAACAAGAGGTGTTTGGGGATGCGGAAGTCACCATCGGGGCTGCGGGAGACGTTCGCGCCGTTGCCAATATCGCCCGGGAAATGGTGACGCGCTACGGAATGTCGAGTTTGGGACCCATCGCCCTAGAAAACCCGGATCAGGAGGTCTTTTTAGGGGCGGGTTGGCAACCTCGGGCTGAGTATTCCGAAAAAGTCGCCGCCAAAATCGATCGCGCGGTGCGGACTTTAGCCTTTGAAGGGTACGAAAAAGCGCGGGAACTCATCCGCCAAAACCGTCCGATCGTGGATCGCCTCGTGGATCTCTTGATTGACCAAGAAACCGTGGAGGGAGACGAATTCCGCAAAATCGTGGCGGGTTACGTCAAGTTACCGAAAAAACAGCGCGAACTTTCTTTAGCAAAATAGTTGCAAAATCGGGTTTGACTTGTTATACTAGATAACTGTCAAACCTAAGCGCGGATGTGGTGGAATTGGTAGACACGCACGCTTGAGGGGCGTGTGGCTTGCCCGTGCGAGTTCGAGTCTCGCCATCCGCATTTTTATAATAGCGATCGGTCAACAAATACGTTGACCGATTTGTTATTTTGTGGGCGATCGCGATAAGCTGCTCTCCATTTTAATATCGATAACGCAGATCAAAGGTATTTTTCAGATACATAAAACCAAAAAGTTATAAAAATATAGATCTTAACTAATCAACAAAAACCCCTGAGTTGACTCAAGGGTATTTTTACTATTTAAAAACTGGGCTACTTTCGCCACGCTTTAATTACAATTTCTGCGGCTTTAGCACCACCATAAAGAACAATAGTAATCGCGATCGATAAACCAATTAGCAAGCCAGCTTCTTTGTTAGTAACAGCAATTTCCCGAACTGTACTGAGAGTTGTATCAAGGGCTGATGTACAAATTTTAGAATTTTCCATGATTTCCTCGTAAATTAATAGATCACCCAACTCACGAGAACAAACATTCTAAAAACCCAGAATTCATAACGAATTTTGAGTTACAATAGATATAGATAAAAATAT
>JBCCVR010000107.1:0-25360 GCA_039194995.1 Cyanobacteria bacterium P01_E01_bin.42 | reverse complement strand
GCGCGTTCCCTCTCTTGGTCAGCATTCCCTTGCGTCTGTCGTGGTGCGCGTTCCCTCTCTTGGTCGAGGGATGCTGAGGTCTCCTCAGCATCCCTCGACCGCTTGCGTCTTACGCCGACGCGGGGTCGCATCGCTGATAACTGACAACTGATTAAATCCGTCCTCGTAGCATTTGTGCCATTTCGTTGGGAGTCGGGGATTTTTCCAGGGCGATTTCTTCGGTGATGCGACCTTCCTCATAGAGATTGTAAAGGGATGTATTCATGGTGGTCATGCCATCGTATTTACTTTGCATCATGAGTTCGTGCATCTCTTCATACTGTCCCTTCGCAATATATTCCTTCATCGTTTCAGTATTGATGAGAATATCGTGAAAGGCTGCCCGCTTGCCGTCGGTTGTTCGGCATAACCCTTGGGCGATAATGGCAACGAGGGATTCTGCTAGAGCAATTCGCATAGAATGCTGTTCTTCTGCGGTGTAAAGATTGAGAACCCGTTCGATGGTTTTGACCGCGCTGTTCGTGTGTAATGTTCCCATGACCAAGTGGCCGGTTTGTGCGGCTTTGAGTGCCGTGTTCACCGTACCGCGATCGCGCATTTCCCCCACCAGAATCAGATCCGGATCTTCCCGCAAGGCGGCTTTGAGGGCGTTATCGAAGAGGAGGGTATGGGTTCCGACTTCCCGGTGTTTGACCAGAGATTTGCGACTTCTGTGAATGAATTCGATCGGATCTTCAATTGTAATAATATGTTTGGCGTGTTCTTTGTTGATGTAGTCGATCATCGCCGCCATCGTCGTCGATTTTCCCGAGCCCGTTGGTCCCGTGACGAGAACTAAACCTTTGTGAGCATCGGAGATATCGCGAAAGACTTCCGGGGCGCGAATTTGCTCGAGGGAGAGGATTTTCAGGGGAATCAAACGCATGACGATAGAAGGCCCTGTCAAGGTGTCAAACACGTTGATCCGCACCCGAGCAAAATCGTATTGCGTTGCCGTGTCGAGTTCTTTTGTATCTTTAAACTGCTGAATTTCTTGCTCTTTACAAATCTCGTGCATCCAACTCCAAAAGGTGGGTTCGTCGGTGACGGGATAATCTTCTAAGACGATCATTTCGCCGCGATCGCGCACCCGAGGTTTTTCGCCGACCCCCAAGTGAATATCGGAGTAGCCCTCGTCATTGGAGAGATTGATGACATCTTCCATACTGGGATGCCCGGGCGATCGTTGCGGACCCTTGGGCTTCGCTTTTTGTACTCCACCACCGGGACGAGGAGCGGCAGGAGGTCTCCTCATTTGTTGGGTGGCATCGGTGGCGGCGGCTTTTGCACCGGGAGGCCGTCCAGGAGGGGCGGGAGGACGGCGAGGAGGGGCGGGGGGACGGGATTGGGTCATCGTTCAACAACTCCGCTTTTGAGAGGCACTATTGTCCATCATAATCTCTGATATTGCATTCCGGGTAATTGCACCGCCAATCCTTGCAACTCGAGGGTCAATAACGCACTGGAGACTTCTCCAGCAGGCAAGCCGCAACGTTCCACGATCGCATCGAAGGGAGTCGGTTGTACGGCGATCTGTTCCCAAACTCGTTTTAATTCGGGACTGAGTTCTGGCGGCGACTGGCGATCGCTCCGATCCAACTGGGGAATCGTTCCTAACATTTTCAGCAATTCTTCTTCCCCTAAAATTAAATGCGCGCCTTGATTGGCTAAATGCAGGCAGCCCGAAGATTGAGGACTATCGAGAGAGCCGGGTAAGGCATAGACATCCCGTCCGAATTCGTTGGCATAGCGGGAGGTAATTAAGGCACCCGATCGCCTGGCCGCTTCCATAACCAACACTGCCCGACTAATCCCAGCAATAATACGGTTGCGAGGGGGAAAATTTTTCCCGTCGGGTTGAGTCCCGGGGGGATAATCGCTCAGGATTAAGCCTCGTTCGCAAATTTCGCCATAGAGTTTGGTGTTGCGTCGGGGATAGATGACATCGATCCCCGTCCCCAAAACTGCCACCGTTTTCCCGCCTTCTGCCAAACAGATTTGATGTGCCTCGGTATCGATCCCAGCAGCCATACCCGAGGCGATCGCAAATCCATGTTGCGTGAGGGTTCGACTAATTTTGCGCGTCCACCGCCTCCCGTATTCGCTAGCATTGCGGGTGCCCACCATAGCGATCGCGGGTTGAGCGTCGGTCAAAATATCGGTTTGCCCGCGATAGTACAAAACAGGCGGCGGACTGGGAATTTCTAGCAATAGAGTGGGATAGTCCGAATCCGCCGGAGTCCAAAAGGAAAATCCTTTTTCGAGATATTTATCGAGTAATGCTTCGGGTTGGAGACGCGAGCGATCGGCGGCAATGCTGCGAGTCGATTTTTCCCCAAAATTATCAATTTCCCAAAAGGCTTGTATGGGAGCTTTCCACGCCGTTTCCATGCTGCCAAAATGGGCGCTGATGCGTTTGAGAGACACTGGGCCGACTCCAGAAACTTGCGACCAAGCCACCCAATAAGCGCGTTCTTTCTCCAATGGTTTCGACTCCTTACCCAGAAATTTTAGAAAAATTTTATTTTCAATTGAGAATTAGTGGCATTAAACGTACAATAGGGAATTACAATACCAAATAACTTCGGAGAAAACGTTAATGATCCCTAAGTCCCGTACTCTATTATCCCTTGCCGCCGGACTCAGTTTGCTGATTGCAGCTGGTTGTGGCGGTTCCAGCACGGAAACTTCCAGCACGGGCAGTGAGTCCGAGCAGGGTGGAGAAATCAATCTTTACTCTTCTCGCCATTACGATACCGATGATTCCCTTTATGATACTTTCACAGAACAGACGGGAATTGAAGTCAATCTCATTGAAGGAAAAGCCAGCGAATTAATCGAAAGAATTAAGAGCGAAGGAGAAAATAGTCCTGCAGACGTTCTCCTGACCGTTGATGTTGGCAACCTGTGGCGGGCGCAAGGAGAAGGAATTTTACAACCCGTTTCTTCGGATGCTTTAGAAGAGAGTATTCCCTCAAATTTACGGGAAAGCGAAGGGCATTGGTTTGGTTTGACGCAACGGGCAAGACTAATCGTCTACAACAAAGAGAACGTCCAACCCGAAGACTTATCGACCTACGAAGATCTGGCCGATCCGAAATGGGAAGGACGGATTTGCATTCGCAGTTCTAGCAATATTTACAATCAGTCTCTCGTTGCTGCAAAAATTGCCGAATTGGGCGAAGAACAGACCGAAGAATGGGCAAAAGGAGTCGTCGCCAATTTTGCCAGAGAACCCGAAGGAAACGACACGGCTCAAATTGAAGCCGTTGCTGCCGGAGAATGCGATGTCGCAGTTGTCAATAGCTACTATGTCGCTCGCTTGCAACGTTCTGACGAGGCAGAAAAGAAAGAAATGGTCGCTAAAGTCGGTGCATTTTTCCCCAATCAGGACTCTGGCGGCACCCACGTTAATATTAGCGGTGCGGCAGTGACGGCCAACGCCCCCAATAAAGATAACGCGATCGCCTTTATCGAATATCTTGCCACTCCCGAAGCCCAAGAAATCTTTGCCGATGGCAATAACGAATATCCCGCAGTTGCGGATGTTGGAATTAATGATATTGTCGAAGGTTTGGGAGAATTTAAAGCATCTGAATTAGATGTAGAAAGTTACGGTGAAAAGAATGCCGATGCAGTTAAAGTGATGGATCGCGCGGGTTGGAAATAACTCTATCGGGCGGACTATGTCCGCCCCGATTTCCCTGACTCTTGAAGGTTTTAGCCAACGTTATTCAATGATGAACGATCGCTCCCAACAAACAACTCATTCATCCTTATTTTTACATCATTTCTCTTTGGAGGAAAAAACGAGGATTTTTCAAGAATGTCAGCAGAAATTTAATTCGTATCGAGATAGCATTATCCAGCAAACAAAAGAACGGATACAGCAAAGTCAAGAAACGAGAAATTGATAAACAGTTACGACTATCTTTCCCATGTCCAGTTTTCCGATTAAGCTGTAGATATTGTTTGCGGCTCGTTGAAATGACATTACCCCCTTGGATCGTCCTCGATCCTAGCTTGAAAAACTGGCTTCTAGAAGATATCGGGCGCGGCGATCGCGCGACTCAAGGATTACTGAGTGCAGAAACCCAGCCCAGCAAAGCCACTTGGATTCTCAAAGAAGCGGGAATTATTGCCGGGTTGCCCGTTGCCGATCGCGTTTTTCACCTCCTGAATTCAGATGTGCATTTTACCCCGCTAGTCGAAGAAGGTGCATCGTGCCAACCGGGAACGACGATCGCTCATTTAGAAGGGGCTTGGGATGCTTTATTAATGGGGGAACGGGTTGCGCTCAATTTAGTCATGCGCTTGAGCGGGATTGCTTCAGTTGCTCGCCAATACGTTGATGCGATCGCCGATTTTCCCACCCGCTTTGCCGATACGCGCAAAACGACTCCGGGTTTGCGACTGTTGGAGAAATATGCAACGAGCATGGGTGGGGCAACCAATCATCGCTTAGGACTCGATGATGCAGCCATGATTAAAGATAATCACATTCAAGCGGCTGGCGGTGTGGGCAATGCGATCGCTCGAGTTCGCGCGAATTTACCTTATCCTTTAACGATTGAAGTCGAAACCAGTAACTTAACAGAAGTCAAAGAAGCGATCGAACATCCCATCAACATTATCATGCTCGATAATATGACCGTAGACATGATGAAAGAGGCAGTCAAAATAATTCGCGATCGCAATCCTGCCATTCTCATCGAAGCATCCGGAAATATTACCTTACAAACAATTCGCAATGTGGCGGAAACGGGTGTGGATTATATCTCCAGCAGTGCCCCGATTACGCGATCGCATTGGTTGGATCTAAGTATGCGGTTTGTTTGAGCGGCGGAATCTCACTGAGCTTTACAGTTTTCTTTTGCCAAAGAAAGACTTAACAATTGCAATATTCTGCAAGGATGTAAACCTAAAAGAGTAAACATATTTATACTTATAATGGTACATTTACGCAAAATATCGGTTTGTCCACTATATCGATCGCGTTCCCAAAGCCACTAAAATTCTCCCAGACGACGATTCAGGGTGAAATATGGATTGGCAAACCGTGCGAGGCACATTTCAACGGATTTGGGGTTATGAGGATTTTCGATCGCCTCAAGGGGAAATCGTGCAAAGTTTGCTATCGGGACGAGATGCGTTAATCGTATTGCCGACGGGAGGCGGAAAATCGATTTGTTTTCAATTACCGGCTTTGTTACAAACTGGATTGACTTTGGTGGTGTCTCCTCTCGTGGCATTAATGGAAAATCAAGTCCGAGAGTTGCGCGATCGCAATCTTCCGGCAGCTTCTCTACACAGTCAATTGCCTTCTTCTCAGCGCAAGTACATTTTAAAATTGCTGGAAAAACAATCTTTGCGTCTGCTTTATTTATCTCCGGAAACTCTGTTGAGCGCTCCAGTTTGGGAACGATTAATACAGCCAAAATTACGCATTAACGGCTTAATTCTCGACGAAGCGCACTGCCTCGTACAATGGGGGGAAATATTTCGACCAGCTTATCGACGTTTGGGGGCAGTTCGTCCGGCTTTACTTCAGTCTAAACCTGTCGGGACAAAAATTGCGATCGCTGCTTTTACGGCAACGGCAGATCCCAAAGCCAGAGACGCGATCGCGCGATGTTTGCAATTAGAAAAGCCTCAATCTTTTCTCCTCAGTCCCTATCGCAAAAATCTCCATCTCAACGTGCAAACTGTTTGGACTCCTCGGGGGCGAAAACAACAGATGTTAAAGTTTATTCAAAGCAAGGGGAAAACATCGGGTTTGGTTTACGTGCGATCGCGTCGAGAAAGTGAAGAATTAGCCCAATGGTTTGCGGGTTTAAAATATCGTGTCGAGGCATATCATGCGGGATTAAGTCCAGAACAAAGACGGGAAATTGAAGAAAATTGGTTGCAAGGCAAAACACAATTTGCGATCTGTACCAGTGCTTTTGGCATGGGAATCAATAAGCCAGATGTACGCTGGATCGTCCACTTTCAGGCTCCACTATTGCTGTCGGAATATCTCCAAGAAGTGGGACGAGGGGGACGGGATGGAAAAATTGCCGAAGCATTAACATTAATGAGCGAACCAACGGGATTATTAAATCCAGAGGATCGACAGCGCAATAAGTTTTTTATAGAAATGCAACAAAAACAGTATGATAAAGCAAAAAAACTCGCTCAAAATCTCCCCGATCGCGGTAATCTTGAAAAAATAGATAAGCAATTTCGCGGCGGGAAAGTTGCTTTATCTTTACTTCACAGTGCAGAATTTCTAGAATGGTCTAATCCTTTTAACTATCGCTTTTTAGGGGACGTGAATTCAGCCGCCTTACAAAACTCTTTGCAGAATTTAAGCACGGCACAAAAGCAAATTCAACAGCAAATGAGCAGATATTTAAACACTCGCGGCTGTCGTTGGCAATTTTTATTAAATGCTTTTGGATTTGAGAAAGAGGCGATCGCATTTCGTTGCGGTCATTGCGATAATTGCAAAAGATAACGCAAAAAATTAATAGGTAATCAATCCGCAGATCGATTACCTATTATTCTAAGCTATTGCATCTTTTTATCGCGAGAGGCACGACGGCGATCGCGCCATTCTAGAGTAGTCAGATACAACATTCCGAGGCTGATTGCACCGAGAAGACCAATGGCAACCAAAAACAGAATACTAACCAAAGGCATCTGAGTCGAAATTTCCACGATTTTTAGACTCCACAATCAAGAATCTTAGAAGCCGTTACGACCCCAAATGACCATTGCGATCGACCAAGTGAAGAGGGCGAGCAAACCCACCCAACCTAATGTCAAAATGTCCATAATGCTTGAATTCCAACCCTTTTTGTTAAAAACGATAATTATCATAATACCAGAGAGGGCTAAATCCGGGATAGGGATTGGAGAAGCCAAATATTGATGATGCGCGAGGAGGGAGGTTGCAAGCCTAGGCTACGCTCAGGGGAGCCGCATGAGGGTTAAAATAGGAGATAGGATGTATTATCAGTCTCGTTCTCTGTCAACCTGAATGAGGTCGTCATCCTTCTTGCAGTGGGTCGATTGTTCTATTTTACCGTGGAACGGGCATCACTTCGACAGAGCTTCAGCGATCGCCTACCCGTATAATTTAATAAAATTCTCGAACGAGTTCCGATGCTTGTTCCACAAATAAAATGGCGGAAGATAAGGGAATTACAAAGATTACAATTCAAGGGTTTAAATCTCTTTATGATGAATGTTCGATCGCGATCGTGCCTTTGACAATTCTTGCAGGTGCAAATAGTTCTGGTAAATCCAGCATTATGCAGCCTCTATTATTAATGAAACAAACATTGGAAGCGCCTTATAATCCCGGTGTTTTCTTGCTCAATGGGACTCATGTTAAGTTTACCTTAGAAGACCGGCTTTTTTCTTATCGAGATAGTGGCGATCGTAATCGTTCTTTTTCTGTGACATTAGAAAATGAAAATCAAAGCATAAAAACAACTTACGAGAAGCAAGTACAAAGGAATATTGAGATTGTAGAGTCAATTCATACATATGGTAATAACGAGCTTAAATTTCATCAAAATATGACCAAAGATGAGATTTTTGACATACTAAGTTCATATGATTCAGATTTCAAACATCTTTTGCCAGAATATAGAAAAAAACAAAATCTTAAATTGGATTTAACCAATCGAAGAGGCTTTGCTAATATATTAGCTCAATTTGTGATTAATTTTAACATACCGGGATATCCGAAAGGATTTTCTAGTGAGATTATATATCCACTTTATGATAGCAACAATCTCATTCAAAGTTTCACTGCTTCCATTCTTCAAATTTTACACCTTCCGGGTTTAAGAGGTAGTCCAAAAAGAAGCTACCCAACTACAGCTATCGGTCAAGAATTTCCGGGAACTTTTGAAAAATATACAGCTAGTCTTATTAGCTATTGGCAGCAAACACAAGATGAACGCTTAGAAAAGTTGAGAGCAAATCTCAAACAACTCGGACTTACTTGGACGGTAGAAGCAACACAAATCAATGATGTACAAGTAGAATTACGAGTAGGTTTAATGCTAAAACAAACAGCAAACTTGCAAACTGTCAACATTGCCGATGTTGGTATTGGTGTTTCTCAAGTTTTACCCGTTCTCGTTGCTCTTTTAGTTGCAGAACCCGGACAACTGGTATATTTAGAACAGCCAGAATTACACTTGCATCCTCGCGCACAAGTGGCACTAGGAGAAATCCTTGCTGATGCTGCCAAAAGAGGAGTAAAAGTGGTTATAGAAACCCATAGCGAACTATTACTCATTGCCATTCAAACCCTCGTTGCTGAGGAAAAATTGAATCCCGATTTAGTCAAATTACATTGGTTTACTCGCCAAGAAGATGGACGGACAATCGTTAATAGTTCAAACTTAGATGAAATGGGAGCTTATGGAGATTGGCCAGAAGATTTTGGTGATATTTCTATGACCCTCGATCGCCGCTATTTAGACGCAGCAGAAGCTAAACTTTTTGAAAATTCTTAATGAGTAAATCTCCTAAAAATTTAGTAATTGATGCTTCGATCGCACGTTCTGTGGGAGGAGAAGAGGCAACTTACCCGACTTCCGTAAATTGTCGCAATTTTCTGCAAACTGTCCTCGATCGCGGTCATAAAATGGTTTTTACTTTAGAGATTAAAAAAGAATGGGATCGACATCAATCTAAATTTGCGGATCGATGGCGACGAACAATGCTGGCACGAAAAAGGTTAGTTTATATTAAAGACCCGAGCGATCGCCAAGAACTGTGGAACATTATCGAATCAACAATAGAAGCAGACAACGATGATGAATTTCACAACAAAAAAGAGGCAATGTTTAAAGATTTTCATCTCCTTGAAGCTGCTTTAGAAACAGATAAAACGATAGCTGCTCTCGATGAAAGGGTGAGAAAATTATTCGCAATCGCTTCAAAACAAGCGAAAGAAATTAGAGAGATCGTTTGGGTGAACCCCGATCGCATTGAAGAAGAACAGCCGATCGCTTGGTTAGAGAATGGCGCAGAATTTGACAGCGATCGCACTCTCGATATCGGAGAGGTCTAATCGGATAACTCGCCTCACTTTTTTCTTAGAGCGATCGAGTATGGGACACTTAAAATATTGGTTAGGGAACTCGTCGAAATTCGAGAGAGTCTTCCTTTAGTAATACATCGGGGAAAGCGGCTCCCATTTTCTCGAGCAACTTAGTATCGTTCTCTACTGTAGATTCTCATGCTGACAAAACCATTCAAGCCGTCGCAACCATTGCAATCGAAACGAAATTTACGCAAATTGGGCGCGAGGATTTTTACTTTTTTCTTCGCGTTGTGGGTCGCGATCGCAATGCACAATCTTCCCGAACCTGCAAGTGCCGCTTCTCCCGTACAAACTCCTCTCTCCACCCGGGGATCGCAGATTATCGATGCAAGCGGTCAACCCGTTCTCCTACGGGGAGTCAACTGGTTTGGCTTCGAGACGGAAACCCATGCCCCTCACGGACTTTGGGCGCGAGATTATAAAGAAATGCTAGCCGAGATCAAGAATTTGGGTTACAACATTATTCGCCTTCCCTATTCCGTGCAGGGATTGCGATCGAACTCGATTAGCGGCGTTGATTTCAGCATTGGCAGCAACCGCGATTTTCAAGGAAAAACCTCCTTACAAGCGCTGGATCTCTTCATCCAAGAAGCCGATCGCGAAGGGTTGCTCATTCTTCTCGACAGTCATCGCTTAAATAACCAGCGCATCCCTACCCTCTGGTATGGGGACGGATTCACCGAACAGGATTGGATCGACGCTTGGACGATGTTAGCGCGACGTTACAAAAATCAGCGCAATGTCATCGGGGCAGATTTGAAAAATGAACCCCACGGAGAAGCGAGTTGGGGGACTGGCGATCGGGCCACGGATTGGCGATTGGCGGCAGAACGCGCCGGGAATGCCATCCAAGCGGTTAATCCCGACTGGTTGATTGTCGTCGAAGGAGTCGAGAAAAACGTACCGGGACAGCAACTCCAGCATTGGTGGGGCGGTAATTTGGAAGGCGTGAGAAATTATCCCGTTCGCCTCAACGTCCCCAATAAGCTCGTTTATTCCCCTCACGAATATGGGGCAGGAGTTCACAATCAACCTTGGTTTTCCGAACCTTCTTTCCCTAGCAATCTGCGCCAGCGTTGGCAAATCGGGTTTAACTACATTAACGATGAAAAAATTGCCCCCATTCTCATCGGAGAATTTGGCGGTCGTCAAGTCGATTCTTTTTCAAAAGAGGGAATTTGGCAGCGCGAGTTAGTGAAGTTCATTGACGAAAAAGCCTTACACTTCACCTATTGGAGTTGGAATCCCAATAGTGGCGATACAGGTGGAATCCTAAAAGACGATTGGCGCACCATTGACGCACCCAAACAGCAGCTATTAAGCACCTTACTGGGAGATAGCGTTGCCCTCGACCCAGATCCAACCCCCAGTCCTATTGCCGATCCCGAACCAGAACCTACTCCAGAACCCACGCCCAATCCCATTTCCAATCCGACTCCGGAACCCACCCCAGAACCGACTCCCGATCCCGTTTCTAATAGCGGTTTGACGGCGAATGCGATTATGGATTCTGACTGGAATGCAGGATTTTGCGTGAGGATTCCGGTTAACAATTCTAATAGTTCTCCGATTCGTGCTTGGCAATTGCGTTTTGAAATGAATCAAGCCGAAATTAACAACAGTTGGAATGGTGATTTTCAGCGTCAGGGTTCGCAATACACGGTAACGCCTCCCAATTGGGGACAGCCGTTGCAACCCAATCAAACCGTTGATATGGGATTCTGTGCTCAGAAAACCGGTTCCGATTATCAGCCTCGCAATGTGAGAGTTGTCGAACTCTAAGGAAAACAATGATTTTTCTGTCTTGAAAAGTTTGTAACTTTTTCGCTAGTATAGATAGTCCCATTTTCTCATTGGAAGATGGGATTTTTTCTAACTAATAACCAATCCCAAGAAGGGAGAACCCACCCCCCAGCCCCCTCCCAAGAGGGGGAGAGTAACCAATAACCAATAACTAATAAAATGTTTGAATTTGAAGCAGATTTTGTAGAATCTTTGCGCTGTATTCCCATGCAAGTGCGAATGAAATTAGATACTTGCGGAGTCAAATTAAAACTCACGCATTGGAATCAATTTGACCTTGAAATAAGAGAAACGCTTGTTATCATGCCTTGCGAAACGGAAGCAGACAGTAGAACTTACGGAGATTATCTACAAAACGCAGTTATTCGATATACCGGAAAACCCGCCTCAACACTTCCGATCGATCGCAATCCGCCGTGGTTGAACGAGACAGAAATTCCCGAGACCGTGCGGGAAAAAGCAACAGAAGCAGGTGTATCTTTGAGCCTCGAACAATGGCAAAATTTAACCCCCGATCGCCGCTTTGCCTTAATCAAACTCAGCCGCCCCAGTCACGAAAATAAAAACTTCCTACCTGCCATGAAAGAGTTTGGATTGTCTGGATAGAACGATCGCAAGCAATACCTGAGAATAAAAGTCCAGTTATCGATCGTTATTCATTGATAATTGTTCATTGAAATGGCAAGTCCAAGACGAATCCTCATGACGTTGATAAAATCGCAATTCCCACGTTACGGGAGCAAATGGATCGATCTCTTCTGCTAGTTGAATGAGGGTTTCTCGATGTTTGCGATCGAACTCGTAGGCAAAACTCAAATGCAGCCATTCTTTGGGGCGAATTTCTTGCGATCGCATGGGCGAGTCAGCCAATTTCATAAAAGTTTGAATGAGCTTTTGCAATCCGGGGGCATCAATTTCTAAACCATGCCAGTCCGGATGAAAAATCAAATTTTTTAAGCGAACATCTAAGGAAATATTCGCTTTTTTGGTTTGTTGATAGGCTTGTTCGAGAGCTTGGACATACAAGAGAATCGCCCCTTGTTCATCCGGAAAAAAGCCCGTCAGGGTACAGTGGGGCATATAAAGATGAGCGCGATTTTTACCGCACGATTCTTGACTTTTCTGCAAATACAATTCAATCTGTCGATTGAGTTCTCCGACTGGACAAGCATAAACAATAAAGTTATTTGTTGTCATTAGTTATTGGTTATTAGTTATTGGTTATTGGTGACATTCCGGCTCCCCCTCTTGGGAGGGAGTTGGGGGGTGGGTTATCCTCCTTTTGAAGGGATGTTAGAGGGTGGGTTATCGCGATTAACCCACTCGTTTGCCTCGGACAAAAACAGCCGTTAAACGAGGGACGATACCATCATTGTGGACGGTAATAAAATCGGCACGCTTGCCGACTTCTAAACTGCCGCGATCGCGATCTAAACCGATCGCTTTAGCTGGATTTTCCGTGACCAATTTCATTGCTTCATGTAGGGGCTTTCCCAACTTATCGACGATGGTAAAAATCGATTGCAGAAGGCTGCGAGGCACGTAATCTGAGGACAAAATATCGACTAAATCTAATTTTACCAACTCCATTGCCGAAATATTGCCGGAGTGAGAGCCGCCTAAGACGAGATTGGGAGAACCCATCAAAATTTGCAAACCGCGATCGCGAGATTCTTTCGCTGCTTCTAGGGTGGTGGGAAACTCCGCGATCGCGGCTCCATTCTCAACAGATTCTCGCACGTGTTCGACGGTGGCATCGTCGTGACTGGCAAGGGAAATCCCTTGGGTTTTGCTCATCTCCACAATAGCTTGGCGATTGGGTGCGGCGTACTTTTGTTGCGTCTCTTTACGAACTCGAATAAATTCTTCCATTTCCCCCCGAGAAATACCGTATTTGCCCATATAGTATTCCGTGTATTTCTCGATTTTTACGAATTGTCTTTGTCCGGGAGTATGATCCATCAAGGAAATGAGAGAAAGGAGGGGATGTTCGCGATAGTTGGCAACAATATTGTAAACCTCGCTATAGGAAATCTCGCAGCGCAAGTGCAGGAGATGATCCGCAGCAAAACGACCTTGTTTTTGCCCTTCGGAAATGGTATCGATCGCGGGTTCGAAGTAAGTCAGGCGCGTTGAAGTTGGTTTCACATCCCCGATCGCGATCGCGTCGCAAACCGTGGTAATTCCTGCCGTGACCAGATCGCGATCGTGATAGCTGGCGGCAGCATTTAGCGGCCATTTAATGCCGGGACGGGGACTCATACAGCGTTCGAGATTATCGGTATGCAATTCGATCAAACCCGGTAAGAGATAATCCCCCTCGCCATTCTGCCCGATGGCAACAGTATCCGGTTGAATCTCCGCGATCGCGCCATCTCGCACCACCAGGGTTCCCAAAACCTCGCGATCGCTCAGTTGCAAGCGATAATTCGTGTAAATTTGTTCCTGCATGGTAGATTCCTTAACACTCCGATCGCCTTCTGATTTTTTATACCCAAACTATCGCATAGTATGGATTTTCAGAAAATTCGTTCCCTGATGTTGTTGGATGGGAGTGCCGCCCAAAATGAGAATTTTATCCCCCGGATCTGCTAATTTGCGATCGCGCAGGGTGGCTTCGATGCGATAAATGAGAACATCAAAAGAATCCACGGGACCTTCCATAAACATCGGCGATACGCCCCAAACTAAAGCCATGCGATGGTAAAGGGAAAAATTGTTCGTAAAAGCGATAATGGGGGCGTGGGGACGTTCTGCGGCGGCTAAATTGACGGTATACCCTGTGGTTGTAAAGGCGGCGATCCAGCGCAAATCGAGGATTTTATCGATGGTATTCAATGCTTCCGTGAGGGCGTGGGTAGCGGTGGGGATTTCCGGGGGAAGATTGGCGAATTCGATGCTGGGTTCGATCTCCGTCGCAATACTGGCCAGCATTTCTACCGCCAAAACCGGGTATTTCCCGACCGCCGATTCTCCCGACAGCATGACCGCATCGGTGCCGTCTATGATTGCATTGGCCACGTCGCTGGCTTCCGCACGGGTGGGACGGGCGTTCTCGATCATGCTCTCCAACATCTGAGTTGCGGTAATTGCAGGGATTCCGTGTTGATTGCAAGCGCGAATGATTTTTTTCTGTAATAGGGGCACTTTTTGGGGATTCATTTCCACACCTAAATCCCCTCGCGCCACCATGATCCCATCGCAGGCTTTTACGATCTCATCGAGGTGCGCGATCGCCTGGGGTTTCTCAATTTTCGCTAAAACTGGGACATCGCTGGCATCTCGCTCTTTGAGAAACTCTTTAATCACGTAGATATCGTCAATCTCTCGCACAAAACTCAGAGCCACCATATCAACCTCTTGAGACAGGCCAAATTCGAGGTCTTGCTTGTCTTTTTCCGTCATGGAGGGGAGTTGCAGGTTCAGATCCGGTACATTTACCCCTTTGCGACTTTTAAGAAGTCCTCCCCGGACGACTTCGCATTTAATCCCAATGTCGTTAATGTCGATCGCTTTGAGTTCTAAGCGCCCGTCGTCGAGTAGAATCCGAATCCCCGGTTCTGCTTCTTCCGTAAGATGGGGATAATCGATGGGAATGAGGTCGGGTTCGTTATTATAGCGATCGATGCTAACCAAAGTGAAAAGGGCGGCTTTTCTGAGAGTTATTGCCCCTTCATGAAGCTGGCCGACCCGGACTTTCGGACCCTGTAAATCTTGCAGGAGGGCAATGGGGGTGTCGAGTTCTTCGGAGGCATCTCGTAACAGTTTGACCGTGCGGGCGTGGTCTTCGTAACTTCCGTGAGAGAAATTGAGCCGCGCGACAGACATTCCCGCTGCAATCATTTCGCGGATCGTTTCGGGGGAATTGCTGGCAGGGCCGATCGTGGCGACGATTTTGGTACGGTGAGGACGAAGAGACATAGTTTTTTTGGGAATAGGATGGGGAATTAGCGATCGCAACAAAAAAACAGCTATTTTTTAAATCTGCTCTTACCTGCCAAATTTAGCCGAAATTGGCTGTTTTCTGGAACAAGCAAACCCGATAACTGCATTAAAAAAATCTTGAGATTTTAGCTTTTTTCGGGTTTCCCTTGAATCCCTTACGAAACCGCCTTCAGTGCTGCTACAGCAAGACATCCCCAACCCAAGAGAAAGGCAACCCCACCCAATGGTGTAATCGCACCCAACCATTTAATCCCGGTTAAACTGAGGGCGTACAAACTTCCAGAAAAAATAATGATTCCGACAATAAAAGCAATGCCCGTCGCTGTCAGAAATTCTCGTGGAATTTCTCCGCGACTCAGCAGAATTGCGACGAAGAGAAGAGCGAGGGCGTGATACATTTGATATTTAACCCCCGTCTCAAAAATTGCCAGTGCTTTTTCGCTTAACCGCTCTTTCAGGGCATGGGAAGTAAAAGCACCGCCCCCCACAGATAAACCCCCTAAGATTGACGCGATCGCGATAAAAGCTCGTTCCATTTTTCCTCCTATTGTGAATTAAGATTCTGGGTAAAAGATAATCCCCTCGCGCAGTTGTTGCAATACGGTTCCGGGATAGTAAAATTCCAAAATGCGATCGTATCTCCACCCCAGTCTTGCCAATGTATAAGACCCGTATTGATTTAACCCGACACCGTGACCAAAACCGCCGCCAATAAATTTATAACCCGTTAAATTCCCATTGGCATCGAGCATGGGATCGATATAGAAAAGGGTACTTCGCGGCGGACCGAAAGCGCTTCGAGCCTCTGTTTTTTGTAATTCTACAATACCGCGATCGGTTTCGACAGTAAACAAGCGAATTCTTCCCGAAGGCGATCGCTCTGTCACCGCCATACGAATAATCCGATTAATGCCAGCTAATGGATGTTTAATCCTGACTAAATACTTATTCAAATCTTGGGTGAGTTGTGCGATATTGCTTTGCCGATTCCAGCGAAAAACAGGGCTATCCGTCCCGTTAAATCCTTGTTTCAAGTTAATAAAACGACGAAAGGCTGCCTCATCATTGAGAGGCTGTGCGGATAGATTCCATTGGGGATTAGTCCCATCAATTCTAGACCGTAAATAGGGACGGGGTTCTCCATCCCAGATATCCTCAAACTGTGCCGTTACGCCGCCAGTATGGGCAGAATAAAGGGCATCGACGAGTTCGTCATTATGGGTGAGAACTAATCCTCGCGTGGCTTGAATGGCGCGATCGGCATTGGCAACTGTTCCCGTTAAACCTTTATAAACTTGACAGTGAACTGTAGCACAGAGTTCGTAATCATCTGCTTGGAAACGGCGCAGATTTCTTAAGGCATAAGTCCGGGCAATTACGGTCTGAGCTTCGACAGAATTATAGGGGGCATTCGGTCCAATTTCATGGGGAACGACACCTCGTAAATAGACTTCGATGGGGACTTCATTAACGAGGGTAAAATTACCGTAGGAGTTGGGCTGAATGCGTAAGCGTCCTCCGAATACAATATTTTTATCTCCTTCTTTGACGCGAATTAAATTTTTGTTGCTGGTAATTGTTATATTGTTGCGATTGTAGCGAAAGCCATTCACAACAAAAGAAACAATGGGAACGGTATTTAAAACTTCCGAATAGAGATAGGGATCGCTTTCTCCTTGTTCTTGTAAATTCTCTAACAGCATTCGCCGCAATAGGGGCGTGTTGTAAACATCTCGTTTTGCCCAAACTTGCCAGCGTCCCGGTTGTACCACTTCCGCTTCAATGCCTTTTGCCTGCCATTCTTTGGCGCTATTTTCTGCCGTTTCAAACGTGGCGCGATCGCTCAAAACAACCCATTCTTGCAATACGGGTTCTGTGGGCTGTTGGGGCGCAATTTCTAAGACGATGCTATTGCTATTGACCGTTTTTTGCGTTCCATCTCCGTCTTGAAATTGTATAGTCAGCGTATCGCCTTGGGTACTAGAGAGAGTCATGCGATCGCCAACTTCATCTCCAAAACGCTGAATAATGCCCACATCAATTTCCATCTCTGGAGAGATTGTTCTCTGGTTTTGTCCTTGGGTTTGTGCATTTGTTTGCGCTGGACTGGCAAAGATTAAAGTAAAGAACAGAGAGAATGTACCGGAAAATAGGAAAAATAGGGATTTTGTTCGCATTTGTAAATCTATAATTCAGGGAATAAGAGAAAACCGTCCAACGAGGGAACGCCTATCTTGCTTGTTTTTAAATTATACACGGGTCGGATCCGCGTTTCATGATGAAATAGAAAAAGTATTGCGTTCGCGATCGTGTATTTTTGCAAATGGGATTGATATTCGCAAAGATAGGGAACGAGTGAATTGAGAGATTTTAAGCCAAGGTTGGACGACACTATCATAATGTAAGTCATAAAGCGATCGCTCGATTGCAACCTTGCCAGTTAAAAAACTGTCAGGCATTGCGGAACTCTTGCCGAGATCGAAACCAAAATAAAGGGCAATGAGTCAAGAATTCAAAGTATTATGAATAGTGCATACATCAACTCTGTTGGTAAGTTTTTACCGGGGGAAGCCATTGATAACGAACAAATGGAAGCCTACCTCGGTCAAATTAATTCTCGCCCTTCTCGCGTCAAAAAGCGTATTCTGAAAAGTAATGGGATTCGACAACGCTACTATGCGATCGATCGCGAACAGAATACTCGCTATTCTAACAGTCAGATGGCCGCAAATGCAGTCCGAGATATTTTCCAACAGACTCATCTAAACCCCGCTACAGTCGATTTGTTAGCTTGTGGAACAACGATGCCGGATCTCCTTGTGCCGGGTTTTTCAAGTATGGTACATGGAGAATTACCGGAGCTATCTCCCCTCGAAATTATCTCGACTCAGGGGGTTTGCTGTTCGGGGGTTTCAGCTTTGAATTATGTCGTTTCTCAATTGCAATTAGGCAAGCGAAAAAATGCGATCGCTGTAGCTTCGGAATTTCCTTCTCGCTTATTCAAACATACTAAATTTGAGGATGAAACAGAGATTAAAGAAAACAAATCTCTTGCATTTGACGTTGAATTTTTGCGCTGGATGCTTTCTGATGGTGCGGGAGCATTTTTAGTCCAAGATCGACCTAATACAACGGGAATCAGCGTGAAAGTAGAATGGATTGAATTGGTGTCTCATGCCAATGCTTACCCTGTCTGTATGTACTCGGGCGTTGCGGGAAAAACGAGTAATAAAAGCTGGTTGGATTATTCATCTTATCTCGATGCTGCTCGCGAGGGTGTAATGGATTTACGGCAAAATATTCGCCTTTTAGATAATGTTATCAAACTCGGTGTCGAAGGATGGTTACGATTAATTGAACGAGGATATGTCGATCCCCAAGAAATTGATTGGTTGCTCTGTCATTATTCTTCTCATTTCTTTCGTAGTCAAATTGTCGAACTGTTGGAAAAAGCCAATTGCATGATTCCAGAAGAGAAATGGTTTACAAACTTATATACTCGCGGGAACACGGGTTGTGCTTCTATCTACCTCATGCTAGAAGAATTATTTCATTCTGGCAAATTGCGATCGGGTCAGAAAATTTTCTGTTTTGTGCCGGAAAGCGGACGTTTTACGACAGCTTATATGATGTTAAGTGTTGTCGAACCAGAAGAAATTCATACCTCATCCCCTGCCCTTTCTTTTCGTCCTCCAGTGACAGTTTCTCCTTTGGCTCAATTAGAATCCGAGTCAGAGAACAACATCCAAGCAGAACTATTGCGCCAACTGGCATTAGTTTGGTTAGAATTTGAACGAAAATTGCGTTCTGTTCCAATCGTGCGAAAATTATATCAAGGAGAATTTACCCTTGAAGATTATAAATTGTTATTGCGAAATCTTCGCCCTCAAGTTGTAGATGGTGCGAGGTGGATCGCTCGGGCTGCCTCAAATATGAGTGTATTTGAATTGCGATCGCTATTCTTGGGACACGCAGGAGAAGAACATCGAGATTATCAAATGTTAGAGCGAAATTATGTTACTGTAGGTGGCGAATTGACTGAGATTGCTGAAGCAGAAAAAAACATTGGCAGCGAAGCCTTATCCGCTTTCATTTTTCATCGCGCATCCCGGGAAAACCCTATCGATCTTTTGGGGAGTATTTTTATTATTGAAGGATTGGGCAATCAATTGGCAGGGACTTGGGCAAAATACATTCAAGAGACCTTAAATTTACAAAATGAGCAAGTTTCTTTTCTCGCTTATCACGGCAAAAATGATGAATCCCATATTGGTAAATTAGAAACTTTGATGCAAGGGGAATGGATGACAGAAGCGATCGCCGATCGCATCGTCAAAACCGCTCGTACAACCGCTCGTTTGTACTTACTCCAACTTGAAGAAATTAGTTAATACGCATAAGATTAGAGCAAATTTCCCTTTAATCTACCGGTCTCATGGTGTTTTTATGACGCAAATATAAAGCGATCGCGCTTCCTGCAACTGCAAAAAAGCTCAAAATGTGAACCATATTAAACGGGGTACCTGCAAAAAACCAAGAATCCGTGCGCAGGAATTCAATAAAAAAGCGCCCCAAAGGATACCAAATCAAATAACACAAACTCAAATCTCCCGGTTGCAATTGCTTGGCAAAACGGCGAGAAATCCAAAAAATGAGGGCAAAACCGAGGAAATTCCACAGGGATTCGTAGAGAAAGAGCGGGTGAAAGCGATCGCTCTCCGGATACTGCACCAAGTCATTATAAGGGGGAATGCGATGCACCGGATCGATGCGTAACCCCCAAGGAAGCGTCGTCGGGGGACCGTATAGCTCTTGGTTGATGAAATTGCCCCAGCGTCCGATCGCTTGAGCGAGAGGCAACCCGAGCGCGATCGCGTCAAGGAAAATCAGAGCGGGCAATTTCCGCACCCGCGAAAAGAGCCACAAGGCGATCGTCCCTGCAATAAAACCGCCAAAAATATGAATGCCCCCGCTCCAAATTTGCAGAATCTTCCCCGGATTGGCTAAATAGTAGCCAATTCCCGTACCATCTCGAGGAGACTGAATGAAAACATAGTACAGCCTTGCCCCCAGAAATCCCGGAATGATAATCCACAGCAGCATATCCCAGAGATCGTCCGGGTTTTGCCCCCGCTTTTCTACTTCTTGACTCGCCAACCAACCGCAGATTAAAACGGCACTCATCATCAATACGCCATACCAGCGTAAGGTTAGAGGACCGAGTTGGAAGAGAATCGGATCGACGGGTGGGTACATTGGGAACGAATTAAGAATTAAGAATTGAGAATGATAGGTTTATTCTAGATTGCTGTGGGACTTTTGAATTCTGAATTTTGAATTACTCTAAGTATCCCAAGTCTTTTAACCGTTGGTAAACTTGGGGATCGTCGAAGTTATCCGGGCGATCGCCAACTCCCGTGCTAACTAAATCCTTTTGTTGATAAAAGTCCTCTAAATAGTCTTGCAAAATTTCTGTTTGTTCGGGCAAAATATCCCGCAAATCTAGAGTTTCTGTGGGGTCGCTGATAATATTATAAAGCTCGCAACTCTCGAAATCATCTCCATCGTACCCTCGTGCCAAGAGCTTGTATTCTCGTTCCCAGACTGCCAAAGCCGGGCGATCGCACTGCATTTCTCGCACTAATTCCGGTTGGCGCTGCATCAATAAATTCAGCACGTTTTGGGGCGGAATTGCCATTGCGAATACGGGCTGAGTTTCCCCAGTTAAAGCGAGAGTGAGGCGCATTTCTGTTTCTGTCGCGCAACCTGCGGCAGTGAGAATGCTATGGAAAAGTTGCCGAGTTGAAACGACTTCATCTCGGAACGTACCGCGAGGAAAGGCATTCGTTGCATCGCGAACGATCAGGGGAACTCGCGCCAGTTCGTTATAAATCGCATTAGTGTGACCCAGCAAGCGTTTTTCTCCCAAATGTTCCCCATGATCCGCACAAACAACCAACAAGGCATTATCTAAAACGCCACTTTGCTGCAACCGTTCCACAAAACGCCCCACATGTTCGTCTTGCGCGGCAACTTCCGCATCGTACATCCCATCTAAGGTTTCCTTGTGGCGGCTATTGAGAGGATCGGCAAGAGGAGCCAGCCAACCATAGACATCGCTGTTAAACTGGTGCAAGTAGCTTTGTTCCTCTCGATCTTTAAGAACGTGAGGGGCGAAACGCTCGATGAATTTACGGGGGGGATGGTAGGGCATATGAGTTTCCATCAAGTTGATGAATGTGAAAATGGGTTGCCCTTCAGTTCGTCTGCGATCGCAGAGCAATTCTGCCGCGTCTTCCAAGGATTTCGCCGTATTGCCCTTAAAACTCAAAGCCGTTTGCCACAGGGGCACCATCAGGGGATTAAAAGAGAGAGAAAGTAAAGTCTCACTACGAGCAAAAGCATCTTGCACTTTTCCAAACGTTCCCGCTAAGATTCGCTTGAACCAAGACCGATAGCGATCGATTAAGTTCGCCGGAATTCCCGCTTGATTGGGGCGATCGGTCATGAGTCCGCTATAGTTCAAAAAGCTATAAAACCCCCGTCGCAAGCCATTATTAACCACACCAACGAGGGGATTATTACAAAAAGCGGCGGTATAGTATCCCCCGTCCCGCAATCGTTCCGCGAGGGTGGGGAGGGTTTGGGGAAGGACGGAATACGACTGCACCATCTGATGAATGTCGGGATAAACCCCCGTAAACATAGACGCGTGAGAGGGGATTGTCCATTGGGCGGCGGCGACGGCGTGACGAAAGAGGGTAGACTCTGTAGCGAGGCGATCTAGAGCGGGAGAGGTTTCTTTTTCGTAGCCGTAACAGGAGAGGCGATCGGCTCTCTGGGTATCGAGGACGAGGAGGATGATATCGGGGGCTGAGTTTGACATTCAGATATTGGGCGATCGGATTATCTTAATAATGGCTATCTTGACTGAAAATTGCCTGAACGTGCAACTCTTGGATATGCGATCTCCCCCGACCGACCAATTTTTCTAATTTCAGCGAAGAGCGCGGATACCTTGCTATTATTAGGCCATTGTTTTCGTACGAAAACAAAAACATGAAAACTCCAACCGAAATGATTCCGTTCAATCTTGATATTTCCCCAGAACTTAACGAAACTTTGGAGGAACTGGCACGAAAAATTGGCGGAACAAAAACTGATGTTCTGCGCCAAGGAACTACTCTGCTTTACTTAATGCTAGAAGCCAAGGAGCAGGATAAAAAGTTTGGGATTGCAGAAATAAAAGTTCGATTTGCTTTGGTTGTTCTGAGTTCTACTGTTACCAGTTTTCTCAGTTATAGAATGTAAACAATTAAGCGTATGTAAACCAATGATAATCCGTCAAATTTTTGATTTCTATCATCATATTATCCTGCAAGTAACAACATCGTTGGGCTAAAACCTCTTCTAATTCGTCTAAAGTTTCAAAGTGAGTATTAACTAATGGCTCATCTACCAATGACCATAATCTTTCTGCTGGTTGTAATTCAGGAGAATAAGGAGGCAAAAATTCGGTGATTATTCCTTCTGGTAATTCTACTCTCTTGGTGCGCGTTCCCTTGCGTCTTTCGCCGACGCGGGGTCGCACCGCCTTCTCACTGCGATGCCATCCAGCTCTATCTTCAACTAACAAAATTTTCTTGTCCTCGGATGCTCCAACTTCTTGTGCAAAGACTGTGAATACTGCATTTAACCATTTAACGTTAACTCTTGGGATTAAATACCAATGGGTTTTGCCAGTTTTTGGATTGACAAATCCATAGACATATAACCACTCATAACGATGCTGTACTTCCGCAATCAGTCGCTCTCCTATTGGTGCCCACACTTTACATAAAATAGGTTTCAATCCCACTCTATGTTCATCAAAGAAGCGGTTGGGAGACGGCGAGGTTTCCTCGCCATGTCCAACCAACCAAGACACCACACTTCTATTTCTGCATTTGGATATTGTTTCTTCAGCTTTTTTACCAGTTCTGATAAATCTACCTTAAATTCTTCTTGTGCTTTTTTATCTCCTTTTCTATGTTTGGGTCTCGGTCTCTGCCATGAGTATCCGCACTTTTTTAGATATTCCCACCCAACGATATTTTCCACAGTATCCCCCTTTTGTCACTCTAGGCAGAGAAAAAGAAGAAATCAGGCTCGAATGAGAAGGGAAAGAGGGCTAAAGCAGCATGATGAATAAAGGAAATTAATCGTGGGAATCCCAAGGATAATTGAGGAATAGGAAAGACCTCTAACCAATAAAGAATTAAGTTAAAGCAAGCGAAAGGAATAAGGAGTAAACGCAAATTATTTAAACCACTTTTCCAATTCGGATTCTTGTCCCAATGAGGATGTTGACGACAGAATTGAAGTAAAATTTCTTGAGAAGAAGTAGGAGGCTCTGATGGAGAAGAAGAGAAAGGAGCGGACATTAATGTAACTAACAAATAGGCAGTACAAATAATTTCCCACCATCTTTCAATATGAGGATAATGGGTCAAGCGAAAATCTGCCCATCCTAATGCAAATTTACACTGTCGGAAACCGGATTCAACCCAAGTTCTCTCCCCATAAATATTCCCAACCTTTTTATATTTTAAATCAGGAATATTACTCATTACAAAACTTGTGGAATTATCTGGTAAAGTTTCTGGATCTGTGGTAACTTCCCAATAGGTACGTTTTCCTCTCTTCCCAAAAATAATTTCTCGAACGTAACGAATTTCCTTTTTATCATGGCTCATGATGCGATCGAACTTTCTCCATTGATTTGCTCTAACCTTTGCTCCTGGGGGTAGCCAGACTCCATGATTACTTCATATTGATACCATATACTGAAGTCCTAGTTTTTCCAATTTTCGTAAAAAATTCTCTTCACTTTCTCCATATAAGCTTATCTGATAGTACACCCTTAATCCGAAAACCTAACGCAACTATTTCTTCGACAAGTTTTCCAGCAATTTCAGGTTTAGTTTTATATTTTTCTCCTTCTTTCAATTTTTTTCGAGGTTTAAAAATTTCAAATAATATCGGAAAAGCTATCCCTTCAATCCTGAAGGGGCGACAAGCAAGCTAGAAAACAGACTGTAAAAGGGAAACGGCCTTCAATCCTCTCTGATAATGATGGCGAGATTGAGGAGTCAAAGACATGAGAAGTTGCATCTCCGAGGCAAAATCAGCTAGAGAATCTAGCCAAGAAAATCCTTGTAATCCCAGATAAAAATAACTGTGTTGTCGATACTTTCGTCGGGGAGAAGTAGGACGAGCTACATACTTGGCGATGCCTTTAGATTGCAAAGATAACCCTGAAAAAATCGCTTGAGAATAAGCCAAGGTTGCTCATAAAATCAGGGCTTCGAGTCGTTGACCTCGAACTTGAGTGCCTTCTAAATTATAGCCACCTGTTTCACTTTCTAGTTCGATACAAGTATTTTTCTTCAGACGTAAGCTAAAGCCGGTATTCTTTTGACAGCTTAGCCATTTTGCCAAATCTACACTACAAAATTCGCGATCGCCAAGAACAACTTTCTTATAGTCTTTCAATAATTCTAAAGCAATCTTCAAAAACATCTTTTGCTCCTCAGCATTTGTATTCCCTAATTTTCCCAATATTGTAAAATAAATTGGAACTGCTCTATTTTTATAAATCAAACTTATCATTAATAGATTTACGTTTCTCCATTGACTGCGTTCGCGTAGCGTCTCCGGAGGAGAATCAATAGCCAGATACAGTACTTCATGATGCTCGAATTCTTGTTCTAGCCATGCCATAAAAATGGGAAACCAAATTTTTTTGACATCCCATTGAGCTAGAGATAAAAATCTTTGTAGTTTTTTCAGTCGGCTTCTTTGCTGAATTGGACTGGGAAAATTTTCTGCTAATTTTTCTAATTTTATCTGACGATTTTTTTGTAACAGCATTATCACAATTGACACCATCAGCTACTGGACTCCAGAAAAATATTTTTCTAGATTAATCTGATACAATGGAGGCATATTTTTCATTTTTTCAATAGGCTAGGTTTATTGACAATCTCTAGCCTATCTTTTTTTCCTCCTCGCGTCTACTTCCTTTGTCCTTTCTGCTTTTCAGCCTTCTTGTCGCCCCTTCAGCCCTTCAATCACCTCATAAACAACTACAGATACTATCCCATTTTCAATTTTTCCCAAACGACCTAAATATTGACGGGATACATAATCTCTTTGATTTCCTTGTCTTGGTCGATTGGATAAGGTGAGGAAACCTCACCATCCCTCGACCGCTTTTTAGGGTCTCCTGTTTCATCCACAATGAGCCAAATTTCTCGCTCTTGTAATACTTGTAATAACACTTCTATTCTTCGTTTTCTTAATGCCTCCACTTCCCATGGAGATTTTGTTAAAAAATGATGCAATCCTTGGGCATTGGCTAATCCATTGATTTTCGCGATCGCTGGTAATGTTTTTCTTTTTACATCCGATAATATCCCT
>JBCCVR010000106.1:0-25388 GCA_039194995.1 Cyanobacteria bacterium P01_E01_bin.42 | reverse complement strand
GGGGAACAGCGCAGTCAAGGCATCGAGTTCGACCTGATTGGGGAAATCCTGCCCGGTTGGAATATTGCTGCGAACTATGCTTATACCGATACCGAAATTACCCGAGACAATACCGGTTTGCAGGGCAATCGGCTCTTTGGTGTGCCCGAACATAATGCCAACCTTTGGACGAGCTATGAGATTCAGGATGGAGATCTCGGGGGTTTACAGGTGGGTGTTGGCTTTAATTTAGTGAGCGAGCGTTTTGGCGATAACGCGAATACTTTCCTGTTAGATGAGTATTTTTTAACCAATGCGGTGATTGCTTACCGACGGGATAATTGGCGAGTTGCCCTCAACATCCGCAATCTATTTGATGTGGATTATATTGACAGTTCTTCTACCCTCCGGCTGACTAATCGTCCGGGGGATGGCTTCACGATTCTCGGCAATATCGTCATCGAATTTTAAGGATCGGAGAGAAAAAAGTTCCGATTAAAGAGAAAAAAGTCCCGATTGAAGAGAAAAAAGTCCCGATTGAAGAGAAAGCGATCGCGCTCATCTGATAGCTTAGGTAGTTACAAACTGCGAATTACTTTTATTCGAGGTATCTGCATAGGGTGGCAGATGCCTCGATGTACTACCTAGTGGGGTGAGAAAAAATGTTAAAACCATTGTTTATCGGGCTACTTCCGCTCAGTATGCTGACGATCGCTTTGCCAACGGGAGCAGAGTCCTCTATTTTGTTACCAGAAATGACCGTGAAGGGTGAGATTGCTCAAAGCGATCGAGCAGCACTTGCCCAAATTACTGATATCCGCTTTCAACCCAGCGAAAGCGGACTCGATCTCATTCTCGAAACCAACAATGGCGACGACATTCGCGCCTTTTCCGATGTTGATGGCAATACCTTGATCCTCGACCTCGTGGGGGTTCAACTCGATATCGAGGGTTCGCCCTATCAAGCCGATAATCCCACCGATGCCGTCTCCTCGGTCATCGTCGAGACCGTGGACGAGCAAACCGTTCGCATTAGCATTGCAGGTATCGAAACTCTCCCCGAAGCCAATCTGGCTATTGCCGGAGAGGAATTCATCGTTTCTCTTCCGGGTGCATCCACCATTGTAGAGACACCCACACCCGAAGAACCCGCTTTGGCAGCCCCATCCGAGGCAACAAGCGATATTGCCGAGATTACCGATATTCGATTGCAATCCACCACTTCGGGGGCGGAATTAGTCCTCGAAACCCTCAATGGGGATTTAATTCAGCCCTTTTCGACTGTCGAGGGAGAGACCTTAATTCTCGACTTAACAAACGCTAGACTGACGCTTCCTGAAGGCGATCGCTACAGCGTCAACAATCCCATTGAAGAAGTTTCCGCTCTCAACGTAGAAACCTTGAATTCCCAGAGTATTCGCCTCACTATTGTAGGAATTGAAACCTTACCCGAGGTGAATCTATCGGTCACGGGAGAAGAATTCATTGTCGATATTCCCAGTGCAGCCGCGATCGCTCGCTCCCAAGACTCATTACAAACTTCAGATTCGGGAACCTTGCGAATTGGGGTGACAGGACAAGAAGAAAATTTTACAGTTGAGAATGCCAGCACGGCAACCCGGACGGATACACCTTTAGACCAAGTGCCCCAATCGATTCAGGTCATTCCCAGGGCGGTACTCGACGAGCAGCAAGCCATTGACCTCGATGATGCCTTGCGGAATGCCAGTGGAGTCGTATCTAGCTCCCGCGACCAGAGGGGACAGCGATTCGTGTTGCGGGGATTTAGCAGTGCGTCAATTTTGCGAGATGGATTTCGCCTGACGGATGGTGCGTCATTGAACTCGGGTTTCCAAGAATTAGCCAGTCTCGAGCGGATCGAAGTGCTGAAAGGTCCATCCGCGATTTTAGCAGGTGTGACGGAACCGGGGGGTGCTATCAATCTCATTAGTAAACAGCCTCTCTCAGAACCATTTTACGGATTAGGCTTTCGTGCGGGCAATCGGGAGTTCATCGAACCCAGTATCGATTTTTCCGGGCCTCTGTCAGAAGATGGAAGGGTTCTCTATCGACTCAATGCGCTCTATCGCCGTGAAGAGTTCGAGAGCAATTTTGACGTGCCAGTCGAGCGATATTTTATTGCGCCGACCGTCTCTTGGGCGGCCAACGATCGCACGGATTTTACCTTCAGCTTTGAATATAGCGACGACAGCCGCCCAGCAGATTTTGGCGGACTGCCAGCGATCGGCGATCGCATCGCTCGAGTCCCCTTAGATCGCATTACCGGAGAACCCGGGGATGATGCTGACAATACTTACCTGCGCGTCGGTTATCTTTTCGAGCATCGCTTCAGCGACGAGTGGAAAATTCGCAATACGTTTCGTCATATCCGATTTGAGAATGAATTTGTCTCCAACACCCCCTTTGTTGTCAATGAAGTGACCGGAGATTTATTTCGCGGTTGGGTTCAAAATGCGCAACCCAACACCAGCAACGAATTGCAAACCAATGTGGTGGGAGAATTTAACACGGGAGCGATCGAGCATACCCTTCTTGCGGGTATCGATTTATTTCGCCGAGATAATGCCCAATTCAGGCGCTTTGACCTAACACCGCAACCGACGTTCAATATTTTTAATCCGGTCTACGGACAAACATCGCGGCCGGACAGTTTCAACGATCCCGTTCCCCAAGTCGGATCGGGTCGTACCGAGAGCCTTGGTGTCTACCTTCAGGATCAGATTTCCTTCTCGGATGACTTCTTCGCCCTACTCGGCATTCGCTATGACACGGTTACTCAAGAATCAGCAAATCTCGAATCAAATACAAGTAGCAGTCAAAGTAGCGATGCTTTTACTCCTCGAATTGGTTTTGTTTACAAACCCATCGACGAACTGTCCTTATATGCCAGCTATAGCACTTCTTTCTCTCCCAACTCGGCAACGGATATTAATGATGAATTTCTCGAACCCGAAGAAGGGCAGCAGTTTGAAGTTGGGGCAAGGGCTGAATTACTAGACGGTCGCCTGACTGCGAATCTGGCATTCTTCAACATCACCAAACAAAATGTCGCCACCCTCGATCCCGCTTCGACTCTGGCTCGATCCTTCGCCATTGCGACCGGGGAACAGCGCAGTCAGGGCATCGAGTTCGACCTGATTGGTGAAATCGTGCCCGGTTGGAATATTTCCGCGAACTATGCTTATACTGATGCAGACATTACCGAGGACAATACAGGTCTCGAGGGCAATCGGCTTTTTGGCACGCCCGAACATAATGCCAACCTTTGGACGAGCTATGAGGTTCAGGACGGAGATCTGGCGGGTTTGCAACTGGGTATTGGCTTTAATTTAGTGAGCGAGCGCTTTGGCGATAACGAAAATACTTTCGTTTTAGATGAGTATTTTTTGACCAATGCGGTCATTGCTTACCGACGGGATAATTGGCGAGTTGCCCTCAACTTCCGCAATCTCTTCGATGTGGACTATATTGACAGTTCTGAAGGCAGCCGGACAATTGAAAATCGGCCGGGGGATGGATTCACGATTCTCGGCAACATCGTTGTCGAATTTTAAGGGTGGAGGCGATCGAGTGAGAAGACCCCGCCGTTCCTCGATCGCAAGCGATTTGAACATCTTTGACGAGCGATCGCGGAACTCCCTCTTCGAGTCGGCATCAACACACCCAAGCTCAAACGATGCAAGGAAGAAAGTGCCGATTGAAGAGAAAAAACTTCCGATTGAAGAGAAAGCGATCGCGCTCATCCTCTAGTTTAGATAATTAACATCTGCTAATGATGTACATCTGAAGGATCCTTTGTCTTCTCCCTTGAGGTGGGATCGATCGCTTTTTTTTGTTACCTCGGGCGCTAGTTTTCTGTTCGCACAATGTCTCTTTTGTCAAAATCCAATTCTAAAATCACAAAATTCGATCGCTCGCGGCCGGCTCGAATTCACCCGTTTCAACGGGCTGCATCTTCAGTCGCGATCGCCGCAGTCTTGTCGGCTTGCATGAATGCTCCGGCCGAACGAGTTTCCCCTGCCCCAAAAGCGGGAACTCGTCCGGTGGAGCACGCTTTGGGAGTGGCAAACGTTCCCAAAACGGCGGAACGAGTGGCGGTACTGGGTCCTTCTGCCCTAGATGCGACCCTCGCCTTGGGAGTCAAACCGATTGCTTCGAGCGCTGAGGGGGAATTTCCGGATTACTTGGGCGATCTCCTTGATGGCATTACTGCGATCGGGACACCAGGACAGCCTAACTTAGAGAAGATACTCAAGCTCCAACCCGATTTAATTCTGGGGACGAAAGTTTCTGATGAAACAATATATTCTCACCTCTCTCGAATTGCACCGACAGTACTCACTGAAGACACTGGGCGAGACGGCAAATGGGTGGAAAATTTTCGGCTCTATGCCGAGGCATTGGGTCAGGGAGATCGCGGCGATCGCTTGCTCGAAGACTATCGGCAAAAGGTGAAGGCCGTGCAAAAACAAATCGGCGAGCCTGGGGAAATTGTGGTTTCCGTGGTGTTTTCCTCTCAAGGCTACATTGGCTTTTACAGCGATACCAGTTTTTCCGGTTCGGTTTTAGCCGACTTGGAACTCTCTCGCCCCACGATTCAAACTCAGCCCGAAACGGCTCCTTATCTCAGTATTGTCTCTAAGGAAGCCTTTAGCGATTTAGACGGCGACGCGATCTTTTTAATCGTTGGCCTTGAATCCGAGCAATTGAGTTTGGAAGAATTTATCAACGATCCCCTCTTTTCCCAATTATCTGCGGTGAAAAAGGGGCGGGTTTATCCCGTGCGATGGGAAGTATGGCAAGCAGGGCGAAGTCTTTTGGCGGCTCATCAGATTTTGCAAGATGTTGCCGGCGCATTGACGGAGCAAGAGTAACTGATGAGAACATTCATACAAATTTGGGCGGGGCAACTCGTCTCGACCATTGGCAGCTACATGACTTTCTTTGCCCTGTCCCTGTGGGCTTGGGAAACCACCGGCTCTGCTACGGCTTTAGCATTGGTCGGCTTCTTTGTTCAACTGCCTCAAATTCCTGCCACCCTCTTGGCCGGGGCGATCGTCGATCGCTTTAACCGCAAGCATTTGATGCTCCTCGGAGATGCCGTTACTGCTTGTGCGACGCTGACCATTGGTTTACTCCATCTGACCGGACGGCTCGAAATTTGGCATCTGTACCCCGTGGCAGCAGTTGCGGGAATTTTTGGTCAAATTCAAATCTTGGCCTATCAAGCCTCAATGTCCCTCATCGTCCCCAAAAAGCACTACACTCGGGCCAGCAGTTTGGGATCCGCAGTTCACTACAGTTCCAATATCGTCAGTCCTGCTCTGGCTGGAATCCTCTATCCCATCATTGGTTTATCCGGTATTGTCGGTATTGATGCAGTCACATTTGCGATCGCCTTCATCACTCTCCTCACGGCTCCAATTCCCCAACCGTCTGGGAAAACTGCTTCCCCGTCGGACAAACTTATAGATAATCTTGCTTTTGGTTTTCGCCAAGTTTGGCGGCGGCCCGAACTGAGAACATTGTTATTGTTCGCCGCAATGTTCTCCTTTGCCCACGATTTGGGGGGTTCTTTGCATAGCCCCATGATTCTGGCTCGCACTGATGGCAATGCTCGCATCTTGGCCAGTGTTTCGGCGGCGGCGGGGATTGGGGGCGTGATGGGGTCTGCGATCGCCAGTATTTGGGGCGGCCCGAAGTCCCGCGTTCGAGGGATGCTGGTGGGAATCATCGGGGCTGGACTCAGCAAAATTGTCTTCGGGTTCGGGCGATCGCTCTCGGTCTGGATGCCCGCGCAGATTTGTTCCTCTTTAAATTTTCCCCTGTTGGGAAGTTGTCGGAGTGCCCTCTGGATGGAAGCGATTCCTCCAGAACGTCAAGGTAGGGTCTTTGCTGCAAATTCCGTGGTCATCAAAAGCATCAGCGCCTTGGCGGTATTACTGGCGGGGCCCTTGGCCGATCGCATCCTCGAACCTGCCATGATGCCGGAGAAACCCTTGGCAAATCTGCTCGGTTTTGCTTTTGGGAACGGGCCGGGAGCGGGAATGGCCGTGATTTACGTCGCTTGCTCCGCGTGCCTTTTCCTCATTGGATTGACCGGATTTTTCGTCCCGCAGTTGAGGGCGATCGAGACCAAAAAGTCTCCATCTTAGTGCTTTGTAGCGTTTACCTCGTTCCCCATTCGGGGGAGGAGGCATCTCGAACTGCGGAGAGTGTTTTTTTAACGGAATTTTATTCTTTATTTTGTTGATAAAGTTTATTACTTGATTCAGTGCATACTCTTAAGTTAATGTAGTATATACTCCTATCAAATTGTTAAAAAAATTTACAATCAGTCAATTCTGTTAGATGCTATTCAAAAAAAATACTCAACCTTTTAATCGCCAAAGGCGATTTCTCTTGCTTGCCGGAGCGAGTGCTGTAGTGACCTCTGCTTGCTCCAACCTCGCTCGAACCTATGAAGCACCTGCCTATGGCGACATGATGGGAACGAAAAAGATCCGTCATGCTTTCGGAGAAATCGAGATCCCCATCGAATCGAATCGAATCGCCGTGCTGGGCCTGTCTGTCGTTGAGGCAGTTATCGCTCTCGGCGTTCAACCCATCGCGGCTCCCGGTCTTGTCATCGATAATTTCCTGCATCTACCCGAATCCAGCAAGGAAATCACTGATATCGGCCATCCCGCACAACCCAGCTTGGAAAAAATAGTAGCCCTCAAACCGGATTTGATCCTGACGAGTAAAATATATGCCGATCCTGAAAAATACTCATTGCTCTCGCAAATTGCCCCAACGGTTGTGTGTGATGTTGAGAAGATGACTGAATGGAAAACGGCAACTCGTCTGTGTGCGGAAGTTTTAGGGAAAGAAGCCGAAGCCGATCGCCTCGAGACCGAGTATGAAGCCAAGCTCCAAAAAATTAAAGCTGGACTCTCCGACGATTCCGTTCGGGCTGAAGTTTCAGTGGTTGTTTTGTATGGAGGGGGGATTTTCGCCCTCGGTCAAGACACATTTTCCGGTACTGTTCTTGCAGAGACTGGGGTAGCGCGTCCTCCCCGACAAGCAACGGGGGAGCAGATCCAAATCTCTTTAGAACTTCTTGACGACATTGATGGAGACTTTCTCTTTGTCTTGCAACCCAAAAGCCAAACCGAGATTGCGGCCAATCTTCAAAAAGCTCTCGATCGCATGAAAGCCAATCCTCTTTGGCAGAATCTGAAGGCAGTTCAAGCCGATCGCATCTATGAAGTGGATGCCCACTGGTATGGTGCCGGTTATTTGGCGGCGAACCAGATTCTAGACGACGTGCTATCTGCCATGCAATCGAGTTAAATCCATATCAATTTAAAGAATCCTATGTTAACTCAAGAACCCTTAACAGAATCCCTGACAGAATGTCGATTTTGCTCGCAAGTTTCTCAAGCCAATGGCGAAGATCCCATCGGAACCGCCGGAACTGCGGACTATTGGCTTCTCATGGAACTGGCTCAACCTTGGACGGAAAAGACATTTACAGAAAATCCGCAGATTAAGCCCCTGATCGAGCTATTCAAGCAAGCCTTTATGAAGCGCGGTGTCATGATTCGCCCCGTCCTCATCGCCCCCGATCCGGAGTATTCCCAACCCGGAAAAACCCGGATTCTTTATTATCAGCGATCGCAACAGCAGTTCGCGCAGTTTGAGAAGCAAGAGTTTATCGTACCAGAAACCGACTTTCCCCGATTGGCTGCGGCAATTCTCAAGAATTTGATGCAGCAGCCCAACGAACTCGAAGCCTTTCAAGAATATCGCCAAGATACCAGTCAGATTCGCGAAATCCTCGTTTGCACCCATGGCAATGTCGATGCGGCTTGCGCTCGTTTTGGCTATCCCATCTACCAAAAACTGCGAGAAGACTATGCTACGAAGCCAGAGAATGGGAGTTCTCCTTCTCTGCGGGTTTGGCGGTGCAGTCATTTCGGAGGACATCGTTTTGCCCCGACGGCTTTCGAGTTACCGGGAGGACGCTTCTGGGGTCATCTCGAACCGGAAATGCTGGATTTACTGGTTCATCACGAAGGTGCGGTCGCGGATTTGCGATCGCACTATCGCGGTTGGGCGGGTCTCGGGAAGTTCGAGCAGGTTGCAGAGCGGGAAATTTGGATGCAAGAGGGGTGGAACTGGCTCGGCTACAATAAGTACGGTCGCACGACGAGCAAGGAATTAAAAGGAATTAAACGCTATATTTACGGATTAGCACGTTTTATCCCCCTCAAACAGGTTCGCGTTTTTCTAGAACAATGGACGAAAGAAGCGACGGCAGCAGAGGTAGAAATTCACTTTTCTAGCCCGGATGGCAAAGTTTCCGGCATCTATTCCGCACGGGTTGAAGAGAGCGAACCCGTGATGACGGCATCCAAGTCACCGAAACCGGGAGAGGCGATCGACATGAGCAAATTACCCCAATATCGCGTCAGTCGTTTGATCAAAACCGCAACTCCTTAAAACCCGATCGCGACCGAAACAGGAAATTTAGATAATAAGTAACGCACCGCGATCCCTAAGAATAGAGAAATGGGTGCGTTACTATTTCTTAAGTCCGTGCCTGTTAACGGCGAAATTTCAAGCCGGACGATGGGGGTAGAGCGATCGCCCCTTACCTCGCCGTCATTTCACCAACCCGACGCGGATCGGCACTCAAAGACTAGCGAGAAGGAAGAATAATCGAGTCAATGACATGGATAACACCATTGGTTGCAGGGACATCGGGGATGATGGCGTTGGCATCGTCAACCTTGACCCCTGCATTGGAAACTCGAACATAGATATAATCGCCTTCTACTGTCTTGACCTTACCGGACTCTAGATCGCCAGAAGAGTATTTTCCGGGGACAACATGGTAAGTTAGGATTTTAATCAGCTCGTCCTTGTTTTCGGGCAGCAACAAATCTTCGACCAGTCCAGGGGGTAAAGCTGCAAATGCCTCATCCGTTGGGGCAAAGACGGTGAACGGGCCGTCTGATTGTAAAACTTCAATCAAACCAGCCGCTTTTAGGGCGACCGCCAAGGTGTTGAACTGACCGGCTTCTACAGCAGTGGAGACGATATCTTGGGCGTAGGCAATGAGGATCGGATTGGGTCGTTGTTGAATTGAGCTTGCTGCTGCGGGCAAAGTACAGTTGAAAGCTAAAACGAGTGAGAGCAAAGCAGAAATTGTAATGCGAGCGAGGAATTTAAGTTCTTTCACTTTTATCTCCAGAGCTTGAATGGCTACTGCAACGAGTGTCAGAGTAGGAGATCTTGCAACCCCTGTCAAGAAAAAGCGATCGCGGCAACATTTTCGGCATCAACTGAAAGTTTTGACAATTTGCAATACAGATCGCTTGCTGAGAATACGGGTACAGCATATTATTGAAAATAATTTTAAAGAAAGGTAAATGCTCGGTGTCTGTTAGAACGGTTCGGCGATCGCACTTCTCATCTCAAATCCTTCGACTTGTCGGAATTTTTCTCGGTTTGCTCCTGCTCGTCAAAAGTTTTACCGCCAGTGTTGCCCTCGGAGTCGCGGACATTGGCTTAGGGGAAATCTATCAGGCGCTAACAGTTCCGGATGGTTCTACCGAACACTTGATTATTCGCACCGTGCGGATACCGCGATCGATAACAGCATCAGTCGTGGGTGCATCAGTCGCGGTCGCTGGTGCGATCATGCAGGGACTGACCCGCAATCCCCTTGCCGATCCCGGCATTTTGGGCATCAACGCGGGGGCGGCCCTCGCAGTCGTCATCTCGGTGTTTTTGTTCGGTACGTCTTCCTTGAGCGTCTATGCTTGGTTTGCTCTCGTGGGGGCAGCAATCTCCGCGATCGCGGTCTATTCCTTGGGATCGTTAGGACGGGGCGGTTTGACCCCGCTCAATCTCACCATTGCCGGAGCTGCACTCAGCGCCCTCGTGTCGTCATTCACGTCCGGACTTATGATTGTCAGTCAACGGACTCTAGAAGAAATTCGCTTTTGGCTGGCGGGATCGGTTGCCGGACGGGATCTAGAACTGATCGTGCAAGTTCTGCCTTACTTGATCGTCGGATTGGTGTTGGGATTTGCGATCGGCAAGCAACTCACCCTCCTAAGTTTGGGGGAAGATGTGGCGAGGGGCCTCGGCCAAAAAACGGCTTGGGTTAAAGGATTCGGTGCTGTTAGCATTATTCTCTTAGCTGGGGGGTCTGTCGCGATCGCGGGTCCGATTGGTTTCCTCGGCTTAATCGTCCCCCATATCGTGCGATTTTGGGCGGGGACGGATTACCGTTGGATTTTGCCCTATTCGGCTTTAGTCGGGGCTATTTTACTCTTACTGGCTGATATTGTCGCGCGGCTGATCGTTCAACCGCTAGAGTTACCCGTTGGAATTGTGATGCCTCTGCTTGGCGCGCCGTTTTTTATCTATCTTACCCGCTCTCGAATAAAGCGTTAACTTATTATACGAGACTTTTATGAAAGATGTTCTGTCCGCTCAATGGCTGGTCTTCCGCACGAGTTGGCTATCTCTGCGATTGGATCGGCGAGTGCCAAAAATATTGCTGGGGTTGGTAGCGATTACTTTAGTTGCGATGATTTGGGGTGCGGGTTATGGAGAGTATCCCATAGCGCCACTGGATGTCATTCGCACCATCGTGGGATTGCCCACCGATAATGCCAACTATGGATTTATCGTCAATACCCTCCGACTGCCTCGGATTTTGGTGGCTTGGGGCGTAGGGACAGCCTTGGCGATCGCGGGCACCCTTACCCAGAGTATTACCCGCAATCCCCTAGCCGCTCCCGGGATTATCGGGGTTAATGCAGGTGCCGGACTGGCCGCCGTAACCCTGATTGTGATCTTTCCCTCAGTCCCCATTGCTTTTTTGCCCTTCGCTGCTTTCGGTGGCGCGATGGCGGTGGCGATCTCTATCTATCTCTTAGCTTGGCAAGGCGGGAGTTCCCCCGTGCGGCTGATTTTGGTGGGAGTCGGCTTTAGTCTGATTACTGCTGCCATAACAAATATACTGGTCACGTTCGGCAACATCAACAACGTCAGTCAAGCCCTCGTCTGGTTGGCGGGGAGCGTTTACGGGCGTAGTTGGGCGCAATTGCTGGCTTTTTTACCTTGGTTGATTGGCTTTGGGCTATTGTCGCTATTTTTGAGCCGCGAACTCAATGTCCTGCAACTGGGAGATGATGTCGCCTGCTCTTTAGGCAGTCGTTTGGAGTGGCAGAGGGGTTGGTTATTACTAAGCAGTGTTGCCTTAGCTGGAGCGGCAGTGGCGACGGCTGGGAATATCGGTTTTGTCGGACTCATGGCCCCTCACATCGCCCGACAACTGGTGGGGTCATCTCATGAAGGATTGTTACCCGTAGCGGCATTGACGGGGGGGATGGTGGTGGTGGTGGCAGATCTGGCGGGACGACTGCTATTTTCCCCCATCGAGCTACCTTGCGGTATTATCACATCCGTTATCGGTGCGCCCTATTTTCTCTATCTTCTCATTCGTACTCGACGAACCTAGACATTTTCGCGATCGCATTTCCAACGCAATCTTACAGTTATTTCTCAATTCAATGATGCTCGATAATACAGCCGAAGTTGCCCTCACGACGCGCCAATTAACTCTAGCCTACGATGGTAAGCCCATCATCGAAGCCCTTGATGTTTCCATTCCTGCCGGTAAAATTACCGTCCTCGTCGGCCCGAACGGCTGCGGTAAATCAACCTTGCTTAAAGGTTTGGGACGCTTGCTCAAGCCCAAACATGGCGTTGTTTATTTGGACGGGAACTCGATTTTTAAGCTCCCTACGAAAGTTTTGGCCAAGAAACTGGGTTTGCTCCCCCAAGGACCGAGCGCACCAGAAGGGCTAACGGTTCGGGATCTCGTGGCTCAAGGACGTTACCCCCATCAAACTTGGTTACAGCAGTGGAGTGCAGAAGACGAACGACAGGTAGACAACTCTCTCGCTATTACCGAACTACAAGATTTAGCAGGGAGACCCGTGGATAGTCTTTCTGGCGGTCAGCGACAGCGAGCGTGGATTGCCATGACTCTCGCTCAAAACACGTCTATTTTACTCTTGGACGAACCGACGACCTATCTCGATCTTGCCCACCAAATCGAGGTACTGGATTTACTCTACGATCTCAATCAACAGGAGGGGCGAACGATTGTTATTGTCCTGCACGAACTCAATCAAGCCTGTCGATATGGCGATCGCCTGATCGTGATGAAAGCCGGACGGGTTTATGCCCAAGGCAGTCCCCAGCAGGTCATGACCGAAAGTATGGTGCAGGATGTCTTTGGTTTGGATTGTCGCATTGTTGACGATCCCGTTTCGGGAACGCCATTGTGTATTCCCATTGGGCGCAAAGTAAAGGGGTTGCAAGTTAATACTGTCATAAATGGAGGGCGATCGATTGACCAGTGAGGGGAATATTTGTAAACTCAGATCAAAAATCCCATAACTTTCTCTTCCGTGCAAAATCATAGGCTGTTTTTGTGATGGAAAAAGATTGCTGATAAATTATCGAGTTCTCTTATACTTTGAGATATCTTGCTTGTCTTGACTACTCGTTTTTTTTTGCTTGCGTATGGTGAGGAATCCGGTTCCGACTATGGCTAAAAAAGCTACTGTGTTGGCAGGCTCTGGAACAGTTTTTACTGACTGCTTTACCTGAACATTGTCAAGAAATGCGAAATGTTGAAGAGGATCTTGGTTATTTTGGAAACTTAAAGTTGTCGTATTAGAAATGGCAACAAAATCAAAGGTAAACAATTGCCAATCTTCAATACCCAAAGAATCTTTTAGATTAAACACATCAAAAATTTCAGTTTTATCAGCAACAGAAACTTCAAGTTCCCCCGTGCCATTACGCCCAAAAGCTGTCAAGCTCGCTCCAAAAAATGAAACGTTGTAAGACTCCCCTACAATTGTAGAAAAATTTTGCTGAAGACCTCCACCGCCTGTTGTAAAGAAAGCTAGATCAAGCAAACGTTTGCCATCTTGAGCTTGAATTTCGCCATATCGAGCTTGAAAAGAAGGATTATTTTGGCAATATTCAACGCCATTTAAAATGGTTTCCCAGCCATCAAAAAAATTTGAACCTCCCGAAACACGAGTACTGTTAGAACAAAAAGCTCCTCCATTGGGTAGCTCAAAACTTCCATTGATAATTGAGTTAGCTTGTGCAGGCTTATTAATAGCTATAGAAATCAACAAACCAAAGCATAAACTGTAGAATTTTTGTAAGAAAAAACTATTATTCATGGGAAAAGAACTTGATTTCAGAAAATGTGTTGATTTGAGTAAATAGGTAAGGGTGTGGATATTCTGTATGTTTGTGCCAGTGCGATCGCGAAAATTTCCCGCTCCTACATATAGACTCTGGGGAAATTTCCCTATTTTCATGCACACAGATAGCAAACTTTACAAAATTTTACAAAAAACTCGAAAGACTCATTTGTATTGCATGACTGTCTCTGCTTTTTACGCCCAATGCCAGAGTCGCTATTACAACCAACAGGCGCAAGTAGGAATACACCTCCGGTTCTACATCCACGCCCAAAGGGGTTATGCTTGACCATGATAACCTTTTTACGCTAGGGGAATGGATCGCCAATTAAATATCGAGAGGTCTTTCTCACTAAAACATAAAATTTAGCAGCGAGAGAACGCCAACTGACCTAACCGTTTCGATACTTGCAACACTCGATACAAGTCGTTACCCTGATTCAACAATGAAAACAAGTTGGATCAACTGTGATAGATTTCATTTGCCGATGTTTCTGTTCTCAATACTTTCAAAAATAGGAATTCACTGCCATTTAAGACCAGTCCAAAAGATGGAATCGTTTGATTGGGTGTTGCTAACATATAGGCTAGAGTTTAGGGGATCGCTTTGGCGATCAAAAACTCAGAATTTTTCGCTTTTTTGAGATCTTTGATAAAGGTAGGAAGATATTAAACTTTCATTCTTCTTCGAGTATTTTTAGAGCTTGTTCGCGGTTGAGAGGGGTTTCGGATAGGGTGGGTAACATGGCATGATAAAGTTCTTGGTCTTCTAGAAGTTCTAGGAGGTAGGTATAATCTTGATAGTTGAGGATGACTTTTTGGATATTGCCATCGGTGTCGGTAATGAGTGCGCGGGCAAAAGGATAGTTTGAGTTTTGCATGATTATAGTCTGTTGTTTAATTTCATTTAGGGGTGACAATGATTCTTGGCATTCTGAAAAAACGGACTCATCCTCTGTATATTGAAGGTTAAATTGTTCCTTGAGATCGGCCAACTTAATTTTTTGAGCCGCAATGGTTTCTGTTATAGCGATCGCACCATTCTCCCTCCTGATTATTTTCCTATTATGACGCTGATTTTTGCCAAAGACGGTTTTATACAGTTTCAATAGTGGCATTTTGCTTCGACTCCGTAGAGCGTGCATCTTGGCAGATAACGCAGCAGAGCTTGGTCAGTATTTGCATCGTGTCATGCTTACTCTGTGGCAAGGCTGGAAACACAATGGAATAGCCTTCGATATACGGCATGAGTAAACTTGCCATATCGTTGGCCGCTTTTTCACAACCACTGACTAGAATGAGCAGTTTTGATAACTTCTGCATCGTCACTTTGTAGTAATCAATCAGTTGTATATTTATATCCTCATCTCGTGTAGAAAGCGCCCATATCTCACGAAAAATGCGGCACATATCGCTCATGCAATCGACATGATCTAACAAGAAGAAAATCAAATTCCGTAGCTTTTCCTCTGTGGTTCCATCAATTGGAGTGTGTTGATAATCATCTAGCAAGCTCTCGCATTCACCAAAATAATGCTCCGCTAGCCCGGCCATGAGAGCAGTCTTATCCTTGAAATGATATTGCAGATTTCCTAAACTCATCTCTGCTTGCGTGGCAACCTTACGCATCGTTAACCCTTCGATGCCGTGGACTTTCAGCAGGGCGATCGCGGCTTGGATGATGTGCGTCTTTGTATTTTTTGCAGGAGGCATGGGCTTTATTCTGATTGGGAATGCTTGATTGCATCACCCCCTTGACGTTTTAGGTCGAGTGACCTATTCTGGTTTTTAGGTCGAGTGACCTAATATCCCGCAAGGAGATCGAGCATGATTGAAGTATTACGCACCCCTGACGAAAGATTTCAAAATCTTCCCGGCTTTGATTTTCAGCCTCACTACATTGAAGATTTACCGGGTTTCGAGGGCATCCGCGGTCACTATCTCGATGAGGGAAATCCCGATTCGGATGAGATTTTTCTGTGTCTGCATGGTGAGCCGACTTGGAGCTATCTCTATCGCAAGATGATTCCCGTATTCACGGCTGCGGGCGTTCGGGCGATCGCACCGGATTTACTGGGATTAGGCCGCTCTGATAAGCCAGTGGATGCGGAGGTCTACACCTTCGACTTTCACCGTGAATACTTGCTCCGCTTCATTGAGGCGCTTGATTTACAGAACATCACGCTCGTTTGCCAAGACTGGGGTGGGGTGCTGGGGCTGACCTTGCCGCACGAAATGCCAGAACGTTTTAAGCGTTTGTTGATTATGAACACGGGCATCATGACGGGTGAAGTGAGTGAAGCCTTTTTCGAGTGGAAGGCATTTCTTGACAGCGATCCGGATGTGCCGATTTTTGAGGTTATGAAGCGTCATGCCCCCGGCATCACTGATGCCGAGGCGCAGGCTTACGAAGCTCCTTTTCCGAACAAGGATTATAAGGCTGGAGCGCGTCGATTCCCGGCATTGGTTGCGACCCGTTCGGACTTTCCGGGAGTCGAAACATCTCTTAAAGCTATCCCTTTCTGGAGCGAGCAATGGGAGGGCGAGACGTTTATGGCGATCGGGATGCAAGATAAAATGCTGGGTCCGGATGTGATGTATCACATGAAGGATTTAATCAAAGGATGTCCAGAGCCGCTCGAGCTTCCCGAAGCCGATCATTTTGTGCAGGAACAAGGCGCTCTAGTGGCAGTGAAAGCCCTCGAGCATTTTGGTTTGCAAGCCAAAATTCACGTTGAATAGGAACAGGAGAATTGTCATGCAAATCATGAATTTGGTGTTTCACCCCGATTTAAAGAAATCTCGTGTCAATCGAATCTGGAAACAACAGCTTGAAGAAAGCGGTAAAATTACGACTTCTCGCGATATGTACCTTGAGTATCCGGACTTTCAAATTGATATCGATCGCGAGCAAAGGCAACTTCTCGCCCACGATCGTATTATTTTGCAATTTCCGTTTTACTGGTATTCTTGTCCGCCACTGCTCAAAAAGTGGCTGGATGATGTGCTAACCTACGGTTTTGCCTATGGAAGTACGGGGGACAAGCTCAAGGGCAAGGAGCTACAAATCATTACCTCTGCGGGGGGAGAGGAGAAATTCTACAGTGGCTTTGATATATACGCGACGATCTACGAATTACTCCGACCCTTTCAATTAACGGCGAACCTATGCCAGATGCGTTATATGCTGCCCGTGTGGATGTATCGGGCAGATAGCGCCCCCGAAGACGTTATTCGCAAAAGTGGGGATCGGTGGGTGGCGATGATTGACGATCCCCTCCGTGGTGACGGTAGAGCATTCCTCGAGAGCGAATCCGACCTTTCATAGCAATATCATCAATTTCTGGCTCGCGTTGCATTTAAAATCGCCAGTAGAGCAACGCCAACATCGGCAAAAACGGCTTCCCAAAGGGTTGCTACACCCCAGATCCCGAGGAGCATGAAAAAGCCTTTAATACCTAGGGCAAGGGCGATATTTTGCCAGACAATGCGATTGGTTTTGCGAGCAACGCGAATGGCTTCGGCGACTTTCGAGGGATCGTCAGACATAAGAACGATATCGGCACTTTCGATCGCGGCATCGGCTCCCAATGCTCCCATTGCAATCCCGACATCCGCACGGGCTAAAACAGGCGCATCGTTGATTCCATCCCCCACAAAGGCAACCTTTTTCTTAGGACTGGTGCGGCGCATGATGGCTTCGATCGCGTTGACTTTATCTTCGGGCAAAAGTTCTGCCTGATAGTCATCCACGCCTAATTCTCGGGCGACTCGGGCGGCAACGGCTTGCCGATCGCCCGTCAGCATGGCAATTTTTGGCACTCCCAAGGCTTTCAGACTGGCGATCGCTTCTTTAGCATCGGCTTTCAGGCGATCGGCAATGGCGATCGATCCCACATAGGCGCGATCGACGGCGAGGTGTACTCGCGTTTCCTCGTCAGATAAGGAAGGATGCTCGATTTTTTCTTGGGTGAGGAGGCGATCGTTGCCAACGCAAACAAGGCGATCGCCGACCCGAGCGCGAATGCCTCGCCCGGCAATCTCTTGATAATCGCTAATTTCAACATCTGTCAAGGTTCCATTGCAAGCATCGCGAATCGCTCGGGCGAGGGGATGATTGGAATAGGTTTCTCCGGCTGCGGCGAGTTGCAGCATTTCTGAAGGTGCAAACCCATTATGAGGTGCGACCTCGGTGACTTTAAATTTTCCTTCTGTTAGGGTTCCGGTTTTATCAAAGACGACCGTATCAATTTTTTGCAGAACGTCTAAAAACGTTGCGCCTTTGACTAAAATACCGCGTTTCGCTGCTCCTCCCACGCCGCCAAAGAAACCCAAAGGAATACTAATCACCAAGCCACAGGGACAGGAAATTGCCAATAGAACGAGGGCGCGATATGCCCATTCTGCTGTAGTTGCATTCGGAATTATCAAAGGCGGAATTAAGGCAACCAGCAGTGAAATAAAGAATACCCCTGGGGTGTAATATTTGGCAAAGCGAGTGATAAATTTTTCCGCTTTGGCTTTTTTACTTTGTGCAGTTTCCACTAATTCGAGAATGCGGGCGATGGAGGATTCATGAAATAATTTGCTGACGCGAATTTCCAGCACTCCTGTTTTATCAATTGTTCCTGCGAGGACGGTATCGCCTTTTTCTGACAGGCGAGGAACAGATTCTCCGGTCAGTGGAGAGGTGTCAATTTGAGCGCTACCGCGAACGATTTCGCCGTCTAGCGGGATTTTTTCTCCCGGTTTAACCAGAATAATATCGCCAATTTCGACCGCTTCGGGAGAGACAGTTTTAATACTATTCCCGACCTTGAGATTAGCCGTATCGGGACGAATTTCTAATAGCGTTTTAATAGAGGCACGAGAGCGACTCACGGAATACTCTTGGCATAATTCTCCAACTTGGAAAAAGACCATCACAGCAACCGCTTCAGGCAGTTTGTGAACTGCGATCGCGCCCACACTGGTAACAGTCATGAGAAAATTCTCATCAAAAATGCGGCCGCGCAGAATATTACGTCCGGCATGGGTTAAAATCGACCAGCCGCTAATTAAATAGGCTGGAATAAAGACCAAATATTCGCCGATACGAGCGGGTGTATCGTGCAGGAATTGGTAAAAAATTAAACCAAAAAGAAAAGGAATCAACGCTAAACCCGTCGGAATGAGCGATCGCTTGAGATCGAATTCCTTGCTAGAACTATTGCTATCTCCAGTATTGGGTTCGCGATCGCTAGAACAACCCGAACAACATGAATGAGAAGATGCCTGACTCATAAGCTCTGTTTAAATCTGAACGCATATTCAGATTTAAACAAAATAACTCGCTTTTGTCTAGCGTTTTGAGAATATATTTTATGAGAAAGAGAATCATTCTCACGAATTGATAATGATTTTCATTCTCTTCATAAAATTTCAGAATCTCGATTTCATTTTTGATTAGTTTCTCCAACTTGAAAATCAAGGAATTGTACGAAAGAGAGTCGATCTAATCTTTAACTTTTAATTCAAGATCGCTCTGTAAATCCACCGATTGAAAATGGAGTTTTTGCCATTGTATAATTGCCAAGGCTGTCAAACTATAGAACGTGACAATTACGATAATTGAAAGTTCTCCGAAGAACCACTCAAATCCCAGGCCTTCTCCCAGCCAAAATGTGCCTAAAGAAACCAACAAAATTCCCGCTCCTAATTTGATGAGGACTTCGGGAATGTTTAATAAGTATTTGTGTAAAATAACAACAATGATAATCGAAAAGAATAGTGCTGTAATTGTACCGCTAATGGCTTCAAACCATGCTTGAGAAGCCGATCCCAATGCGATCGCCAAAATGACAATTTCCAAGGTTTCTAAGAGCGCGCTTTTCGTGACGATCCAAAAGTTAAGAGAGTTAAACTTTGTCGAGCGATCGTCCAGAGTAATCCCTTCAGCATGTAAAGGATCTTCCGACATCCAACCCGCACGAGTATTTTTGACTTGACGGCGAATTGATTTACGCGTCCATCTCAATCCAAAGATAATTAAAATCGAGCCGATCGCGATCTGGAGAAAATAAAGCGGAATGGTTTGTAAAACTCGGCCAAAAGGAAACGCAATAATCGTAACTCCCAAAATACCGACAATACTCCCCCAAATTGCTTCTCTGGGATAGCCCGATCGCGCGATCGCATAAGCGATAACGGCAAGTTCTAGAAATTCAACAAACGATCCTGCTGTAGATGCAGCCAAAATATTGATATTCATTTTTTTCTACCACGCGATCGGAACATAATTGATAGCTGTATGACGTTGATTTTCTCGAAGTTATCGAGGAAAAATATCGCTCTACCTTTAGGTGTCAAATTTTTCTGGAAATCCTTCAGGCGGAATGACTAAACCGAGAGAATGAATGAGATCGTCGAGAGAATCCCCGTCAATCGCCTCGATTCCCAATGTTAGGCGCGGTTTTTTACGGATTTTAGGTTGGGTTGCTTTTGGTGAATTTGCGGGCAGAGCATTCTCAGAATAAGCAGCTTGGGGCTGTTGTTCTTGAAGTTCTTTTTTGATGGCGATCGCCTTCTGCAAAAGATTTTTCTTTTCTCGCTTGCGACTTTCCGCCCAACGTCGCTGTTGCCAAAGCACGAAACCCGTGCCAAATAATAAAGTTGGAGTCATGCCCACAAAAACATAGAGAATTTGACTGGGAAGACCGGCAAATGTCCCAAAGTGAAAACCAACAATAAAGTTCCCAAAGCGAGTGCCCCAGGTCGGCTTATCGACTTTTTGAAGTCCCAAAACTTGACCTGTATAAACATCGAGATCCACATGACTCAAACCACCAAAGACAAAGGGATCGTTGGGAAATTTACGCCGGATCGTCATTTTTCGGGCTTCTTCTCCTTCTCCGTGGGGAAAGGAAACTCCGGTTGTTTGACTGCCGGGCATCGCTTCATTCGCTTTTTTGAGAAGCTGGCTCAAGGGAAGCGGAACGCTATTGGCAGGGAGGGCGGCCATTTCTACGGGCGGTGGCGGCGGGCCGGTGAAGAAGACAATAGCTTTCGGGAAAACGTGCAGCAAGAAGATAATGACTCCAGTGAAGGACACTAGAGCGAGAAAAATCCCCATGACAATGCCCGCAACTTTATGCAAATCGTAATACAAAATCTTGCGTGCGGACTGCCAGCGAATTTTGTAGCCTGCGGAGAGTTTGCGCCACCCCGGCCAGAGGATAAATCCCGTGATACTCAAACCGAGCAAGAGAAAAGAACTCACACCGACTGCAATTTCCCCGACTTCTCCGGCTAGTAAATGGGCGTGCAATTTAACCACAAAGCTCATGAACGATCGCTCTGGATGCCAAAGCCCTAAAATACTGCCCGTATAAGGATGGATATAGATCCTGAGATGTTTGTCATCACTCGATTCCATCGATAGATTATAGGGTTTGTTCGGCTCATCGGGAAAGCTCATAAACTCCAAGATTCCATCGGGAACTGCCTGTTTGGCCGTCGCGACAATTTCATCCACGGGACGTAGAGCGCCTTGAGGCGCGATCGCCAGAGAGGAAGGACTGAGAGCATGACCTAAAGGTTCGGAAAAAACGAGTATGCTTCCGGTCAAACCAATAATAGCGACGAGCAAACCAATAACCACACCAACATAGCCGTGAACCTTTAAAATCCAATTTCGCTGTTTCATCATCTTCAAATCCGATATTAAAACGCGATGCACGATATTAAAACGCAATGTGGTAGACCTCTCCAGACAAACCGGATCGGAGAGGTCTCTTTGTAAACTTTATTGCCCAGACGAAGCTGGAGCGACGGGGACGGGTTTGCGTTGGACGGGAACGGGTTTGCGTTGGACGGGGACGGGTCTCGGAGCGGGTCGGGCTGCGGGGGCGGGACGCGGTGCAGGACGAGGCGCGGGACGGGCTGCGGGGGCGGGACGCGGTGCCGGGCGCGGTGCCGGTGCGGGTCGGGCTGCGGGGGCAGGACGCGGTGCCGGACGCGGTGCGGGGGCAGGTCGGGCTGCGGGGGCGGGTGCGGGTCGGGCTGCAGGTTGAGAGGTGGGAGAAGGTTTGGACACAGGCACGGGTTGAGGCGTTGACTGTGCGGGTTTGGGTGTTGACGCGGGTTGAGATGCTGGTTGCGTCGTTGAAGAACCCGATGAGCCGGAACTATTGGTATTTTGGGAAGGCGAAGATGTTTGTGCTGGAGTGCTACTACCGGTATTCGAACTCGCAGGCGTACTACTGTTTTCACTTCCAGAAGAGTTAGCAGCCGATGGGGAAGACTGAGATGAGTTGTTTCCTTCCGATCCAGTTTGTGACGAGGTTGAAGGCGTTTGAGTTGTGGCAGCAGTATTTCCCGACGACCGAGAAGGTACGGGTTGAGCGGCTCGGGCGGGAGCTTGCTGCGTTTGCACGCGAACCGATCGCCGATCGCCTCGCCGTTGTGCTTCTCGATTGCGTCGGGAACCTTCGATGGTAAAGGGGACTTCTACGGAAACTTGTCCGCCTTGTCCGCCGGCTTTAAATTTCCAGTCTCTGGCAGCTTCTAATGCGGCGCGATCCAACTCTGCATTGCCGCTAGAGCGTTCTAATTGCGCTCCCGTGACATTACCGCGATTGTCAAACTGAAGTTTGACTTTCGGTTCTCCTTCTGCGCCATCTCGTAAGGCCGATTCCGGGTATTCTGGACGATCGCAGTCGCGACATTCTACATTACGCGATCGCTGTACGTTACGACCAGTGTTGTTGGTTTGCACGGGAACGGGTGTCGTTCCAGTACCCGTGCCTGTTCCAGTACCCGTGCCTGTGCCCGTCCCTGTTCCCGTTCCAGTACCCGTGCCCGTTCCGCGTCTTTGGGGAATAATCTCGCGTCGAGTATCCTTGCCATCATCCGCATTGAAATTGAATGCGGTGGGATTGGCGGGGGGGGGTGCAGCTACGGGCGCAGGTGCAGGTGCGGCGGGTTTCGCAGCGGCTTTTGGTGGAGCGGCTTTCGGTTGGTTGGCCGGTGGGGGGGTCTTCGGTCTTGCCCTGGGCGTTTGCTTCGGCGTTTCTTTGGGCGTTTCCTTGGGCGGTTCCGGCGCTTTTTTTTCCGGTGGCGCGGTGACCAGCAATTCGATATTCTCAGGACTGGTATCCTGGTCCATTAAATTGGCGGGAACAGTAGCTATTAAGGGCAACAAAGCGATATGCGCTCCCGCAGCGCCGAAGATTCCCCACGTAACCCAACGCTGGGTAAGCGTACTCTGCTTTGCTTTTTGTTCGATACAAGTTTGAGATAGACTCATCGTAATTTTTCCTATTCAATCTCAATAAAAGGTTCTTATCGCCAAAATGTCTTGTTCATTATTGCATACAATTTTCACCACATCGCAAAAAATCTTCGCAAATGTTAAAAAAAGTCAAAGCAATCGCTGTAGTTGCGATGGTGAAAGGGGATAACCTTGGCCCCAGATGCCGAGTAGCAGGAAAAATCCTTCAGCCGCTAATCAAATAGGCAGAAATAAAGACTAAGTATGCGCCGAGATGGTGGGGCATAATCGTGTAGGAATTTGTAAAAAATTACACCAAACAGAAACGGAATTAATGCTATGTCCGTTGGCATGAGTGCTTGCTTGAGAACTAATTCTTTGCCAGAACTAATTTTTTACTAGAGATGCTGTTTTCATGATTGAGTTTGTGTGAGTTCGCGATCGCCAGAACATTCGGAGCAGACTGAATGATCCTGACTCATAAGACAGTATTTTTCGATCCAAACAGTAAATCGAATCCAGATAATTTTAAACATAATTAATCCTTCTTGTCTAGCGTTCTGAAAAAAATACTTTGATGAAAACTGATGGAAACAAAAATCATTATTACAATTGTTCGACGAGAATAATTTTCTTGATAGAGTTTTGTTTCTTTCGCTACTTTTATTGATACCAATTTTTAACAAAAAATTTCCCCTCGAATCCGTTTGGGACAAAAAAAATCCGCTTGCGTAGTAGATTGGATGGGAAAGCATTCGCTAATATTTTGTATCGGCATTCTCACCGATAGAAAGGTCTCAATCCTCTCGTCCGAGGAGCAGAGCCGTGATAACCAATAATCGAATCGCTCAAATGTCTCAACTCGAATCTGCTGAAAAATTAACTGGAGTCGCTGAAACGCTCATGATTACGCTCTATTCCAGAGCAGTAGAAACCCAGCGCGACGATAGTTTTTTCCAAGATCCCAAAGCCGTTGAAATTGTCGAGAGAACTCGTTACGATTTTGAGAAATACGAGCAGGGTTGGGGGTCTCTCCTCGGGGTTATCCTGCGATCGCAAACTATCGATCGCCTCGTTCAAACCTTTCTCGCTACCCATCCCGATGCGGTTGTCATCAATTTAGGATCTGGGTTGTGTACGCGCTTTACCCGCCTTGATAATGGTCGTCTGCACTGGTATGAAGTCGATTTTCCCGAAACGATAGAGTTGCGGCGCAAGTTCTTTAGCGAGAGCGATCGCTATCAATTCATTGCCCAATCTATCTTGGATTTTACTTGGCTCGATCGCATTCAACGCGCTCCCGAACAACCGCTTTTGGTCATCATGGAAGGGGTTTCCATGTATTTAACCGAAGCAGATAATCGAGCCATTATCAACACGATTAGCGATCGCCTCGCCCCGACGAATTTCATTTTTGATGTTGTCAGCCCTCGGGTTGCGAAAAATAGCAAGCGTCACGATACAGTATCGAAAACTGATGCAGAGTTTCAATTCGGCATTGAAAAGAGCAAAGACTTGGAAATGTGGGGAAAGGGTATTACTTTGAGAGAGGAGATATTTTACTTAGTGCAATTTAGCCAACATCCCCAACGCTTACCTTGGTGGGCGCGATATTTCTCATTCCTATTGGTGCCGCTTTTCAAAAATTCCGGTCGAGTCGTAAATCTGGAACTTTTGGGCTGAGAATTTCCTATGGCAAGTCTATTTGAGTTGCAAACAAATCGATGTCTAACAACATCTTCAGATTCAGGTGTGGAACTGGCATCCTGCCAGTGTTTGAGAAAATTAGAGAAAGGCTGGAAGCCTGTTCCACTCGTTTACAATTTCATTTAGGTTTGCTAGATGCAACCGATCGACAATAAACTGTTGGACGGGTCAGTTGGGCGCAAAAAGTTGAACTTTTGTAACGAAGCGGATCGCCTTCGATGCCGCAATAATTGACATCGATCGCAATCGAGCAATAATATAACGTAATAATGGGGCGAGCAATCGCTCAATCTAAATTTATTGCCATGCAGGTCAATTTGTCCGCAACGAGTCTTGAGGGGTTGCGTACCGAGTACGAAGAACAGTTGGGAGTGCGGTGGCAGACTGATGGGTTGGAAACGATTCTAGAATTCCCGCCTCAAATCGGTCGCGGAGAGTTACGACAAATCCAACTGCGATCGGGGTTGACAATAATTCTCAAAAATGCTTATTTTTTAGAGTCTGTGGACGTGCAGATTCCCGATATCGAGTCCGAAATCTTGGCGTTTCGCTCTTCCCTATCGGGTCGCGCAAAAGCAACCTTCTGCGGAAGGCCAGAGGAGTATTACATCACTCCCAAACAAAGCAGAATCGCTTTTTTTCCCAGTTTGGGCGGCTCGATCGAAAGTCAGCCCCATCAGCGTATCGTTCAGGTTGAAGTCACCGCAGAAAGAGAGAGCTTCAATGAGTTAATTGCCGATCGAGTCGATCTCCTACCCCAGGAGTTTCGCGATGTTTTGGCTGGCAAGCGCAGAGATCCCTTGGTGCAAACGCAAATCCTATCCGATGTCGCAATTCGAGCGGCAGAACAAATCTTACACTGTCCCTATCAAGGATTGACGCGGCGGCTGTATTTGGAGAGTCGGGCGATCGAACTCATTGCCCTACACCTGCATGGAAATTATATGGCTTCTTCAGCCTCCTTCAAGTCCGACGAGATCGATCGCATTCACTATGCCAAAGAAATCTTGCTGAGCAACTTAGAGAATCCCCCTTCACTGCTGGAATTATCCCGAAAAGTCGGATTGAATGATTGCAAACTCAAGCGAGGATTTCGTCAGGTTTTCGGCATGACAGCATTTAGTTGCTTGTAT
>JBCCVR010000105.1:0-25821 GCA_039194995.1 Cyanobacteria bacterium P01_E01_bin.42 | reverse complement strand
GAAGCATTTTACGTTTACTTCTTAGGCTGTCCAATCTCTCATTTCGGTTTCCTAAGTTTTATCCTAGCTATCATACCCCCTTTCCCTCTCTGTGTCTACCTTTTAGCGACTTTTGCCTAATGGGTAGCTTAATAAGGGGGGTTCTGAGATTTTCCTTTGGAACAGAGGCTCTGAGATTTTCTGGTGAAATAGGAGTTCTGGGAGTGTTTGCGGTGGGGGTTTTGGGATGGGTTGCGTTGGCACAATTCTCAATGCTTTGGCGATCCCCCCTGTCCTCCTTAATAAGGGGGGTTCTGAGATTTTCCTTTGCAACGGGGGTTCTGAGATTTTCCTTTGAAACAGGAGTTCTGAGATTTTCTGGTGAAATAGGAGTTTTAGGAGTGTTTGAAGTGGGAATTTTGAGATGAGTTGTGTTGGCACAATCCTCTCGAATTGTAGTAGAGTTTTCAACTAAACCAGACTTCAGATCCTCAGCATTATCTCCACCCCCCTTGGTAAGGGGGGCAGGGGGGATCTCCCCAATCTCCAACGCCGCAAAAGGAATTTGGTGCAAAGCCAAATGGGGGATAATAATGAGTTCCTCGATCTGTTGTAAATGTTGCGTGCAGAGTTCGTCGAGTTGCAAGCGTTGGGACACTTCTCGTAATACCGTTTCCATATTGGCTTTCCATTGGTTGACTTGGGTGACGTAGGGAACGAACCAATTTTCTAAGAGCCATTTTTGTAAGGTTTTGTATCCTTGTCCGCGACAGGTGAAATGTGCGGGTTCTCCGGTTTGGTAGAGAATGAAAATATGGGTATCGTCGTCAGTGCTGTAGAAAATAAGAATGGCGGTTTTGTCGCTTTCAATGAGTGCCTGCATTTGGGAAAGATTCAGGGGATCGATCGCAATTTGTCCGGCGATGACGGGATCGCGACGGCGAATTTCTTCCCAGAGTCGTTGTTTTTCTTGTTGCAGTTGTTGGATGTTGCGGGCGTTTTCTTGCAGGGTTTCAGAGCGCAGTTGGCGGGTGAGGGCGGGTTCTTTGCTATTGTGGGTTTGTAGGGCGGATTGGTGGGTGTAAATTTGCAGTTCTAGGCGATCGTACTGTTGCAAATAGTCTTGCACTTCGGGGGGAATATTGGCATCGTCGTATAAATCTCGGCTTGCCATTAAGTCGATTAATTGCTTGCAGCGCGATCGCTCTGCGGTTTCAATAGCTTTGGCAATTTCTCCAACATTCAGGTAAGATTGTATGAGGTCTTCATAGACGTAAATATTCTCTTTGATAATCTCTTTGCGTCGTCGATCCGTGGTTGCCCAGAGGCGGCTCTTTTCTACGGCTTGAATGGCGTTAGAATATGCTTCGATGGCAAGTTTCCAGTTTCCTTGTTTAAAGTATAAATTGCCGCGATTACGCTCGGTTTGTAGATGATCTAAGGGGAAATTTTCGAGAGTACGAACCGTTAAAGCGATTTGGTAAGCGGCGATCGACTTCTCTAAATTTTCTCCTTTGTCTCCTTTTATTCGGTCAGAATAGGCATTAGCGAGATTATTTTGAGTCATTGCCCAATCTACGGGAAAATCAGCTTGAGTGTAGACAGTTAAAGCGAGTTGGTAAGAAGCGATCGCTTTCTCCACATTCTCCCCTCTGTCTCCTTTTATTCGGTCAGAATAGGCATTACCGAGATTATTTTGGGTCATTGCCCAATCTACGGGAAAATCAGCTTGAGTGTAGACAGTTAAAGCGAGTTGGTAAGAAGCGATCGCCTTCTCCAAATTCTCCCCTTTGTCTCCTTTTATTCGTTCAGAATAGGCAGCAGCGAGATTATTTTGGGTGGCTGCCCATTGTACGGGAAAATTAGCTTGAGTACGGATGGTTAAAGCAAGTTGGTAAGCGACGATCGCCTTCTCCAAATTCTCCCCTTTGTCTCCTTTTATTCGTTCAGAATAGGCAGTAGCGAGATTATTTTGGGTCATTGCCCAATCTACGGGAAAATCAGCTTGAGTGTAGATAGTTAAAGCAAGTTGGTAAGCGGAGATCGCTTTCTCCAAATTCTCCCCTTTGTCTCCTTTTATTCGGTATAAATAGGCATTACCGAGATTATTTTGGGTTTGCGCCCATTGTGCGGGAAAATCGGCTTGAGTACGGATAGTTAAAGCGAGTTGGTAAGTGGCGATAGCTTTCTCCAAATTCTCCCCTTTGTTTCCTTTTATTCGCTCAAAATAGGCAACAGCGAGATTATTTTGGGTTTGCGCCCAAAGTTCGCTTTTTTGGGAGCGATTTTGCAGAACGAATTGATAGCTAGAAATAGCAATCTCTTGATGATTGGGAATATTACCTAAAGGTAAATTTCTAATCCGAATACTGATATTTTCAACTAGGGCAACGATCGCCTCTTTTGCCTCTGGATGTTCTGCAATGATGTTATTTGCGACTCCTGGTAAAATTTCAGCAAACCTCAGATCGAGGAGATTGAGATTTTGGCGTAAAAGCATCTGTACTTTTTGTACGTCTCTTTCTCCTTCTGCTTGAAATAATGCTGGGATGAATTGTAAATAATCTTGCGGTTGAGCGGTATTTTGCGATATTCCCAAATGGGACTGTAACTCATTGGCAAAATTTAACAACCATTGCGCGGGATTTTCTTGTCCGTCTTCCTGTAACTTGGCTGCAAATGCCTGCATAGTTAACAATAATCCCTCATCCACTAGATGAGAATTCGCTTGTAAAATTGCCGCTTCTTCTCCCGATTTGCATTGCAGCAATTGGTGAATGAGATTGAAATATTCTTGCATTCGTTGTTCATCCATTTTTAATTTCCTCGCATATTTTGACTTTAACTGGTGACTGGTGACTGAATTAACTGACCTCAAATTCCTGATAAAATGCTTGCCAATTCTCCTGCTGCTGTAAATGTTCCCAAACTTGACTTAATTTTACCCGATCCAAAATTGGCGCACTCTCTTCCCCCTGCGTATCCAACCATGACAACGCTAAAGGTTGCGGCAAAACGATCGCTAAAAACTCCTCTTTCCCCACCGTATCAAACGTAATCTGACGGTGTTCCGCCCCCTCCTGCGGCAACGAAACCACCCCATTTTCTAAAACAAACTGGGGCGCAAAAGCCCGCGAAGGACACAAACAATAGCGCGTATCCCGTCCCCGATTAAACAATAACAAAGACTGCCCCGGATAAGGCAAATTTAATGCGATCGCAGAAGGAACATCCAACGGAATTTTTGCCGAACTCTGCCGCAATTCTTTAATTCCCTTGATATCAGTTTGCATGGGATTGAATTGAATCCAATGCAAATCCCGTCGTGCCTTGCTTACGAAATTACGCCATAATTCATCCAGAGATTTCACCTCCGGTTGACGCTGTTTTTGCCATTCCGGATACACCTTTTCTCGTAAATGTGCTTTTGCCTCTTCCCAAAATCCCTTTTTGCGATCGCCATAATTACACCCCGTTTTCTCCGCGATCGTATTGCAAATAATTTTGAGATGATCTCTGATATTCACCGCAGTCAAATGCAGTTCATCTAACTTTCCCAACTCCCCATAATCTTTACCCGCATTCTTTTCGAGAAAGCGCTGAATAAAAACTTTCCGACGAGTAGAATAAAAGCAAAATCGGGTTGCCATTGCTTCGAGAAATTGAATCTCATCCTGTTTGTAATCCATTGTGACCTCAGAAAATTTCGGCTTTGTCCCAATTGTAACTCCCCAAAAATGAAAACAACAGCCATTCTCTTTTTCTCTCCTTCTCTCTACTTTCGCAAATCTCTTTCTTTCTCCTTCAAACTGAGGGCGATCGCATAACCTTTTCGCTAAGGTAAAACTAATAAAAACTTACAAAAAACCATCATGTTTATGTTTAGAAAAAAACAAAACGAACTCGATCGCATCAAAATCGCCTTCTACGAAGAAGCCTTGCACCAATACAAAGCCAGCTTTAAATTAGCCTGTGGTGCGATCGCCCTCTCCACTTGTCCCATTGCGATCGCTATTTTCCTCCTGTTTACCAACCAGCAGATCGCCGCATCTCTCATGGCAACCACCGGAAGCCTCACCACCCTGCGAGGCATTCAACTCCTGCGGGAAACCCAAAACGCGATCGCACTGCTGGGAGAATGGACAGACAACCAATAAACCCAAAAATAAGCAAAAAAAAAGAGAGCCACCGTCTAGGTAACTCCCCCAATCATCAGGGTGCATCTACAAAAATAAATATAGCAGTTTGGGGTGAGGGGTGTCACCCCTTTTCCCTCAATTTCACAAATTTGTAATATTTCGTTACATTTCGTTTTGCAAGGACGACGATTGGGAACGATAGAACAGACGCGATCGCGCTCCTTCCAAGATTGCTAAAATAATTTTACCCTCACCAGAGAAAAATAAATCCAAAGAAATGTAACAAAATCCCTTATTTCCTCCGAATTTTCCCCTCTTACGAAGGCAGGGCTGTTTCATTGAAAAAAGAAAAATCCTATCATGCCTGATTTATCGTTAAGTTTTCGCCCCCCTAGCCCCCCAAATCTGGGGGGAACAAGAGAACTCAGAATCCGGAAGTCCCCCAAGATTGGGGGATTTAGGGGGCTATGGATTGAAGTTGATAGCTTTTTTTCTCTCTTCGATGAATAATCCCTGCCTTACGAAGGGGGGCTAGGGGGGATCTCCCGCAACTTCTCCACCCAATCGCTCAAATTATGAGGATTGAGGCGATAACTGAGGGGATGGGCGATTAACCAAGCCGTACTCTGAAAAAGCACCGCAATCTCCACCAAACCATTTTCCTTAAGCGTGCGCCCCGTAGACACCAGATCCACGATCGCCTCCGACATCCCCGTAATCGGGCCTAATTCCACCGAACCGTAGAGAGGAATAATTTCCACTGGCAAATCTAACTGATGAAAATACTCTCTTGCACAACGAACGAACTTAGAGGCAACACGACCGTGAGCGGGCAGTTCTAAAGGCTGTTTGTAAGTTCCTGCCGGAACCGCCACGGACATCCGACAGCGACCGAAATTAAGATCCGCCAAACTGGCAACCTTCGCCTGCTTTTCCCGCAATACGTCATAGCCGACGATCCCCAGTTGCGCTTGACCGTACTCCACATATACCGGAACATCTTGGGCGCGAACCAACAAGGCTTTTGCCCGTCCCGTGGGATCTTCTATTTGTAACTGGCGATTGCTAGAATCTAAAAAAGCGCTAAAATCCAAACCGATCGCTTGGAAGCGAGCAATGCTATCTTTTAAAAGAGCGCCTTTCGGTAGTGCTACGGTAATCATTACTATTGGTTGCTGATTGTTGGTTGTTGATTGTTGGTTGTTCCCTTCTCGGTCTCCTCTCTTGCTTTTCTCCTCTTGTTCTAGGGGGTTTGGGGGTGGGTCGGGAGTTGGGGGTGGGTCAGAGTTGGAGGGGATCGAGGTTAGGACTGGAATTAGGTCAGGACTGGAGGTGAGTCATTGATACTCGAATGCGAATTCTGTTAGTTGATGATGAAATTGAATTAACCGAACCCTTACGGCAAATTCTTCTACTGGAAGGTTATGACGTTGACGTTGCCAACGAAGGGATCGTCGGGATGGAATTGGCCGGGCGAAACAATTACGACCTTCTGATTTTAGACTGGATGATGCCGCAAAAATCGGGTTTGGAAATTTGTCGGGAATTGAGATCCCACTCTCAAACTTCCCCCGTCTTATTTCTCACCGCCAAGGATACCGTAGACGATCGCGTTGCGGGCTTGGATGCAGGGGCAGACGACTACATTGTTAAACCCTTTGAACTGCGGGAATTACTGGCACGAGTGCGGGCCTTATTGCGGCGATCGCAAAGAGTCGAACTCTATCCCCATCTCAAAATAGCCGATCTCGAATTCGACCCCAGAAATCAAATCGCCTATCGCGGCGATCGCACCATTGCCCTTTCCGAAAAAGAAGCCAAACTCCTCTTATACTTCATGCAAAATCCCGGACAAGTTCTCACCCACCAGCAAATCTTTCAAGCGCTCTGGCCCGGAGAAGAACAACCCAATAGTAACGTTTTAGCTGCCCTCGTCCGTCTCTTGCGACGCAAAATCGAAACCCACAACGACACCCCCCTAATTCACACCATTTACGGCAAAGGCTATCGCTTCGGATTGTAACTGATAACTGACAACTGACAACTGAAAATGCCTCTCCATCCTCAAGTTGAAAAATTTCTAGAAGAAACTCGCGCTCTACCCAGTGTCGATCGCCTTTCCCCCGAACAAGCGAGAAAATTAGTCCAGACCTTTCGCCAAGTTTCCCTCCCATCTGTTGCCGATGGCGTGAAGATTAGCGATCGCTATCTTCTCTCTCCCTATCCTTCAATTCCCTTGCGAATTTATACCCTCGAAAGTTCGCAAAAACCTTTACCGATTTTCCTCTTTTTTCACGGTGGTGGCTGGGTTTTCGGCGCATTACAAGACTTCGATCGCCTCTGTTCCTTTATCGCCAAAAATGCCGAATGTCTGGTTATTTCCGTCGGCTATCGCCTCGCTCCAGAATATAAATTTCCCACCGCCGTTGAAGATACTTATGCTGCGACCCTTTGGGCCGGCCAACATGGGCAAGAATTGGGTGGAAATCCCGCAAAAATTGCCGTTGGTGGTGACAGTGCTGGAGGAAATTTGGCCGCAGTCGTAACTTTAATGGCACGAGAACGCAAGCAACCTAATATAGCCTATCAACTCTTGCTCTATCCCGTCACTAACTATGCTTTTGATAGTTTTTCTTATAATGAATTTTCTCACGGCTACGGATTAATGCGCGAGGAAATGAAATGGTTTTGGTCTCATTACCTCTCTCATCCCGAGGAAGGAAAAAATCCTCATACCTCTCCACTGCAAGCAGAAAGCCTCGCAAACTTACCCCCCGCCGGAGTCGTTATCGCCGAATTTGATGTTTTGCGATCGGAAGTAGAAGCCTACTGCGATCGCTTGGAAAAATACGATATTGAAGTTGTACGTTATTTCTGTTCGGGCTTGATTCATGGCTTTTTAAGTATCCCCAATCTTTGGAAATTTTCTGAAGCCGTTATCGAGGATATTTCTCTCGATTTGCGTAAGGCTTTTGAACGAGGTTCATGACAAAATACAAGTATTTTTGTTAGCCTAGTCTTAGAGGGGTGTATTATCCATAATACAAGATTGGAGAAGGGGTTTCTCAATCTTTAGTAGCTGGTGTCTGGCTTATCAATCTATTACAGTAGAGGTTTGCCCGTATTTTGCGGCAATCTGGCGATCGATTGTTTTTTGCATGATTATTAACATTCCCGCACTCATTGATGCTTATACCCAAGGTTTTTTTCTCATGGCCGATGATGATGGAGAATTGGGATGGTATTCGAGTAATCAACGTGCCTTGATTCCCCTCGACGATCGCTTTCACTGTCCAAAATCCTTACGTCCCGTCCTCAATCAAAATCGATTTTCCGTGGCGATCGATCGCGATTTTCGCGCGGTTTGCGAGGGATGTGCCGATCGCGATACTACATGGATTTCCGACCAACTCAAAGAAATTTATTGGGAATTGCATTTAGCGGGACGCGCCCATAGCTTCGAGACTTGGCAGGGGGACGAACTAGCAGGGGGAATTTTGGGAATTGTCATTCAAGGTGCATTTATCGGCGAGTCCATGTTTTATCGCATTCCCAACGGCTCGAAAGTGGCCATGGTAAAATTGGTCGAACATTTGCGCGATCGCAAATTCGTTCTCTTCGACGCACAATTACAAAATCCCCATTTAAAACGGTTTGGAGCCTATGAAGTGAGTAACATCGAGTACAACGCCCTTTTGAGCAAAGCGATCGCCCGGAAGTGTCAATTCGTTTGATTTGTTAAACTTTCATAGAGAGGTGTTTTGAGCAGGGAATAATGAAACGTCGCAAATCTTCTTACAACCGCTACGACGACCGTTACGACTACGACGATCGCAGAAACGGCAGAGAACCCGATTCTTTCCGAGATCGCCCCTCTGCGTCCCCTAGAGACCGCGAGAGTAAAGGGGGGTTTTCCTTGGGCGGGCTGAACTTACCCTTCAACGTCAGTTTTCCCACCCTAGCGGTCATGGGAGCAGTTTTTATCGCCGGAATTGCCTTGGGCATGGGTTTGAGCCTCAATCCCAGCGATAATATCGTCAACGTTGCGTCGCGGGATGTCATCGATCGCCGTTCTCCGAGTCCGGAAGTTTGTCTCAAGTTTGGCGCGAGTGCCGTAGTGACGGATATGCGGGTATTTATGACCCTCAATCCGTTTAACGTTTACGTGACCCAACCTGTCATGCAACCCGGATGCGTTCTACGCACCAATAACTGGGCAGTTCTCGAAAGAGCGAGATTAGTTAGTGGCGATCAAGTCGGAGATTGCAAGCGACGCATGAATACATTTGGCTACACGGGAAATCTGGAAGGATCGCCCAAAATCAATTGCGTTTACCAAAACGATGCCGTGGGGAACTTATTCTTAAATCCTGAAGGCAGAACCGAAATTAACGCCCCCAAAGAATCCGAGAATTTCTAGGAAAAGCGCAAAGAGTAGAGAATCAGGGGCTAAACAACCAACAACTAACAATCAAATGTACAGTTTATTTGGCTATGGCAGAATGATTGCCGATCGCCAGCGCATGAATGCCTATATTAAAGCCTTGGAATGTTGCGTCAAACCGGGATCGATCGTCTTGGATATCGGCACGGGAACGGGGGTTTTTGCCATTTTAGCCAGTCAATTAGGAGCCGCAAAAGTTTATGCGATCGAACCCGATCCCGCCATTCTCATCGCCAAATTAGCGGCACGAGATAATGATTGCGACGATAAAATCGAGTTTATTCGAGATCTTTCTCTCAATGTCAACCTACCTGAAAAAGTTGACATCATTATTTCTGACCTGCGGGGGATTTTACCCTTTTTCCAACAGCATATTCCGACCATTATCGACGCGCGATCGCGGTTTTTAAAGACAGGCGGAACGATGATTCCCCAGCGCGATCGCCTTTGGGGAACTCTCGTTTGTGCTCCTCAACTCTATCGTACTCATGCTTCGCCGTGGCAGGATTTTCCCGACGATCTCGACCTTAAAAGCGCCTCTCGTTTTTTACTCAATTCTTGGCAAAAGTGCCGGATTTCCCCAGAACAATGCTTGTTTGAACCACAATTATTAACAACCTTAAATTATCCCGAAATTTCTACACCCAACTTTCAAGGAAAATTAGAATGGCAGGCAGAACGAGAAGCGTTAGTCCACGGAATTTGCCTGTGGTTTGAGGCAACGTTAGGAGAAGAGATAGAGTTTTCTAATGCTCCCGGCGAACCCGATGTAATTTACGGACAAGCCTTTTTTCCTTGGCTCGAACCCGTCGCGATCGCCGTCAGAGATTCGATAACCTGCGACATTAAAGCCAATTTAATCGGTGGAAAATATATCTGGCAATGGCACAGTCAGGTTAGAACAGAACAATTTAGAACAAAAGGGAAAATTAAAGCCAATTTTCAGCAATCTACCTTTAACGCCCAGCTTCTCGATCCAGAAGAATTAAACCAAAATTTAAAACGGCGATCGCCTAATTATGTTCCCCAGTTAAACGAAGAAGGAAAACTCGTTCGTTTTATCCTTGATTGCGTTGCGAATTCTGGCGATCGCAATCCCGATCTCGAAGAGATTTCTCGACAATGCGCTACAATATTTCCCGAACGCTTCCCCACGGGGAAAAATGCCTTAGATCGAGTTAGGGACGTGCTTACAAATTATAGCTTGTAAAAGAATCTTTAGCGCGATCGCAATGCCATTTTTTACAGCGTGCCTTTCTTTGTTGACAAAGAATAATGGTTTAGCCGATAATCACCTCTTGTCCATCGATACTTTCTCCCATCATTATTGTTTCCTTGATTTATGAGTTATCTTCCCAATCTCTCCTCGCTTATTTCTCGTCGAACCGCTCTCAAAATGTTAGGTGTAGGCGCTGTCGGTGCGGGGTTGGGGTATTCTCGCTTTAGCAAACCGCAACCGACGATTTATCAACCCGATCGCCTCGATCTGCCCCAACATCTCCAGCAGCAAAAAACAGTTTGCGTGATTGGCGGAGGATTGGCGGGTTTGGCTTGTGCTTACGAACTGACCAAGCGCGGATTTGCCGTCATCTTATTAGAAAAAGCACCCCAATTGGGCGGTAAAATCGCCAGTTGGAAAATTCGCATCGGAGAAGATGAGTTCATGATGGAACACGGCTTTCATGGCTTTTTTCCTCAGTATTATAATTTAAAAAGTATCGTCGAAGAACTGGCAATTACCGATAATTTTCAATCCTTAGAATTTTATTCCGTTCTCTTCCGCAATAGAGAATACCAGCCGGAAGTTTTTCGCCCCAGTCATTCGGCTTTTCCTTGGAATATCGTCGATCTGGCTATCTCTTCTCCCAATCGCTTTCAATGGGGCATAAATTTGGTCAATCTCAAACACCTACAAGTCTTTCGCGCGATTACCGGGTTTCGCATTCCTCAAACGTTTAAAAATTACGATACCGTTAGCGTCGCCGACTGGGTAGAAAAAGATTTTCCCCAAGGATTATACGATCTCTATTTCCTGCCTTTTGCTAAATCCAGCTTAAATGCACCCGATCGCCTCAGTCTCGGAGAATTATTACAATTTTTTCACTTCTATTTCTTTGGCAACCCGGAAGGTTTGGCATTTAATGGCACGCGAGACGATATGGGAACGAGTTTGGTACAACCTATCGCCCAATTTATTATTAATAATGGCGGTAGAATTGTCACGGAAGCAACTGTAAAAGCGATTCAGTGTGAAGGTGGAAAAATTGATTCTCTCCGCTATCAACAAGGCAATGCACAAACCGACGTTCCTTTCTGGGTCGAACGGAATCAACTCCTCGACGAGGGCGAATATTATGGTGCCGGCGATCGCGTTTATTTAGCAACAAAAGAAACAGAAGCCCTTTCCCTAACTTGCAGCCATCAAGGATGCACCGTCCGCAAACAAGCTGAAGGGGGCTTTATTTGCCCCTGTCACGGCGCGAAATACGACGAACGGGGAAAAGTCCTTCAGGGTCCGGCGAAACGGGATCTCGCCGCTTTTAACATCGTCGATCGTCAGGGCGATCGCGTCCAACTCGCAGCCCAAAATCCCATTGTGACAGGAGAAGAAGTGGAAATTGCCGCAGATTATTATGCGATCGCCGCAGACGTGCCGGGAACGCGGCATCTCTTCGATCTCATGCAAGGTGATTTTAACGCAGACATCTCCACAAAAGTACAAAAACTTGCCGTCTCCGATCCCTTTGCCGTGGGACGTTTTTGGTTAGACCGAGATTTTGCTTGGGAACAGAGTAATTTTACCTCCCTATCCGGCTACGATCTGACCGATAGCATCACCTTGTATCATCGCATTCAAACCCAGTTTATCGAATGGTCCCAACGGACGGGTTATAGTGTCGTAGAATTGCACGCTTACTGTTACAAAGAGAAAGACTTTCCCACCCAAGACGCATTACTAGCAACCTTTGAAAAAGAACTCTTTGAAATTGTCCCGGAATTGCAAGGAGCGACGATTTTACACAAAGAATTAGTCAATCAGAAAAACTTCTCGGGCTATCCTCCCAATAGCTACCGCGATCGCCCGGAAACGAGAACGGAAATCGCCAATCTCATGTTTGCCGGAGATTGGGTGAAAATGCCCTTTCCTTGTGGGTTAATGGAACGCGCCATCAGTAGCGGTTTATTAGCAGCCAACGCGATCGTACAGGAGGAAGGATTGCAACAGAGATCGCTTTTCTCGGTCAATCCAGAGGGGTTGTTGAAGATTTGATTTAGTTATTGGTGTCTTGGTGCGCGTTCCCTGTCTTGGTCGATTGGATAAGCTGAGGAGACCTCAGCATCCCTCGACCGCTTGCGTCTTACGCCGACGCGGGGTCGCACCGCTTGTTGGTTGTTGGTTTCTCCCCCCTCTTGGGAGGGGGTTAGGGGGTGGGTTTGAACTTGGAGCTAGATTCTTGGATATCCTGAAAGCAAACACGATTTTTGCCTTGGTTTTTTGCTTGATAAAGTGCCTTATCAACAGAGGCGATCGCATCTTCAGGAATCTGCCCTTGCGTCGGAATCAGACTGGTAACGCCCAAACTTAACGTTATCTTGCCCTCGCCATCTCCATCGGGCATTGATAACCCTTGCACGCTCTGGCGGATGTTTTCTGCAATAGCAAGCGCGTCTTGGCGATCGCGATCGGGCAAAATAATCATAAATTCGTCACCCCCGTAACGAGCAAGCAGATCGTAGGATTCTCTCAGTTGACGCTCGATCGCCCTTGCCACTTCCTGCAAACAGCGATCGCTCGCGGAATGACCGTAAGTATCGTGGTAAGTTTTAAACTCATCGAGATCGCACAGAATCAAAGAGAGAGATTTTTCCTCTCGGCATAGCCTGCGCCATTCTAACGCCAAACAACCGTCAACATGACAGCGATTGGCGAGTCCTGTCAACCGATCGACAGTCGCCATTTTACGCAATCTGCGATTGGTTTCTTCGAGTTGAGTATTTTTAGCTTGTAACTCCTGTTGAAGCGATCGCAACTTTAACTGATTCTCAATTCTCATTTGTACCTCAGAGAGGTTAAACGGCTTGGTAATATAATCCGAACCGCCGACTTCAAAGGCGCGAACTTTATTAAAAGCAAGTTCCAAAGCACTTAAGAAAATAACGGGAATGTCCGACGTAACCGGATCCGCTTTGAGATATTGACAGACTTCATAACCATCCATCTCCGGCATGGCCACATCAAGTAAAATTAAATCGGGGCGCGCACTTTCGGCAACTTGCAAAGCCATTTTCCCATTCGTGACCTTGCGGACTTTATAACCTTGTTGTGCCAGCATCGTATCGAGGATGCGAATATTGTCGGGTTTGTCATCCACCAAGAGAATATCGGCTTTGAATGATTCGGACATGGAATTAATTGATGGGAGAATATTTCTATCTTCCTCTCTCGGCATGGGAAATCCGTATGAGATTGAGATTATTTTGATAAAACCGCCTTGACGGATTCAAAAATCAGATCTGCGCGGAAATCATCGAGAAAAGTCGAAAGCGATCGCGCTAAAGCCGCTTTATCTTCAGGAATTTCGGCAACTTTTGCGCGCATTCCCTCCTCATCGGCAACCGATGCCACTTGATAGAATTCCGCCAACCATTCATCGGGTAAAGTTGCCAGCATTTCTAAGGATATTTCACGATCGCCACGATTGGGAGGTTGCTCGGTTTCTGCGATCGCGGACTCCTCGTAAAGATAGCGAATGCCCAAAAGTTTCCCCATCGTCTCCAGTAATATTGTCCTTTGAAAGGGCTTACTGAGAAAAGCATCGCAACCCGAGGCCAGCATTTGTTCGAGATCGCGATCGAAAACGCTGGCAGTCAGTGCCACGATCCGCACAGAAAGGGCATCCTGCTCTTTTTCCCGCGAGCGAATTTGCCGAGTTGCCTCGTCACCCTCCACGATTGGCATTTTCATATCCATTAAAATGAGATGCGGTTGCCATTCCTGCCAAAGGGTAACGGCAATTTCTCCATTTTCTGCCTCCGCAAGCTCGAATCCCAGAGGAATGAGAAGCGATCGCAGTAACAGGCGATTTTGTCGGTTATCTTCAACAATTAAAATGCGATAAATGGGTTGATTGGGGGCGAGGGCGATGGGTTTGGGGCGATCGATTGAAGGAGATTGTTCGGTGAGTTGAAAAGGCAGGATGAGAGAAAAAATCGTCCCGACGGTTTCAGAATCTCCGCCCTCGGATCGTGACAGTTGTTGGGAGTGGGGAGAAAATAGATAACTCCGACTGTTGACCGTCATTTCGCCACCCATCAACTCAACAAATTTACGAGTTAAAGTCAATCCCAAACCCGTTCCTTGTCCGGATTTGCGTCCGCTTTCACTCTGCATGAAAGATTCAAAAATACGCGGTAGTTCCTCCGGTGCAATCCCCTCTCCCGTATCTCTAACTTCAAAGTGAATTTGGTTGTTGGCGATCCTCCCTTCTTTTCCCCCCTTGTTAAGGGGGGTTAGGGGGGATCTCCCCTCTTCTCCCCCTCTCTTGGGAAGGGTAGGTCGTTGGGTTAATAACTGATAACTGGTGACTGATAAAGAAATGCTTCCTTCTTGCGTAAATTTAATGGCGTTGCCTAACAGATTAATCAGAATTTGTCGTAACTTACTTTCATCGCCGACAATGGCAGAAGGTAAATCGAGAGAACGATCTAAAGAAAACTGAATGCCTTTGGCTTGGGTTTGGAATTGAAACATACCGTAGAGATTATCCAAAAGGAGATCGAGACTAAACACCTTTTCCTCAAGGGCAACTTGTCCGGTTTCAATTCTCGACATTGAAAGAATATCATCGATTAAATGTAAAAGATGTTCGCCACTGCGTTCGATCGCATCGATAAATTCTCGTTGGTCTTTGGGTAACGTATCATCTTGATGCAAAATTTGCGAAAAGCCGATGATAACATTCAGAGGCGTTCGCAACTCGTGACTCATGGCCGAGAGAAACTGACTTTTAGCCAAATTAGCGGCTTCAGCGGCTTCGGCGGCTTGTTGTAAGGCAATATTCGCCAAATGACGATTCATTCCCAAAGCGATGCTATTGGCAACAGCATTTAAAGCCTGCAAAATGGTATCGGAAAAATTCTGGCGATCGCACAACAACAGAATGCCGATCGCTTTTTCACCGACAAAAAGAGGATACATGGCGATCGCCTCCAATCCATAACGACGCAACCAACTCGGACAACAAATTATTTCTTCGTCGATAGAAGTATTGCAAATATAGGGCTGCTTTTGCGCGAGAACTAAATCGAAATCAAATTCCTCATGCAACCGACCCTTGTATTCTTCGAGAATGTAGTTTTCTCCGGCGATCGCTTGTTGTTTGAAAATTTCTCCTTCAATACTCCAAATACCAGCGAGAGCCGTATTAAGATTTCTCGCCAAACCCCAAGCACACCCTTCTAGAGTCTCCTGTAAATCCTGATTTCGGGTTAAGGCGATACCGATCTCCGAATCTAGGGAAGCAAGGCGCATTTGCTCGAACAGGGCAAGTTCTGCTTCTTTTTTTTCGTTAATATTGCGAACAATTACAAGCACCTCATTTTCTCCGCTCGGGGCGATGCGTACTTCTTCGTCATAATAACAATTGCCGATTTCGATTTGCTGTTCGTATACTTGCAATTCTTGATTATCTAGCGCTTGGGCGATCGCCTGCATTTGCAAGCGAGCCACAGACTCGGGCAAGACCTCGGCAATCTGCTTGCCTACGCGATCGGAGCATAACAATTCTGGCGTATATTTGGCAGGAATATAATCGAGATAATTGCCGTTGCGATCGATGCACAGCATTAAATCGGGGATAGCTGCAACAATCCCGCGATTGCGCGCCTCGCTTTGACGTAGGGCGAATTCCATCTGTTTGCGCGGGCTGATATCCCGAGCGATCCAAATCGCCCGATCGCTAGAAATCGGGGCAATACTGGCAGAAAACCAGCTTTCTTCTCCCAAGGAATAATCGAGAGCGAGAGGCTCTTGAGTGGCGAGAACCTGCCGCACTTTCTCTTGATATTCTGCCACGCGATCGCTCCGCAGGACGTGTTCGACCGTGCGATCGATAAGGGGGTTCTCTTCAGTTTCTGCCGTCAGTACCGAACGAGTGGGGGGAATTTCCACCACGCGACATTGTTCGTCGAGGACGAGAATAATATCGGTAATGGCTTCGAGAATAGAGCGAATATAGGTTTCTGAAAATGATAATTTCTGGGTTAGGGCTTTGCGTTCTTCGATTTCGCACTCGAGCTTGCGATTGACTTCTTGAAGCGTTTGAGTGCGTTCTGCCACCCGTTCTTCTAAATCTTGATTGAGTTGGCGCACTTGCTCCTCCGCAATGCGGCGATCGAGAATTTGCTGTTTTAGGTCTTGGTTGAGTTGTTGGAGTTGGGAGGGACTCGGCAAGGCAAGCGCTTGAGGGATTGCGGGAAAGAGTTCCAACACCGTATACAGAGAAACGATCGCCGTGATGACTTTGACAATACCAGCCAGCCAATAATGGGGATACCAGAGCGTCCAGATTGCCATAAAATGGGTGGTGCCGCAGGTAATGATAAATGCCCCGAAGAGAACGAATAAGCCCCGAAATGGCACGTCTTCCCGTTGGCGAATGAAATAGATCAGCATGAGGGGAATACAGTAATAGGAGAAGGCGATCGCAAAATCGGCGCTTGCGTGCAATCCCACCAATGGCGTTTGCCAAAGATAGCAATGTCCGTGGGGAATATAATGATGAGGAGAAATTAACGTTTGCCAGAAATTATTCATCGATCGCCCTAGAAATCCATTTCTTTCCTTTCTAACACGCGCTTCCCAGTCAATATGAAACCTTCCCTACTTCTCGCCCGAAAAATGCGCTTTCTTCAAAGAGGTTTTGCTATCCTATTTCTACCTTTTTTGTTCGGAACAAATGGCGATCGCGCCTTTTCCCAAACCCCCACGTTACCCAGTCCCATCCCTCCCGAGGGGTGGGATCTTTATCCCCCAATTCCTCGATGTTTTCCCGATCTCGATCTCCCGTATAGTCCCATTCTTTCTCCCGCCATTCTCTTTTTGCCGGGACAGGAGATTTTCGGGAAACTGGCCCTCGAGTACGGTCGTCTTGGCAATGAACAACAAGCCCTTGGTTTATTAGAAAATATCACTCGGAATGAGAGTAAAGCATTAATACTCCTTCAGTTAGCTGAAATTTATCGAGAGCGGGAAAATTTGACCGATGCGATCGAGATGCTCGATCGGTCTTTCGCGCTTGTTCGTACTGAAGAAAATACCCGCTTACTTGCTTTTATTGCCCTTGAGTTTGTTAAAGTCGGACAAATTGAAAAGAGCCTCGCGATCGCACGAGATCTCGAGGAAGCTCAGCAAGCGAATATTCTCATCAGAATCGCTTCACATCTCGTTTCTATGGGACAAATCGAACAGGCTCGTCAAATTGCGTTGACTTTAACGAACAATCGCGATCGCCGGGAGATTTGGAGTAGAATCTTGCGCCATTACATTCGGGAAGAACCCGCAAAAATTCCCGCTTTTCTGCAAGTCATTACCGATGAATGCGAGCGCGATCGGGTAATTTATCAAGCGATCGAAATGGGATGGGAAGGTGGAGAAAATGCACGGGAATTACTCAATTTAATCGAGAGTTCGCGGATGCAAGAACTATCTCGCATTAAAATCGCAACCCATCTAGCAGAAAGCGGGCAATTCGAGCAAGCCTTAGAAATTGCCGAATCTATTGCTGCTTATGCATCTCGCGCTCGCGCATTAATTGCGATCGCCTCCAAATTAGCTCAAAGTGGGCAAGAAGATCGAGCCGAACAGATTCTCGATCGCGCCCGTGAAACGATCGGCAATCGCACCGCACCCCCCTATACTTTACCTCCTCCTCCTATTCTTCGTCCTTCTCAATCGCCACGTTAATCGCTTCTGTTATTCTTTTAACATTAGCTGAGTTCGATACGTCAAACCATAATCGGAATTTTCCGATCCTCCCGTGTAATGAATAAACGTTAAAAACGTTAAGCTAATCAGGAGTTGTACGAGAACGATTGCCAATAACATTTTTATTCTCTTTTCATAAAGCCGAGCCAACCAGATGAAGGGAAAAGGCAGGACGACGGGAATATAGTAAGGGACAAAATTAATTGCTGATAGAGTGAATGTTCCGCCAACACCCAATCCCATTGCTTTAAGATAAAAAAGCAATTGCCAATCCTCTTGCTGCGGAATCATCTTTCGCCATGAAAATCGCCGTGATTTTCTCAACCATCGGTAAAAGGGATACAAACCAATCCCTACAAGAAATAAATGAGCCACAACCATTAAATAGGAGGGAAATCCGAAGGCGATCGGCTCTTTTAGGAAGTCAGACCAGAAGACATCTTGTAACGAGTAGCTCATATTCACCCCTAAAGCAGTTGTCAACCATTGGCTGTAAAATTTAGGTATAAGAAGACCGACAATTGAAGACCTCGCCCCTTGCCACTGAGGGAGTGCTTCAACCAACCAGAAAAACATAGGAATACTCGCCACAAAAGAACCGCATAACCATCCCAACCAAGCAATTTTTTGAAGCGTTCTTTGTCGATAATCATGCCAAATCGTCCAGAGAAAGAAACCCGCAGTAAACACAAAACCACCGAGGTGAATTTGCCCGCTTAAAAGCGTGAAACATCCCCAGAGAAAACTCCCCAAAAATTTCCTTCTAAACCAATGACCAATAAAACTCAAAAAACAAAAAGGGATGAGGATATCCGGTATCCAAATTTTCCGAGAGAAGAGAATGGCAAAGGGATTGACGCTGGCGATCGCAATTCCCCACAGCCAAGATTCTCGCTCGTTAGCGGCAATTTGACGCAAAATAAAGGCAAAAAATAGCCACAAGACCAAACTATTCATCCCCCCGATCCAACGCACCATCGCCACCGGATCTTCCGAGAAACTGGCGATCGCGGCAAAACACCACATACTCAATCCCCCCTGCGGTATGCCAATAGAACTGAGAATACCAATTGTAGGCAGGGGAATTTCTCCGGTAGCAATTTTTCGAGCTTGTTCGAACGTCCAAATTTCCTCATTTTTCCACTCCATATCCATCGCCCAGATTAATCGGAGAATTGTGCCAACAATCAAAAAGCCGATAATGATAAGAAGTTGTGTTTGAGAAGAGTTTAATTTGTGTTTAAAAACTGACATGTTAAGATTTTATCTACCATTGTAAGCTGTTTTTATTAACTTGATACCGTCCAATCTTCCCATTTCAAATTAGGAACTTGTTCTTCTGCTGTGACTATAGTTGTAGCAATCTCTTGAAAAGTTAGAGAATTAATGCGTTGCTGGATTGGAGTATAAGATTTTTGGAATAGCGATACACAATCAGTATCAAGTATATAGAGGGACATTTTAGATTTTTTTCTGATAATATTCTTCTTTTTTATCGATCTGAAGTCAGTTTTGTTTTTGTTGACTCTTCTGATATTTCGACCGCTGCGATCTGAGTTTCTGTTAGATTTTCCCTTAAGTTTTCTCGATCCTGCTTAGTGTAATATTCTTCCATTTCTGCATCAAATTGACGGCGATCTTCTTCCATCAATACTAACATTTCGTCAAATTCGGGATCGCCTTTAAACATTCCTGCAAATTGCATCCAAGGATTTTCTTTAGGGGTGCAGTGATTTTCTTCGATCGCCTCGATAATCGCTTGTTGCTCTTCCGGTGACAATTGTTTGACTAAATCGATAATTTGATCCGTCGTTAAATTGAGAACTGGCATGGGGTTATACTCTGGTACTTGACTGACTCTCATTGTAGTGGTTCGCACGCCAACATTATCCCAGCAAGCGATCGCAAATCCCGCAACAAAACTCGCTCTCCCATACAACCTCTTCCCCTAAAATCAAGATTGCGTTAATAAATCTTAAAATAATGTAAAATTTAGAAACAACGCCAAAAAAATCAGGTAATGAACCAAGTCGATCGCCCGCCCGATAATGAATATGCCCATCTTCGCAGGCCGGGGTCAATCCAACCCCACGGTATTCTATTGGCGATCGCAGAACCCGATTATCCGATCCAATACATTAGCAATAATACGCGAGAGTTCTTGGGAATCGAGCCTCTTGATTTACTCGGACAGTCGATCTCGACTCTCCTCAATGATTCTCAGCAACTTCTCCTGCAACAAACCGCCAATAAACCGATTGGTGTCGGTATTGCTTTATCTCTATCTCTGCAAACCCCCTCGGGCAACCAAGAATTCGACGCGATCGCCCATCGCACGGCCGAGGCCATGATTGTGGAATTAGAACCCAAAACCGCCAGCTTGGAAAATTTGCCCGATTTTTCAACTTGGGTGCGAGAAACCCTGACTAATTTAAAAATGACCTCCAACCTAACAGAATTTTTTGAGGTTGTCGCCCGAGAAGTCCGAAATATAACCCAACTCGATCGCGTCATGGTCTATCAATTCGATCGCCAAGGTGCGGGAGAAGTTGTAGCTGAAGCCAAAACCCAAACACTTAGCAATTCTTATTTAGGACTGCATTATCCTGCCACAGATATCCCCGAAGCTGCCAGAGAAATGTATCGACAATCTCGCCTGCGATGGATTCCCGAACTGGCAGCCAATCCGATCGAATTGATAGCCGTCGAAGATCGAAAACACAACGATCTCGACCTGAGTTTCGCGATTTTAAGAAGTGTCGATTCTTGTTGTGTTGAATATCATCAAAATATGGGAGTTAAAGCGCTTCTAGTCATTCCCTTGATGAAAGAAGGAAAACTTTGGGGGCTGATTTCTTGCCATCACCAAACGCCAAAATTTTTACCTCACTCCCTACAAGTGGTTTGCGAACTATTGGGGCAATTTGTCTCTCTCGAACTGGCCAATAAAATCAAGCGAGAAGAACTCGATCGCGAACTCGAATTGCGATCGCGTCATTCCCAACTTCTCAAAGCGATCGCAGCGCACAAAAATCTCAAAACAGCTTTATTGCACCCCGATCCGCGTTTCCTAGAACTGGTGGAGGCAACGGGGATGGCAATCTATCTCAACAACGAAATCGTTCTCTTAGGAAATACTCCCAGTCGCGCAGACATTTACCCCCTCATTGAATGGCTGGATTCTCAAAATCAAGACAGTATATTTCACACGGACTCTCTCGTGCGAAACTATGCCTCGGGAGCAGCGATCGCGGATACGGCGAGTGGCGTGCTTCTTCTGAGAATCTCTCAAGTTCGCCGCTATTATTTGCTCTGGTTTCGTCCCGAAGCCATCCAAACCGTAACCTGGGCGGGCAATCCCCAAGACTCCGTACAAATCGCCGATGACGGTCGCGTTTCTCTGTGTCCAAGAGCTTCCTTCGAACAATGGCAAGAAACCATGCGCTTTACCGCAAAACCGTGGTTACCTAGCGAAATTGAGAGCGCGATTGAATTTAGAAACGCCCTCATCGGTTTGGTTCTCGATCGCGCCGACGAACTGACCCGACTCAATCAAGAATTGGAACGCAGTAACCGCGAATTGGCTTCTTTTGCCTTTGCTGCGTCCCACGACCTCAAAGAACCCTTACGAGGCATTCACAACTATTCCACCTTCCTCCTCGAAGATTACGCCGACGTACTGGACGAAGCCGGAGTCGAGCGCTTAGAAACGTTGGTTCGCTTGACCCAAAGGATGGAATCTCTGATCGATATTCTCCTTAACTATTCTCGTCTCGGTCAAACCGAACTCAACCTCGAGGCGATCGATCTCAATACACTCATCGAACAAGCGATCGATGTTTTTCGGGTCAGCAATCCCCACAATTCCATCGAGGTTCGCTTGCTTCATCCTTTCCCTGCGGTTCGAGGCGATCCCATTCTAATTAATGAAGTCTTTAGCAATCTCATTACCAACGCTTGCAAATACAACGACAAAGCCGATCCTTGGGTTGAAATTGGGTGCGCGTCCTCCGAGGAGCATGGGATTCATACTCCTGCAACCATCGTTCTTTACGTGCGCGATAATGGCATCGGCATTCGAGAACGCCATCGCCAAACCATCTTTCGGTTGTTTAAACGACTCCACGCCAAAAATAAATATGGGGGTGGTATTGGTGCGGGACTGGCGATCGCCAAGAAGATTATCGAGCGACATGGCGGCCAAATCTGGTGCGAGTCTTCCTCTGGAGAAGGCTCGACTTTCTATTTCACCCTCATGCAGCACCAAGCCGCAACTGCCGATCGCTGAAAGTGCGATCGCAACCTTAAGAAAACGTTAGTTTTGATACATATCTTTACAAAAGCCATCTAATATTTCGAAAAACTGAACTTTAACAAACTTCTTTATAAAATAGTCCATGACAGCAACTCTGGAAAAAATCCTACTGGTTGCGGAAGACAGCGATGAAGATTTCGTCGTGTTGCAGCGTTTTATGAAGCGACTGGAAGTACAAGCCCTCATCTATCGCTGTGCTGATGGCGATGAGGTTTTAGATTTTCTTTACCACGAAGGAGATTATCGGGATACCCTAGTGGCTCCTCGTCCTTCCACCATTCTCCTCGACCTCAATTTACCCGGTCTTGACGGTCGCGAGCTTCTCGAACAACTCAAACAAGATGAGAGCCTCAAAGAGATTCCCATTGTTATTTTTACCACCTCCTCAAATCCTCAAGATATCGAGTGGTGTTATCAGCGAGGAGCCAATGGTTATTTAATCAAACCCGTCAACTCCTCCGAACTTCAGAAAACCATTCGGGCTTTTGTTGAATATTGGCTGGAAATCAATATCCCCCCTCTAGCTGGCCAAAAAAAGGAATGTTGACGACGATCGCGCTGCCCGATTCAGCCTTTGATTGCATTGTGTTAATCTTTTCTTTACAATAGAGGGATTCTCAAATCACCTAGCGGCGAACGGTCAACAACTAGCGTATTCTATCTTTCAGTGAGAAATCCATCGCTATTAATTATTGATGATTGTGTAGAGGATCGGGCAATTTATCGCCAATATTTACTCAAAGACCCCCACCAATCTTATCGCATTGTCGAAACAGATTCGGCAGAAGAAGGTCTCGTACTCTGTCAAAATCAAACCTTCGATCTGATTTTACTCGATTTACAACTTCCCCAAATGGATGGTTGGGAATTTCTCGATGAGTTGAGACGACAAGGGAATGCCTTGCCCGTGATTATCTTAACGGGTCACGGGAGTGAAGCGATCGCCGTTAAGGCCATGAAGAAAGGCGCTCGAGATTACCTAGCCAAAGCGCATCTCAAACCCGATATTTTACAACTGACCATTCGCAATACCCTCGAGCGATCGCGATTGGAAAAACAACTGCAAAAAACCCAAGAAAGACAGCGATCGATCGCCATGATGGCACTGCGCATCCGACAGTCTTTAGACCTCAAACAAATCTTGCAGACCGCAGTGATGGAAGTGCAAAATCTCCTCGAGTGCGACTATGCTGCGATCTATCAATTTGCTTGGAATGAAGGCGTAAGTGATGAATTTGCCTCCCGCGAAGGGCAACAAAATTCAAAGAAATTTTGTTACCGGAGCAAACAGATAGATCGTTTTACCCTCATTTGCGAAGCAGAATTTAAACCCCGTTCCGAGAAGAATCAGAACATCATTGAAAGTGAAACCAATTTAGAGATTCCCATTACCCTGAATACTTACGATCGCCTCAAACAATGGGGATTTTTGCTCATTCATCATACTTCTCAAAAACGCCAGTGGCAGATAGAAGAAATTGAAACTTTACATCAAGTCTCCGTCCAATTGGCCCTTGCCATCCAACAAGCAGAATTATTAGAAAAAACCCGAGTTGCCCTCAAAGAAGAACAAAAACTCAATGCCTTTAAATCAAAAATTGTAACTACGGTTTCCCATGAATATCGAACGCCCCTAGCCACAATTCTCGCCGCCGCCGCGACCCTCAAGCAACATGGAAAAGTCTTAAAACCGGAGAAACGGGAACATTTTCTACAACTGATCGAAAATAAAGCTCGGCACATGTCTCGGTTGGTTGACGATATCCTCTGTATCGATCGCCTCAAGCGCAAAAAAGTTGAATTCAAACCCGTGTCGATCGAACTGATGCCCTTTTTTGTTAATTTAATTCAAGAACATCAAGAAAAAACCAGCGACCTTTGCGAATTAGATTTGAGCTTTTCTGGCAATTTGAAAAACTTTCGCGGCGATCGCGGCACAATCGAGCAAATATTCGATAATTTAATCTCAAATGCCATCAAGTATTCTCCCGATGGCGGCAAAATCGAATTGTCGATTGCAGGCAAAGACAATGAAGTTATTTTTTCCCTTCGCGATCGCGGCATTGGCATTCCTCCAGAAGAGCAAAACGCGGTTTTCCAATCTTTTCGTCGCGGCAGTAATGTCGATACCATTCCGGGAACGGGTTTGGGCTTGTCAATCGCCAAAACCCAGATTGAACTACACTATGGTGAAATTTCTTTGAAGAGTCAACTAGGACGCGGTACAGAAGTTATGGTAATGCTTCCGAAAGGACTTGAAACCTAAAAAAAGAATTTTTGTGAGTAGCATTGGGTCGTTTTTTTGAAGTATAATTGGAGAAAACAATCCCCACCAATCCAATTTTTAAACTTAATTCTTACCATATTCTTAACATGGCCAGACACAAAGCATTCGATCGCGAAGAAGTATTGGATAAAGCCATGGATACCTTTTGGCGTAAGGGCTATGAGGGGACATCCGTGCGGGATTTAGTAGAGAATATGGGGATTAATCGGGGCAGTTTGTACGATACCTTCGGCGACAAGCACGCCCTGTTTCTGGCCGCGATCGCCCACTATGAAGATACAGTGGTTAAGAATGCGCTCGCCTGTTTGGAAACTCCCGATGCAGACAAACAAACAATTATCGAGCATTTTTACGGGCTGATCGATCGCGCCATTACTGACGGAGAAAAACGCGGTTGTTTCGTGACGAATAGTGCGGTAGAGTTGTGCGCCCGAGATTGCGAAGCTGCCGCACGCATCGAAAATAACCTCAAACGCATTGAAAGGGCGTATGGCAATGCCTTAAAGCGATCGCAAGATAAAGGGGAAATCTCCAAGGATCTCGACATTCACGCCTTAGCCCGCTCTTTCGTTTGTACCTTACAAGGATTGCGGGTTATCACGAAAGTCAACTGCGATCGCGCGGTGCTTGAAGATATTGCAAAAGTAGCTTTGTCGGCTTTGCAGTGAATTGGCAATGAATTGGCAATGAAGGGATTGCGATCGCGCTCAAGTTAAAATGCCACTATTAAGCTAACGAGATCGCCTTTTTATTTTGGAATGAAAATTGTAATCGTTTTGACTTCCCACGATACCTTGGGAAATACCGGACAAAAGACAGGATTTTGGCTCGAAGAATTTGCCGCTCCTTACTATATTTTTGTCGATGCCGGAGCCGATGTTACCCTTGCTTCCCCGGCTGGAGGACAACCCCCCCTCGATCCCAAAAGTTATGAACCCGAATATCAAACCGAGTCAACCCGGCGTTTTGATAGCGATAAAACCGCACAAGAGAAACTCGCGATAACCATTCCCTTAAAAGACATTAAAGCCGAAGATTTTGACGGGGTTTTCTATCCCGGCGGCCACGGACCCATGTGGGATTTAGCCACCGATCCCATTAATGCCAAATTAGTCGGAGATTTCCACGATCGCGGTAAGGCGATCGGGGCGGTTTGTCACGGACCTGTCGCCCTCGTCAGTGCCAAAGACAAACAAGGCAATTCGATTTTACAAGGGCGATCGCTCACCTGTTTTACCAATGTTGAAGAAACAACCGTAGAACTCGAAAAAGTTGTTCCTTTTTTGCTAGAAACCCGCTTACAAGAACTGGGCGGAACCTTTAGCAATGCCGAAGCATTTTCCCCTCATTGCGTCCGCGACGGACACATCGTAACGGGTCAAAATCCCCCTTCTTCCGAACCTGCCGCCAAAGCGATTTTAGACATTATTCAAGGCTAAACTCAAAATTCCCCCTGCTCAATTTCGAACAAAAAAATGAGCAGAGGGAACAGAAAAGACGAGCAGAGAATCAGCTTAAGATTTAGAACGACGCTTGCGGGCGGCAAATGCCAAGCCAATGGCACTCAAACCCAGTAAAGCCGAAGGTTCGGGAACGGCTTCCGGGTCGTCGCCGCCTTCGTCTGGCATGGTAAAGTTACCCGCTAAAGCCACACCGTCATTGGCGCACTCG
>JBCCVR010000104.1:0-25880 GCA_039194995.1 Cyanobacteria bacterium P01_E01_bin.42 | reverse complement strand
TCTGATGTCTTTGAAGCATTTTACGTTTACTTCTTAGGCTGTCCAATCTCTCATTTCGGTTTCCTAAGTTTTATCCTAGCTATCATACCCCCTTTCCCTCTCTGTGTCTACCTTTTAGCGACTTTTGCCTAATGGGTAGCTCCCAAGAGGGGGAGAGCAAGAGAGGGAAAGCAAGAGGAGGAGAGGCAGAGGGGAGACCGACAGACAGTAACTTATCGAGACAAATGACGATCGCGCAACTCTATTCTTGGTTTTACGGATTTTACTTTATCTGGCCGCCAACTTAGCCGGGTGGATGCGATCGCGCTATCTTCTAACCCGGCTCAGTCCGGGCTTTTTTATTGCTCTTTACCTTCAAGGAAATCATGTTAACGACCAAACTCAACGAAAAAACCCACCCCCAACACAAAACCCGCGTACAACTCTCTGAAAGCGTAACCTTTGGCGGTTCGGAAGTTGTCATTATCGGCGGTCCTTGCACTGTCGAAAGTTTAACGCAAATGGAGACCGTTGCCCGCAAATTGAGTGCTGGTCTCGTACAAGCCTTACGAGGCGGCGTTTACAAGCCGAGAACCTCTCCCTACTCCTTCCAAGGATTGGGGCAAGAAGGCTTAGAAATTCTGGCTCGGGTGCGGCATAAATTCGGTATTCCCGTCATTACCGAAGTCATGGCTGTTTCCCAGATTGAAGCGATCGCCGCCCATGCTGATATGTTACAGGTCGGCAGCCGCAATATGCAGAATTTCGACCTCCTCAAAGCCTTAGGCCAAGCCGGAAAACCCGTCTTACTCAAACGAGGACTCTCGGCAACCCTCGAAGAATTTCTCGGAGCGGCAGAGTATATTTTAAGTCACGGTAATCCCAATGTAGTCCTTTGCGAGCGCGGCATTCGCAGTTTTGACCCTTATACCCGCAATGTTTTAGATTTAGGGGCAGTAGTCGCCTTGCAGCAACTCACTCACCTCCCCGTCATCGTCGATCCCTCCCACGCCACCGGAAAGCGAGAATTAATAATTCCCTTAGCCAAAGCCGCGATCGCCTGCGGTGCGGATGGTTTGCTGATCGAATGCCACCCCGAGCCGGAAAAGTCCGTTTCCGATGCCCGTCAGGCACTTTCCCTCGAAGCAATGGTCGAATTAGTGCGATCGCTACCTCCTCTCGCTGCGGCCGTAGGTCGTACCGTCCGTATCGTAGAAGAGTTAGCCGCCGCCTAAAAACAGACGAGAAGAGATAAGGGAAAATACACTATATATCCCTCATCTCTTCTCTTTGCGTCTGGTGTGGTTCAATTTTCTATATTTTTATCAAATGACAAAAAATATCGAGAGCCTAACCCTTAAAACAATTTGCAATCAATTTTTAGATAATGCAAATTTGAATATTTATATTGACAACACCTCACATAATGTGAGATTAGAGTTTTTTGTTTTTGGCATACCTGCCGGAGTTAGTATCGATTTTTCTCCGGTTGTCACCTTTGATTGTAAAAATATTATCTCGTATCAATTTAAGAAAGAATGGGACGAGCAAGATGGCTACTATCGAATTTTAGAGACCGATATAAAACAAATCAAAACTAAAGATTTCCTGAAAGAAAATGGCAACATGTTTGTAGATGAAAATGCACCGAAAAATCTTTGGCTCATAGAAGTCATACATGCTATCAGTCTTAAAATCGTTTGTGCCGATTTTAATTGGTCGATTAGAGCGCGAGAAGAAGATGAATGCGATCGATAAAATAGGAGAGGGTTCGCCGTATTTCTCAGTTTTCAGGAAGTGGAACGCGCACAATTGAGTATTTTTGTTTACAATTTCCCTGCCCCCTTCTCCCTCGTAGGATAATAAAAGACTGTTCAAATCGAGAAGAAAATCATGACAGCAATTAAAGTTGGCGTATTGGGATTTGGAGGGTTAGGACAAGCCGCTGCAAAAGTCCTGTCCCCCAAACAGGAGATGAAATTAGTCGCGATCGCCGATCGCAAAGGATATGCTTGCGATCCGGCTGGGTTGGATGGGGATGCCTGTAGTAAAATCTATCGAGAAAAAGATTCTGTGGGCTATCTCGAATCTGGCGGGGTGTTAAGTAACAATAGCATTCAAGATTTGTTAGAACAAGCGGACGTTGACGGCTATTTCCTCGCCCTGCCCAATTTACCCAATACCTTTATGGCTTCCGTCGCCCGACAATTCATCGATGCGAGTTGGAAAGGCGTGCTAGTCGATGCCCTTAAGCGCACCTCTGCAATGGAACAAGTGTTAGCCATGCGAGAAGACCTCAAAGCGGCAGGAATTACCTATATGGCAGGCTGTGGAGCCACTCCGGGGTTATTGACGGCTGTAGCGGCGATCGCGGCGCAAAGTTATGCAGAGATTCATAGCGTTACCATTACCTTTGGCGTGGGAATTGCCAACTGGGAGGCCTATCGCGCCACCATTCGCGAAGATATCGCCCATTTACCAGGGTTTGACGTGGAAAAAGCAAGGGCAATGAGCGATGCAGAAGTCGAGGCATTCTTGGACAAAACCAACGGCATTCTCACCTTAGAAAATATGGAACACGCCGACGATATTATGTTGGAATTAGGCGGAATTTGCAGCCGCGATCGCGTCACGGTTGGCGGCGTAGTAGACACCCGCAATGCGAAGAAACCCCTCAGTACCAATGTGAAAGTTACAGGACGCACGTTTGAAGGGAAAACATCCACCCATACTTTTACATTAGGAGATGAAACCAGCATGGCGGCCAATGTCTGCGGACCCGCTTTTGGTTATTTGAAAGCCGGAGTATCTTTGCATCGTCAAGGACTCTACGGCTTGTTTACGGCGGCTGAAATCATGCCTCAGTTTGTGAAATAATTTTGGGATTGCGGGCAATATTTGCGCGATCGAATATTGTCCGTTTTCACTCATCGCGATCGCTATTTGCAAAAATGTTATAAATATCTCGACGCACGGCTAAGGTTCGGTATAAATCATCAAAAGTCAAACAATAAATATGATTGGAATTCACCAATAATTTGCGCTTGCGCCATTCTAAACGATCTTTCTCTTTGTCTGAAAGATCGGCATCTCTGCCAATAATCAAGAGTCCCATACTGTAAAGCGATCGCCCGCCAAAACGATATTCAAAATCTCTCGTTTCCGACTGAGTATCCAATTTATAAAACCAATCAACAATTTGACTAAATCCTCTTTCAAAACGCGGCGACCATTCCGATAGAAAGCGAGATGAGTCGAGTAAGTTTTTGAAGTCTTTTAATTCTTGTAGAAAAAGAGAATAATCTGCTTCAACTTGTAAAAAATCTTTCATTTATTCTTCGGTATTTTGAGCTTTTCCAGTAAATATAGCGGGTCTTTGCTTCAAAAAGATATCAAAAACAATAATTTCTTCTCCTTCAAAGGTAAAAACAATACGATAGTCATTCGGCGCACTAATCATGTAATAATCTTTATTATCTGAGGCTGTCGCTTTTTTGAGCTTTTTCTCTTGGACAAAGGTTTCGGAAAAATCTTTTAAAGATTCAATGACCTCAAACACGCCTTTTTCCCCTTTTGCTTTCAAGGTATCTAACCCCGGAAGCATACTACTGTGGATCGTGACGGTTCTTATTGCTTGGCTAGTTTGGGCTGTCATGGCTTTCTCGTGAAATTCTTTTCTCTATTCTAATACAAATGTTGCGATCGCGCCATTAGCGATCTGTTTTAGATTATCTTCCTCATCGATTAGTGATTATCCATTTCCTGTTTACTTCGAACCTTACCGAAGTATTGCCCGTTACTCCATACAAGAATGCCTTGTGTAGGACTGAATAGAAAGGCTAAAATAAATAAACCCGTTGCCACCAAAACGATCGCCGGACCCGAAGGTAAGTTATAAAAATAGCTGAGATACATTCCGCTAATACTGGAAACAATGCCAAAAATAACCCCAAAAAACATCATTTGATGTAAACGAGTTACTAATAAATAAGCCGTTGCTGCGGGAGTAATCAGCAGGGAAAGCACTAAAATCACGCCGACGGCTTTTAAACTGGCTACAATGGTCATACCGATCAAAATCATCAAACTAAAATCAAGAACGCCGACGGGCAATCCAACGGCTTGCGCGCCCAGTTTATCAAAGGTATAAAATAATAGTTCTTTGTAGAGCAGAAACACGATCGCTAAAACGATGAGGGCAATAATCGCCGTATCGCGAACATCCCCAAGAGTTACGCCGAGAATATTACCGAAGAGAAAGTGATTGAGATCGATTTTATTGTCTTTTTGGATGACGGTAATAAGGGTGATTCCCAAGGCGAAAAAAGCCGAGAAAACAATCCCCATCGCCGCATCTTCCTTGATTTGCGATCGCGTACGGATGATATTGATAAAAACCGTACTGATAATTCCGGCAATAAATGCACCAATAAAAATATTAGCACCAACGATAAAGGCGATCGCCAGTCCGGGTAAAACGGAATGACTGATGGCATCTCCAAGCAATGCAAGGCGTTGTACCATCAGATAACAGCCAACTACCGCGCAAATAATGCCGACGATAACGGCAACGATAAGCGATCGCTGCATAAAGCTATATTGTAAAGGTTCGATCAAGGTATTGAACATGAAAATAGGATCTGGTATAGTAATATTGAACTATAAAAATAAGAAGAATTGACAATGCTAGACATTATAGATCGGGATCGTCTCGCTCGAATCTTAGAGGCGATGCCGAATAAACCGACATTTAATGAAATTATGAACAAAATTTACTTTGTGTATAAAATTGAAAAAAGTTGGCAACAAATTGAATCCGGTCAGATATTTTCTTATGAACAAAAAGAACAAAAATTGGGATCTCAAAGTCAATCAAACATTGATTGGACGCTACAATCCTTAGAAGATATGAGATCGACTTTAAATTTTTTCGCTTTGCAGCCCGATCGAGAATCAAAATTAATCGATGATTTATTGAGAATTGTAAAACGAATAACATATTCTCCCGATCGAGGAAGAATAATACCAGAATTCAACCAAAATAACTTAAGAGAAAGTATTTGTTTGGACAGATGGAGAAATCAAACTATTATCCATCGCATCGGCTATCAAATCGATCGCGATTGCATCCAAATTCTGACAATCTTTAATGTTTCTCGAAAATTTGACGAATACGATCTCGGCAAAACACTTTTACCACCTCAAGAGAACATCGATTCAGTTAAGCTGCGATGCGATCGGCTGTTTCGGAAAAGAACATGACTTTCCCATCATAAGCACGATATAAGTTTTCTTCCTGTAGGACGGTTTGCCTTTGTCCGACAGAAATTAATTCCTTATTGAGCAAAATCAGATCGTCAAAATTGGTAATGGATTCTCCGAGATCGTGATTGACCACTAAAACAATATTCCCTGCATCGGCTAACTCGCGGAAAATCTGAAATAAAACCGCTTCTGTTTTGCGATCCACTCCTACAAAAGGCTCGTCAAAAAAGAAAATTTCCGCTTCTTGCGCCAAAGAACGCGCCAAAAAAACGCGCTGTTGCTGTCCTCCCGATAACTGTCCGATGGGGCGATTTTTAAACCCTAACATTCCTACCCGCGAGAGGGCTTCTTTGGCAATGCGGTGACTAACTGTCGAAAAACGGCGAAACCAACCCGTTTTTTGCACCCGTCCCATCATCACCACATCCCCCACCGTTGCGGGATAACTCCAGTCGATTTGCGTGCGTTGGGGAACGTAAGCCACCCGATCTAACTGCTTTTGTAATAGGCGATCGCCATACATTATCGGCTGTCCCAAAGCAGGAATCAATCCCAGCATGGCTTTGAGTAACGTGCTTTTTCCCGCACCATTGGGACCGATCGCCGCCGTCAGTCGTCCCGGTTGCAAATCGAGACTAATTCCCCGCAGGGCTTCTAGGGTACGGTATCTCACCTCTAAACCCCGTACCGCGATCGCCTTCGTTCTGTCCATTCGTTACCCTCCATTTGTCGTCCGTAGGGGTGCAATGCTTGCGCCCTTAATTTGCGCCCCTCTAAAGCTACCCTAGCAGAAAATGACAAGAATATGATAAAGATTATGAAAGAAATATGATAAAGATTGTCAAGGAGATTGAAGAATGATGACTCGTATTCGGGGGAAAAAAAGTCGCTGGTGGGCGATCGCGATCGTGGCGATCGCAGTTGTCCTCAATGGTTGCAACGATGACAACGCCGAGACGGAAAGCGATCGGCCCCAAGTTGTCGCCACCAGCACCATCATTGCCGATCTCACCGCAAAGGTCGGCGGTGAAGAAATCGAACTGACGAGGATTCTCAAAGCCGGAGAAGATCCCCACATTTACGAACCCGTTCCCGAAGACACGATCGCCCTAGAACGCGCCGATCTCATCTTCTACAACGGCTATAACCTCGAACCCGCTCTGATTCGTATCGCACAAAGCACCGGAGTCAAAGCAATGAAGGTCGCTGTTGGAGAAAAAGTTGAAGCTCTGAAAAATACCAACTACGGGCAAAACCTTCCCGATCCCCACGTTTGGGGGGATGCAGAAAATGGGATCGTGATGGTGGAGGCGATCCGCGATGCTCTGATCGAATTATCTCCGAGCGATCGCGAAGTCTTTGAAGAGAATGCGAAAAAATTACAAGTATCGTTGCAGCGATTGGATGTTTGGATCGGCGAGCAAATCGCAACCATCCCGCCAGAAAACCGCAAACTCGTTACTACTCACGATGCCTTTGAATATTACGCCCGCGCCTATGGGTTAGAAGTTACGGGAACTTTAATCGGTATGAGTACGGAAGAGCAACCCAGCGCTCAAACCGTGAAAACCCTTGCTGATGATATTAAAGCAGCAGGTATTCCGGCAATTTTTGCCGAGACCACCATTAACCCAACTTTAATCGAAACCGTCGCACAAGAAGCAGGAGTGAAATTAAGCGATCACGAACTTTATTCCGACTCCATTGGTGTTATAGGAAGTGAAGGGGATAGCTACGTAAAAATGCTGATTTCTAATACTCATACTATCGTAAAATCATTGAGTGGGAGTTATGTTCCTTTTACGGAACGGGAGTTATAAATCGTTAAGTGAAAGCTGGTCTTTTGGTCGGCAAAACGTCTAAAAACCTGTGATGACCAAGTATAGGTGGATTGACAAGATATTCTTTATTTGAAAAGTGAATTATAAAGAATATCAAAAAAAATACCAAAGAGAGGAGCAAGGGGTATACTGTAAAAAATTCGCGCCTCCTTGATATATTTACTCATGAAAACTCAAAGCCATCGCAAACTGCCAAAATGGATATATCCTTTCCTCTTAGCTTGGGTAATGGGAATGCAGCCCCTTGCCGCTCGGGCGGGCTCTATCACCGCAGCTCCCGATGGAACGGGCACCCTCATCCATCACAACGGCAATACCTATAAAATCGATGGCGGCATCCAAGCTGGCGCGAACCTCTTCCACTCTTTTCAAGAATTTGGACTCAACCCTCAAGAGATTGCCGATTTCCTCTCCAACCCCTCCATTAACAACATCGTCGGACGAGTCACGGGAGGAAATCCCAGCATCGTCCAAGGACTGATTCAACTCAGTGGTGGCAACTCCAACTTATTTCTGATGAACCCTGCGGGATGGGTCTTCACCCAAGGGGCAAGTCTGGACGTACCGGGGAGTTTTGGAGCGACCACCGCTACGAGAATCGGCTTTGGGGACAACTATTTCAACGCCTACGGAGAAAACAATTACGGCGAATTAATTGGCAATCCTACAAGTTTAATCTTTGACCAAAATAACCCCAGTTGGATCGTCAACGAAGCCGATCTTGCGGTCTCTGCTGGAGAAAGTCTCTGGTTAGTGGGTGGAGGCATCATCTCCACCGGAACCGTCGAAGCTGAGGGAGGAAATATTACCCTCGCCGCCGTTCCCGAAACAAGTCAAGTCCGACTTTCCCATGAAGGAATGGTGGTTAACTTGGTTTTGGATGCTGCCCCTGTCGAAGGAAGCGTTACACTACCCGGAAACCTAATGGGGATTCGTGCTGTTGATATCCCTCGCTACCTCACTGGTAGTAGTGAAGTGGGGCATGCCAACGAAGCGATCGCCAATCCTGACGGGACGGTGCAGTTAGTCAGGTCGAATACTACCATCAATGAAGGGGATACGGTCATCGCAGGAGAAGTCAAGGGCGAGAATATTACCCTCATGGCCGCCGGACGAGTGACCCCCACCGATCGCGACCTCATGAGTCACGATCCCACGGTTGTTTTATTCCCAGATGCGATCGGCGATACCGTAGAAACCAGCTTTATTGATGAAGGGGTAGAAGACTATCAAACCCTGCTCTACGGTGGTAAAAGCGGTACGATTTCCCAAGTGGTGACGCATCAGGAAAATGGGATTGATTTCGTCACCGAAACCCTGAGCGAAATTGCCGAACAAGGGGGAGAAGTCAGTGCGGTACACTTGCTCAATGAAGGCAATGAAGGAGAATTTTGGCTGGGAAATGCTTATGTTTCTCATGAAACCATCTCCCAATACCAAGCACAGTTAGAACAATGGGGAGTCGCCTTAACCCCAGAAGCAGATATTTTACTGTATGCCTGTTATACCGCCTTGGGCGGAAACGGGATTGAATTGATTAATACCCTCGCCGGGTTAACCGGAGCAGATGTAGCCGCATCGACCAATTTAACGGGAAGTGCAGCTTTGGGGGGAGATTGGAACCTAGAAGTGCAAACCGGAAGCATCGAAGCGGGTTTAGGTCTCGAACAATGGGCGATGGATGACTTTACGGGCAAGTTAGTCGTGTTTACCGCTACGGACTCTACGAGCTTGATTACCGCGATTAATAGTGCCAATGGTAATGTCGTCACCGATACGATTAATTTGGCGGGGGATATTACCCTAACGGCAGTGGATAACGCGACCGATGGAGACAATGGTTTACCCTCAATTACGGCAGCAGAAAAGTTGACGATTAATGGCATGGGCAACACGATCTCCCGGGATGCTACCGCGCCAAACTTCCGACTGATACACGTTGCCCTCGGTGCCGAGTTAGAGATCAACGAAACCACCCTTTCCGGGGGAGTCGCGGATCCCGGTGGTCCATTTGGGGGATTTTTCCCAGGAGCCGATGGGGGGGCCATCTACAATAATGGAACGTTAACTGTCAACGATAGCACCATTACGGGGAATTCAGCTCGGGACGATGGCGGCGGTATTAGCAGCTATGGGAGTACGACCAATGCTGCGATAGTCAACATCAACAATACTACGATTTCTGGCAATGCGGCCATGGGTAATGGCGGTGGCGTTTCCAACACTGGCTTTTCACCTGGCGCTGGCTTAAGGGCCAATTCTGCGGTGATGAACATTACCAATAGCAGCATTTTTGGTAATGCCGCTAATGTTGGCGGCGGCGTTGCCAACTTGGGACAAGCTGGTGACGACATTGCCACGCTCAACATCAACAATACTACGATTTCTGGCAATACCGCCGTATTCGGTGGCGGTGGCGTTTACAACCGGGGACAAGGTGCTACCTTGGGAGGAGTCCTAAACATCACCAATAGCACTATTGTCCTGAATGAAGTGACCAATGCAGGGAGTAGTGCGGGAGGCGTTCTGAACGTTGCCGTAGCAGGCGGAGCTAACACGGCGCAGTTGAATATAGGCAACAGCATCATTGCCCAGAATACCGCTACGGTACACCCGGATGTGAGACAAGGGAATGCCACGAATTCTCCGATTATCGACCAAGGCAATAACCTGATTGGCATTGATTCTCAGGGGATATTCACCACCAGTACCCTCGTCGGTAGCGGTGCCACCCCCCTCGATCCGGAGTTGGTTGCCCTCGGGGACTATGGCGGTTCAACCCAAACCCACGGTTTTACTCCTTCGAGTCCAGTCTTCAATGCGGGGAGTAATGCCCTCGCCACAGCAGCCGGGTTAACCACCGATCAGCGAGGCGCACCGGGACAGCGCGTAGTTGGTGGGACGGTAGATATCGGCGCGTTTGAATTTCAAGGCAGTTTTGAAATCCTTGCGATCGGCGACCAAGATTTAACGATTAGTAGTCTTCCCTCTACTCTTGATGTCAGTGTCAAAGTTGTGGAAGCCGTGTTTAATCTCCTCCCCAGTGTCGGGACAACAGTTGGTTTTAGTCCTGTGGGAGATGTAACGGGTTCTTTTACCAATGGCGCAAGTGTCATCACCGATGCTGATGGTATGGCTCTCAACTTCTTTACACCCTCGAGTGCGACGGGAGATTTCCAAGTTTTAGCCGAGTCAGCAGGTTTAAATTCCGTAACCTTTAACATCACCAATAATATCCCTGTTACTGCCACCCCTAGTACTGCTGCTACTGTCACGACCAGCTTGAATTTACCTTCCGACATCGAGCAGATATTGGAGTCCCTAGAAGTGCCCCGAGAAGGCGTACTTTTGGGACGGGGTTGCGTTTCTACACCAGAAAATACGGCTCTACAAACCAATAATGAGGAACAGAGTGGATTGGAAACCGAAGACACCGCAGCCTCAGAAGCAGGAGAAACCGCCTTGAGTTATGACAATAGTTGCAATCCTATTGATGGTGGTGGAGAGGGAGGCGACGATTCTTAATTGGGGAGGGCGCAGTGCTTGCGCCCTTAACCGATAGATTCTGGCTGTAGCGACATGTGCAGTCCATCGGAATTATGCGCATTTGCAGAACCTTCTTTTTGTAAGAGATAATGACATTTAAATATTCAACTCCCTCGATCGCCTTCGTTCTCTTCTCTAGCTTTGCATCCCCCGTCCTCGCCGAACCCACGAGTTTCAAAGCGATCGATCTCCTCGTCCAATCCCCCCAAGAACGCACCGATCCCACCAACCCCGATCGCGATTTCCTCCAACCGATCGATCCCGGCCTCCCTCCCGAAGACGTTCCCGATTTTTTCCCCGATATTGAAGATTCTCCTCCCTCAGACCCCAACAGAGAAGGTGTTTCCTTCTCGATCGATCGCATTGAAGTCAAAGGCAGCACTATCTTTACATTAGAAGACTTTGCCCCCATTCTCGACCCCTTGCAAGGACAAACCGTCACCCTCGGACAAATCCAAGAAGCTGTCGATAGGATTACTCAACTTTACATTAGCGAGGGTTACATTAACTCTCGCGCCATCCTCGAAGAACAAACGATCGCGAACAAAACCGTTACGATTGACGTTGTTGAAGGAGCGATCGCCGATATCGAACTGAACGGACTGCAACGCTTTCAACCCGTTTATTTTACCTCTCGTCTCGATCGCGGCATCAAAACCCCCTTCAATGTCAACGCCCTCGAAGACCAATTGCGCTTGTTGCAAATTAACCCCCTCATTGAAGATTTACAAGTCGATCTCCAACCCGGAGAGCAAGCGGGTAAAAGTACTCTCCTCCTCGATATTGAAGAAGCCGCCCCTATTTTTGGCACGGCATTTGTAGATAACTATTCATCTGCCAGTGTCGGTTCCGAACGTTATGGACTCAATCTCGGCTATCGCAATCTTTTGGGTTTAGGGGATGTTTTCAGTGCCACTGCCACGCGATCTTCTACGGGAGGCTCTCGCATCTATGATTTTAATTACAGCATCCCCATCAATGCAATGGAGGGCACTGTTGATATAGGCATCGCCCTCGATCGCAACAATGTCACCCTTGCACCCTTTGACGTTTTGGGGATTCGCGGGGAATCGGAAACCTACTCGCTCTCGGTACGCCAACCCTTAATCCGCAGCTTTACCGAAGAGTTTGCCCTCTCTGTCGGATTGCGCCATAAAACCGGGCAAACATTCCTCTTCAATAACACTGGGGCTTCTTTTAGCACGGGTGCGGATGCGGATGGCACCACCCGCACGATGGTTTTGAGTTTCGGTCAAGATTACCTCAAACGCGATCGCAATGGTGCTTGGATTTTCCGTTCTCAGTTTAATTTTGGCGTAGATTGGTGGGATGCAACCAATAATAACGACCCGACCCCAGACGGTCAATTTTTCAGTTGGACGGGACAGGTACAACGCATTCATCGTTTGGGTCAAAATCATCTGTTGGTGCTGCGAGGAGACGTGCAACTTTCCCCCAATAATTTGTTGGCATCGGAGTCTTTTGGCATTGGTGGCGGTCAAACCTTGCGAGGCTATCGTCAAGGGGCGCGATCGGGGGATAATGGTTGGCGCATTTCTCTTGAAGATCGTATCACGTTAGTTTCTGGAGAACCTGCCGTGCATTTGTTCCAAGTCATTCCTTTTTTAGACATGGGGATGGTGTGGAACAATCCCAGCAACCCGGATCAAATAACCAACGAGCATTTTTTAGCCGGGGTAGGGGTTGGTTTATTCTATGCACCAGTAGAAAATCTAACCATGCGCCTCGATTTAACATTACCGCTCGTGAATATTAGCGATCGCTCGGTTAATGCTCAAGATGATGGCATTTACTTCAATCTGGCATATAGTTTCTAGCAGAGAGTCACGATCCCAATTCTTCACCGATCGCGGGAATCTCAATGGTAAAAGTGGTTTTCCCCGGTTGGGAGGTGCAAGAAAGCATACCCTGATGCTTTTCCGTGACAATTTGATAACTAATCGATAGCCCCAAACCCGTCCCTTTTCCAACTGCCTTGGTTGTGAAAAAGGGATCGAAGAGTTTGGCGCGGGTTTCTTTGCTCATGCCGTTACCATTGTCGCTGATACGAATGACAATATTTTCATCCTTGCATTGGGTTTGAATGCGAATCTGACTGGGATGGGCGTTCATTTCCGCACAGGTGCGATCGCGATCGCGTTCCTCCAACGCATCGATGGCATTGCCGAGAATATTCATAAAAACCTGATTGAGTTGCCCGGCATAACATTCCACTCGCGGCAGTTCGCGATAGTCTTTGATAACTTGAATTTCCGGCCGCCAATCCTGCGCCCGCAAGCGGGTTTGCAGAATCATGATGGTGCTATCGATGCCCTCGTGCAGGTCTACATCTTTGACCTCTGCCTCATCGAGACGGGAGAAGGTGCGCAGGGATTTGACAATTTCGCGAATGCGATCGGTGCCAACGCGCATAGATTGAAAGAGCTTTTGTAAGTCCTCTTTAAGAAAATCAAGGTCAATCGCCTCGATTTTATCGCAGATATCGGCATGGGGTTCGGGATAATGTTCTCGATAGAGCGCGATCAATCCCGTTAAATCCTCGATATATGCGTCGGCATGAACGAGGTTGCCGTGAATGAAATTGACGGGATTGTTAATCTCGTGGGCGACTCCCGCCACCATCTGCCCCAAACTGGACATTTTTTCGCTTTGAATTAACTGGGTTTGGGTGCGCTGAAATTTGCTTAAGAGTTCTTCGAGTTCTCGGGCGCGGATCTGGCTTTGGGCGAGGAGTTCGGCTTGATTGACGGCGATCGCCACTTGCGCGACAATCGCTTCGAGAAATTCGACTTCGCTATCTCGCCAAGTTCGCGCCGATTGGTGTTGAATGCAGACAATCGCGCCAAACTTGCCGGATTCAAAGCATACGGGTAGAGCTAACATGGCTTTATTGCCCAAACCAGCAAGGGTGTCGCGTAATGCCAGATCGTCGATCGCCATCGTATCGTCCCATTTAACCATTTGCTGGCGCAGCAGCAATGTTGAAAGCAGGCGAAAGTTGTCGGCAGGATGTTTGCCGAGCAAACTGGGCAAATCGGGATTTTGCACTTCAGCGGTGACATCCCAATACGCCCTATCGGTTTCCTGTCGATACCAAGCAACGTGACAGCGATCGACTTGTAAGAAATCTCGAATCTCGCGTACTGTCGTTTCGAGAATGCGATCGAGATCGAGGGAGATGCGAATTTGCTGGGCAATTTGATTGAGTAGTTGTTCTTGTCGCGCTTGTTGGTGAATTTGTTCGGCCGACTCGATCAGAGCCAGTTCGACAGCTTTGCGCTGAGTATCGTTGAGAACCGAACCCAGCACGCCGATCGCCTCTCCTTTTTCATCCCGCCAGATTTCTCCCATTCCCCGCATCCACTGGATTGTTCCATCGAGAAGGACGAGGCGGTGTTCGGTATTGTATTCTTGTCCGGTGGCAAAAGTCTGGGCGATTTTTCCTGCCACCGTCTCCCGATCCTCGGCATGAATGAGAGCGAGATAATCATCAAGGGTGTTACCAAAAGAGGTATCGTGCAAGCCGAGAATGCTTTCTACGCCATCCGACCAAATGACGGTATTGGTATGGCAGTTCCAACACCAACAGCCCAATTTTCCAGCTTCGAGGGTGGTTTGCAATAGGGCTTCTTTCTCCCGCAAAGCCCGTTCTTGCTCCTCGCGATCGCGCTCCAATTGTACTTTTTCGCTAATATCCCGCATAATTGTCAAAGCGTGGAGTTTGCCGCGATAGGGAAAAGGAATGCCCTTGATATCCAGATCGAGAATCCGACCGTCGCGATGAATATTTTGCCCTCGACCGATAAATGAGCGCCCGGCTTGGATATCTTCGACAAATCGGGTCAAAACGGGCAGCGAATCCGGATAAACGTAATCAGCAATGGACATGGCGATAAACTCATCATGGGAGTAGCCGTGCATTTGGTGATAAGCCTGATTGACTTTCACGAGGGCGACTGCTTCTAAATCGACGATCCCCAACCCATCCGTTGCAGTTTCAAAAACTTGGCGGTATTGTTCTTCTTGCTGGCGCAGGCGTTCTTCGGTCTTCTTGCGATCGCTGATATTCTCCAAGATACCGAGCATTCTCGAAACTTTGCCTTTCTCGTCGGTCAGAAAAACACCAATATCGTCAACATCAATGTAATGACCCGATCTTTGTTGCCAGCGATATTCGATGTGATAGTGGCTGCCTTCTGCCATTGTTTGTTCTAGATAGGCCGTAACGCGATCGCGATCCTCGGGATGAATCATATCTTCCCAATTCCCGATATCGAAAGATTGAAACTCCTCCACCGGATAGCCTGTAATGGCGGCGATCGCCCCTGCCCACGCGATCTTCCCCAAAGCAATATCGTAATCGTAAACGAGTTGCCCGGTTTGTTCGCAAACCAGTCGAAAGCGTTCTTCACTCTCCAATAGGGCAGCCTCAAAGGCTTTGCGATCGCTGACATCAATGACCAACCCATCCCAAACCGTCTCGCCGTCTTCTTGTCGTTCTGGCTGGGAGATGACTTGCAACCATTTAACTTTTCCACTGGGCGTGACGACGCGATACTCTTGGTAGAATCCGTTCAAAGTTTGGGCCGATTCTTCGATGGCCGCGTTGAACCTGTCGCGATCGCTCGGATGAGTGAGATCGAGGGCTTGCACGAAGTTTTCCGGTTCGAGTTCGTACATCCTGCGGCTGCCTTCAGAAACGTAGGGAAAGGAGGGGGTGCCGTCGGCTGCAAGGCGAAATTGAAAAATAATGACCCCCAGCAAGTTTGCAGCCAAGCGTTGAAACCGAGACTCGTTTGCTTGCAGCGATCGGGTTCTTTCTTCCACCCGGCATTCTAAGTCTTGATTGAGTTGTTGGATGGCAAGTTCTGCTTGTTTTCGTTGGGTAATATCGCGACAAATACAGACAAAACTGCGCTCTTCCGTTATATTGAGGGACATTTCTTGAATAAAGGTACTGCCATCTTTGCGTTTGGCAAGAATTTCTCCCTGCCAAGAACCGCGAGCGATAACGCGAGGGACAATCTCCATCTCAAAACATTCAATTTCTCGGGCATTGTAGAGAAGCTGCCAATTTTGTCCGAGCAAAACTTCCGCATTGCTATAGCCAAACAGATCGACATAGGATTGATTGGCATAGATACAGTTTCCCTGATTAAAAATGGCGATACCGTCGGCGGCTTTATCGATCGCGATGGCTTGTCGATCGATCTTTTTTTGCGCTTCCACCCCATCGGTAATATCAATAAACATGCCTAAGATGCCGATAACCTCATCTTTATCGTCGCAAACAGGAATTTTATTGGTCTTCAACCAGCGAAGAGAGCCATCAGCCTGTTGTTGGGATTTGATAATGCCCAACTCGGGACGATTGGAGTCCATGACCCGGCGATCGCATTCCCTATAAAATTCGGCTTTTTCCGTCGTCCAGGGGAGATCGTAATCCGTTTTCCCGATAATCTCCTCGGGAGACCCCAAACCTGCCACCCGAGCGTGATATCGATTGGAACCGAGATAAACGGAATTACGATCTTTCCAAAATACGGCTCCGGGTATCGTATCGAGGACTGCCTGTAAAAAACGGTTGGATTTGCCGAATTCTACCCGCAGGCGATCGCGCTCGGCATACGTTTCTTGCAATTTTCTAGACTGTTCTCGAGCATGCCCTTGCGCTTTGACTAACTGCTGTTCTAGGTGTCGATTGTTTTGTTCGAGTTCGGCAATTCGTTGTTGATAATCGTTGAGAGTTTGTGACATGGTTGGTTCGGAAAGATGGCTTGGGCAACCAGAATGAAAGTCTTACAAAAACAGCGATCGTCTTGCTTTGATTTGCCTGTTGGGATTTCGATCGAGTTCGTATTTGCACTTACTAACTTGTTGTGAAAGCATTGATTACTATTGTATCAAAAATCGGGAGGATATCAAATGTGTCATGCTAGGGTAAACAACGGATTAATTCTTATATTTTTCATTTTCTCAAATACAAGTTAAGGAAAATTGGGTGCATCTCAAAGTTGCAGATGTGGATTTCGATCCCCCCTAACCCCCCTTAGTAAGGGGGGAATTAGGCTTCCTCCTTATTAAGGGGGACGGGAGGAGGATCGCCTTTTTGCAAAACTGAGATGCACCCGGAAAACTAAACAGATCCAAATACGATCGCTATCCCAAAGTTGGAGTCGCGATCGCATCCAATCGAATTAGATATATCGATTTATTAGTTATTTTGCTAGCGCCTTCGTCATTCGCCGCCAGAGCGATCTCACGTATTTGAGTTGATCGATCCCGTGCAAAATAATAAATCCGAGAAACGCATAGGAAAGCCAAAAATGTGCATTTCGAGCTAAACTGACGACCGCGCGATTCTCCGGAAAAATATCGGGGAGGTTAAACATCCAGAAAAAGGAAACATTATTACTCTGAAAAGAATTAGAGAGAAAAAAGCCGCTAATGGGAACGGCTAGCATGAATACATAGATGAGAACGTGTAATAGAAACCGACGAATCCATTTGCCCGTAAACTTGGGCAGGCGATGGGTATATTTGCGCCACCACACGCGCTGTAAGATAAAAATACGCAACGTTAGCAAACCTAAAGTGAATGCCCCTAGAGATTTATGAAAAATATAAGCGTGTTTGCGCACGATATATTCTCTAGGCAGATCTGCCATGATCGCCCCCACGACAAAGAGTAGCAAATAACACAGTGCCATCCACCAGTGGAGAGACCACAATTGCTTGAATGCGGACGTTAATCTGGCTTTGGCTTTCTTCGCCGGGGAAGATGTTTCCGAAATCGTCATTGGTGTTCTCCCAGACTCCTAGGAGTCTTAATGCTTTTTTTGACTATTGCTACAAACCTAAAGATTTTGTTAAATTTTGACAACCCCCCAGAGTTCGATCTTCTTTGCCCGACTCTCTCCTTTAAACCCGAAAAAAGCCAGCCAAAAATTGCGATCGCGCGTTAAGCTAAACCTTGGCAGGCACACAGTCAGGACGGTATCGGTAGAATGAAATCATTATTAGGTCGTTGGACGGCAACACTCGGTCTCTCTCTGGGCATCTTCCTCGGCTCGGGAGGCGCAAATTTTAGGGCGCAGGCGTTACCTGGCGAAGAAGTCGAGCGCATTCTTTCCCCCGTTCCCGTTTTCATGATTACGGATGGGGAAGGCAAACCCCTCACGGCTTCGAGGGAAGGAGAAGACGGAGAAACCGTGACGGGCGTGTTTCTCAGTCGCGGGGAGGCTCAATCTTTTATCAACGATCTCGGTAGAAATCAGCCGGAATTAGCGGGTCAACTCCAAGTCTTAACCCTCTCTCTCATTCAAGTCGTCCGTCAAGCTCGCGCCCAAGAGGCGATTTGGTTCGAGTTTGTTTCCATCGCAGGGCAACTCGAAGCTGCACAGACCATTCAGCGAGATTTTCAAGGCACGCCCCTCTTTGCCGCTAAAGCAGGTGTTGATGGGGGATATCTCAGCATTACGGTGAACGATCGCCAAGCCATTCCCTTCTTTTTTGAGAAGCAAAAGCTCGATAATCTCGTCGCCCGCTTCACGCAGCAAAATCCCGACCAAGCCAATACGGTTGAAATACAAGTGATTCCCCTCGAGTCGATGATCTCGACTTTGGAAAATTCTCAAGAAGAAACCTTAAGGCAAATTGTTCTCGTCCTGTCGGACGAATCTTTAGCATACGTGCGCTCTCTTCAGGAACAAACGCCCTGATATTCGTTCGCAATTCAGTTAAACTTGAGGGGTAAGCAAACGCTTGACGAATTTAAGGATTGAAATATTATGGGAACCCTTATTGGTTTTGTCGTTTTTGCGGTTTACAGTCTTGGGGTTTGGAAATTTTGGGCGGGGTACAAGCGCACGAATTTCCAACCCGGTATTGTCAATCGCATCATGCTCTCATTACTCTGGCCGGCTTTGTTAATTACCAACAAATCCTATCGACAGAATTTTCAGAAGGCGTTGAAAGGCCGTTAACAATGCAAAATTCAGAATTCAACACAATCGAATTGAGGAAAGTCGATCTGTTCTGTTAAACGAACTTGGGCGATCGGCGGGACGAGTGAAAGTCGCGAGATTGTAGAATTATTGATTTCTCGCGGTCTTCCCTGTCTTGTCACCGTGACGACGCAAAGCGCCCGATCGCTCTATCTTTCCCATCCCCTGCTCGAGGTGCGTGTAGGCTGTTTAACGCCAGACAAACTGCCGGAGTTTTTACAGAAGGAGAAAATTGGGGTTGTAGTAGATGCCTCTCATCCCTATGCCAGCAGTATTTCCCAAAATGCGATCGCGGCTAGTACAGCCTTGAATATCCCTTATTTGCGCTACGAACGTTCTCTCTTGGCCGCATCAGGAGATATTGTGGTGCGGGGCTTTGAAGAACTGATAGAGGGCAATTATCTGAGCGATCGCCGGGTTTTTCTGACGGTAGGGTGTAAAGCGCTTCCTTATTTTCAATCTTGGCAGGAGCGGGCGGTGCTTTTTGCCCGCGTCCTTCCTGCTGTAAACTCATTAAAAGCGGCGATCGCGGCAGGATTTCCTCCCCATCGGCTCGTTGCCCTGCGCCCCCCCATTAGCGCCGACCTCGAGGAAGCCCTCTGGCGACAGTGGCAGATCGATTTGGTGGTCACGAAGGCTTCGGGACGGGCGGGGGGAGAGGAAATTAAGCGATCGGTGGCGGCAAAATTAGCAATTCCGTTGCTGGTGGTGGCGAGACCTCCCGTTAGCTATCCCCGACAAACGGCAAATTTAGAAGAGGTTTTAACCTTTTGTTATCAACATTGTATTAAGGAATAAAATCATGGCAGACCCCATTACCCCAGAAGTAAGCGATCGCATTTGCAAGCATATGAATGAAGATCACGCTGAGGCGATCGCCCTCTACGCTCGAGTGTTTGGCGATACCCCGAAAGCAACCACCGCGCAAATGCTGGCGATCGATCCTCAAGGCATGGATTTAAAGGTACGAGCCGAGGACAACGAAACAACCGTTAGAATTACTTTTGACCATACTTTAGCCGACTCTGAAGATGCCCATCACACCCTCATCGATATGGTGAAAAAAGCGAGAAGTGGGAAATAAGATCGAATCCGGATGATTAATCGGAATTTGGAAAAAAGGGCGTATGCAATACGCCCTTTGATTTGGCTCATTTCCTCAATTGCCAAAACTTTTTCTTTTTCTTCGGCTCTTCTGGGGGAGCTTTTTCTAGGGTTGCGGTTTTGGCAACATGGGGAGTTTCTTCGGGTTTCGGAGGAGGAACGAGTTTCGGGCGTTCTTGCTTGGCCGCTTTTTCAATTTGATTGCGTTCTTCTTTTTCCACTTTAGCCGCCCAATCGGGTTTATCGGCCATTTCGCCCAAGGGAATATAAATTCCTTCGAGATCGAAGGCCTCTTTATAGCGTTTTCGTAAAATTCGCTGGATTTGTAGGTGTTTGCCTGGTTTCACTTTGGTCTTGGTATGCAAGATAATGCGAATATCCCCAAACTCTTCAATTCCTTCCACCTGCGTCACCTCGATAATATCCTCTCTTTCTTCTTTAAGTTGATAGCCGATCGCTTCGGCAATTTCGTAAACGCGATCGAGATTGGCCGTATAATCGACTCCGATATCAACCGCAGCATAAACAAACTCTTTGGAAAAATTAGTAATTGAGGTAATATCCCCATTGCGCAGAATATGAACTTGCCCGTGATGGTGGCGAATTCTCGTGGTTCTCAATTCGATGGATTCTACATACCCAGAGATTTCATTGGTTTCGATATAATCGCCGACTAAATAATAGTTTTCAAAGAGGATAAAGAAACCCGAAACAATATCGTTGACTAAATTTTGCGCCCCAAAACCGACGGCTAAGCCCAAAATCCCCGCCCCTGCCAAGATAGGAGCCGGATCGATGCCCACGGTATCGAGACTTAAAACAATTGCGCCAAAATAAACCAAATATTTGGAAATACTTTGCACGAGGGGAGTAATGGTTTGTCGGCGCTGTTTTTGCGTGGGGCTTAAATCTTTGGCTTTGAGGAGAATTTCTTCTAAAACAATATAAATGACCGAGATGAGAATACGACTCAATAGCACGATGCCGATCAATTTAATCCCCGCCGTTCCCCATTCTGCTAAGTTAGCAACAAATTCAACTTGGTGCAGGACGAGGGTTGCCATAACCACATAGATGATATATTCCAAACAGCGCTTGAGGAAGGGAATTAAGTAGCGCAGTTGTTCGTAAAATCGCAGGATATTATCGGGGCTGGAATATTTCACGCTCAAACCGTCAAGACTGTCAATAATGACAGCGACAACTCTAAAAATCAGCAAACCAATCGCAACAATAATATAAATTCTCAGCAGAATATATAAATAATTGGTAATAACGGCGGGAAGAATGAGAAATCGAGCGCAGAGGATGGCGATCGCAATCCAAGAAGCGCTATTAATATTTTTTCTTAAGGCATTGAAAAAGTCGGCGATGCTATCATCATTTGCCGAGATTCCGTCAAAATCTTGAGCGTATTGCGAGAGGGCATTCAGCAAGCGATTGAAAACTTTAAGGGCAATGCTTGCAGCGATAAGCGCTCCAATACTTTGGAGAATTCCCAAACCGAGATTGGTCCAAAACTCCCTGGGAATTTTGCGAATGAGGTCTAAACTATAATCGCGCACATTTTCGCCGCGATAAATCAAAAAGCCATTTGCTCCGATAATTGCCAATGAGAGCAGAAAACTGAGGAGATACAAAAAATTGCGGACGTTACGACGAATGGTTGTCGCGCTATCTTTCGCTTTGGACAGTGCGGGAATTTTAAAAATTTGTCGATAGAGTCTGCCAAAGAGCCAATCGGCTAGAAAGAAAAAGATCAGAACTAAAATAACTTCCGCGACGACTGTAATAATATTGATCGTCATTGTTGTCATTATTCCCATTCCCCCAATACATAAGATATTAATCGAGTTGGTTTGTGCCTCAATCTCATAATTATCTATCAATAGGGATTTTTTTGTCAAACTCTGATTTTTAAAGTTAAGGGAGAGATCGGAAAATACTTAAAAAGCAGACTCGGCGATCGCAAGGATGGGGATTTGCGAATTCTCCCCCCTTATTAAGGAGGGGAAATCGGAATTGCGATCTTGATAACAAGCAACTCGGGGGATTAGTCTCTTCGCAGTCGCCATCGAGATAATCTTTCAATTCGATCGCGTTCTGCTTTTTCGCCTTTCGTTGCCCAATCGGGTTTTTCGGCACTTTCGCCAATGGGAATATAAATTCCTGCCAGATCGAATTCATCTTTATAGCATTTTCGCAAAATTCGTTGAATTTGTAGGTGTTTTCCAGGTTTTACTTTGGTTTTAGTATGCAAGACAATGCGAATATCGCCAAATTCTTCAATTCCTTCCACTTGGGTCGATTCGAGAATATCATCATTTTCTGCTTTTAAGCGATCGCCGATTGCTTCGGCAATTTCATACACGCGATCGAGATTGGTCGTATAATCGACACCAATATCAACCGCCGCATAAACAAACTCTTTGGAATAATTGGTAATCGAGTGAATATCGCCATTGCGAAGAATTTGAACTTGTCCGTGATGATGGCGAATTCTAGTGGTTCTTAATTCAATTGATTCTACATATCCCGATGCTTCTCCGGCTTCAATATAATCGCCGACTAAATAATAGTTTTCAAAGAGAATAAAGAAACCCGAAACGAGATCGTTGACTAAATTTTGCGCCCCAAAACCAACCGCTAAACCCAAAATTCCCGCCCCTGCCAGAATGGGAGCCGGATCGATTCCTACTGTGTCGAGAATCCAAATTCCCGCACCAAAGTAAATAAAATATTTAGAGATGCTTTGAACGAGGGGGGTAATGGTTTCGCGGCGCTGTCTTTGGCTTGGGGTTAACTCTTGAGAACCGAGGAGCAATTCTGCTTCCGCAAAATAAATGACGGAGATAATGATACGACTGACCAAGGCGATCGCAATCAGTTGAATCGCGATCGGTCCCCACCTTCCGAAAGGGGCAAGAAATTCAATTTGTTGGACGACAAGTGTGGCAATCGCAACGTAAATAATAAATTCTAAAGCACGCTTAAATAAGGGGATCAGGGGACGCAATTGAGCGGATAACTCGGAGAGGCTATCTGACTTCGAGGATGTTAGATTGAGGGCATCTAAACCATTGATAACAATCGTCGCAATTTGAAAAACACCGAGGGCGATCGCGATCGTCACATAGGTTAATGCCAACACTTTAAAAACTAATATACCTGCGGAAATAATGATATAAATTCGGAGCAAAATATAGAGATTATTGGCGATCGCGGCGGGCAAAACCAGAATTTGAGCGCACAGAATCCCGATCGCCATCCAAGAAGCGTTATTAATCGTACTTCTGAGAAAGTCGAAAAACTTCAGGATATTCTCATCATCTTCGGCAATTTTATCGACGTTTCGCGCGTATTCCTGTAGTCGATTGAGGATGCGGTTGACAATTCCTAAAATAAACCCGGCTAGGGCGATCGCGCCTACACTTCGAGCCAGTCTCCAACCGATCGCAATCCAAACCTCTCTCGGAATTCTTTGCAAAAGTTCTAAACTATAGTCGCGAACATTTTCGCCGCGATAGATTAAGAAGCCATTCGCTCCGATAATTGCCAAGGATAGTATAATGCTGAGGAAAAAGAGAAAACCGCGAACGCTACGGCGAATGTCTTCGGCACTCTTTTTACTTTTGGCAAGAAAAGGAAGTTTAAAAATTTGTCGGTAGAGCCTGCCAAACAGCCAATTGACAAGGAAAAAAAAGATAAGAATTAAACTTACTTCGGCAACGACTGTAATAATATTAACGGTCATTGTATTCATATTTAATTTTCCTTGATTGCATAAACCCTTACTGGCGCTCATTATCTACCGATCTGGCGATCTGAGTCAAATATGGGCGATCGGGTTGCTCGACTCGGTAATTCCTCTGAGTTATTGCAAATAATTTGCAATTACAATATACTATATACTATATATTGGATAGGTTAGGGCATCCGACGATATGCCAGAGAAGGCAAATGACTGATAACAATCGAGGATTAATTCAAAAATATCTCGATGACTTTTTCTTTTTTTGGAGCTTTAATTGACTGTCTCAATTTTCAAGCGCTGGCACCATCGCCTTCAGCAGCGGCCAAAATTAACTGCCTATCTTCCCGTTGGATTGACTGTAATTCTTGGTTTCAGTTTATCTGCAATTGCAGCCTTTAGAATTGCCCAACGGGAGCAAGATCGGCATCAACAGGAATTCGAGCGTCAAGCCGATCGCCTCGCCTTTGTATTGCAGAGGAATCTAGACAATGCGTCTCGCGTCGCGCGATCCCTCGGGGGACTGTTTGAAGCCTCCAAAGAGATCGATCCCGAAGCGTTTAGCACATTTTCCGATCGCGTCCTGCAAGATTCCCCAAGCATACCGAGCGTGGGTTTTGCACGGCGCATCACTCAATCCCAACGCGATCGCTTCGAGCAAGACTTGGCCCGAATAAGTGCTTCTCATCCTTTGATTTGGGAAGGCGATCGCACGGAAACATTCATCCCTTCTCCTCCTAGCGAGGAATATTATCCCACGACCTATATTGAGCCATTTCAGGAGCGATCGCAACTCCTCGGATATAATCATAATGCCGACTGGCGCAGGCGAGTGGCGATCGAGCAGGCGCGGGATAGCAATGTCACGGTTGCCACCGGTCGCGTCACCCTCCCGAGTCCTAATCATCGTATTTCTCAGGGGTTCATCATCTATCATCCCCTTTACAAGGAAGGCGCGGATAAGGAGAGCTTGGTGAAACGGCGCGAGAATTTTCTCGGCGTGGCTTACAGTGTCGTGCAAATCGATGAAGCCATTCTCTCTTCCCTCAAAGAGATAGAATGGCAACATCTGGATTTTTATCTCTACGATACCGACCTCGATCGCCTCGAATCCGCTCTCGTGAAAGGGTTAACAACCATCGAGCGCCGTTTTCTCCTTTTTTACGACGCTCGCACGCAGAAAATCGTAGAAGATCCCCATCGAGCAAAACTTTCGCGTTTCCTCATCAAAGATAAGCATCATCGCCGTTGTCCCTACAGTTTGGATTGGACGGTTTGTATGCGCACCCTAAATTTGCAAGGTTCGGAATGGTCGGTATTGATTTTACCCAATGACAAATTTCCCGGGTTTCCGCGATCGGCATGGACGAGCTTTGGTATTGGGCTTTTAGTGACCATAAGCATTGCCTCTTATATTACAATGTCCATTCGGCGAGCCGCACAAAACGAGCGCTTAATTCAGGCTTTAAAAGAGGCGAAAAGCGATCCTCTCACTGGATTGGCCAATCGTCGCGAATTCGAGAGACAACTCGAACTTGCCGTTAAGGAATGTCAGACGGGGGGATCGACTTACACCCTCTGCTGCATGGATTTAGATCGCTTTAAAATCATCAATGATATTTGCGGTCATGCAGCAGGCGATCGCCTCCTTTGTGCAGCCAGCAACTTGATGCAAAGCAAAATTCGCAAAACCGATTTATTGGCTCGGGTGGGAGGGGATGAATTTTGCCTTTTGCTGCGTCATTGTTCCTTAGAAGAATCCCATTTGGTGGCTGAGAAAATTTTAGTGGCGATCGGAGCCTTTCAATTCACCTCAGAACAGAAAACATTCAAGATTGGCATCAGTTTGGGACTCGCAGAAATTACAGCCGAGACGAGCGATCCTTTGGAATTAATGCGCATGGCAGATGCAGCCTGCTATCGAGCCAAACAAAACGGACGCAATTGCATTTGCGTTCATTCTGGCAAGGAAGAGGAAACGCGCGATCGCGGGATTGAATGGTTGAGTTGGCTCAATGAAGGATTAGCCGATGAATTTCTGCAATTATACTGTCAACCGACCCTTTCCTTAAAAGCCGAACTCGAACGCAATTATATTGAAATTCTCTTGCGGGTGCGCGATCGTTCAGAAGTGTCTCTTTCTCCGACAGAATTGATCCAAGATGCGGAACGCTATCAGTTAATGCCAACCATCGATCGCTGGGTTTTACAAACTTTTCTGCATCATTTCTCATTTTTAGTCCGCGAGACGAACTTAGCTGAAAATTGGCAAAAAAATATTTACGCAATTAATCTTTCCGGTGCAACTTTAAATGACGCAAACTTTATTGATTTTTGTCAGGAGAAACTCGCACATTATAACATTCC
>JBCCVR010000103.1:0-25913 GCA_039194995.1 Cyanobacteria bacterium P01_E01_bin.42 | reverse complement strand
GATAAAAAGATCTTTATAGCTCAATAAAGATTATTAGAAAATATCTCTTTTCAAAACTGTTGAAAATTTCTCAATTCCCTCCCAAATCTGTTCCTCAGTAAGTTCCCCATAACCGAAAATAAACTCACCCCGATCGCACGCATCTAAATAATGAACTCGGGCGGACATCAATCCCACACCCACACTTTCCGCCCGAGAAATCACCTCCTCATCTTGCAAAGGAAAATGAAACTTTGCCATCAGATGAATTCCTGCCTTTTCTCCAAAAATCGTCACCCGATCGCCAAAATATTCCCCCAATGCTTTCACCAAAGTTTGCCGCAATCCATCGTAATGCGATCGCATCTTTCTGATGTGACTTTCCAAATGTCCTTCCTCGATAAAATCCGTTAAAACATATTGATCCAGCGTCGATAACTGGCGATCGCACAGCCATTTCGCCCGCGCAAATACCTCAACCAAATGTTCCGGCAAAACTAAATAACCAATTCGCAAAGAAGGAAATAACACCTTAGAAAACGTGCCGATATAAAGCACCGAATTTCCCCCATTCAACCCCTGTAAAGCCGGAATGGGACGCTCTCCATAACGAAACTCGCTATCGTAATCATCTTCAATAATTAAACCTCCTGTTTGTTGCGCCCATTGTAACAGTGCCAAACGTCGGGAGAGGGATAAAATCGCCCCCGTGGGGAATTGGTGAGAAGGAGTCACATAAACTAACTTTGCCTCGCGATCGCCCAACTTCTCCACCACCAACCCCGACGCATCAACGGGAATGGGGAGGATCTCGGCATCATAACTGGCAAAAATGCGCTTGGCACTAAGATAGCCCGGATCTTCAACCGCGATCGCATCTCCCCGCATAAAAAGCACTCGCAAAATCAAATTAACTGCTTGCTGTGTCCCATTTGTGAGCAAAATTTGCTCTGGATTGCATTTTACTGCCCGCGATCGCCCCAAATACCCCGCGATCGCCTCTCGTAAGGGCGCATAACCCCGAAAATCCCGCGCGTAATCCAACCATTCCCGACCCCCGCAACAGTGACGAGAGAGGAGTTTGCGCCAAAGTTTCACGGGAAACAGGTCGAGGTTGGGCACCCCATAACGAAAGTTAATCGCCACATTGGGTTCCGGTTGCAAGGCTAACTCATTTTGTGCCAATCTTTCCCCATATTCCGAGAGAGAATGAGGCGATCGCAGGGCAGATAAAGGCGGATCGACAGCTTTCGCCTGTAAAAATTCCTCCGGAAGGCGATCGCTGATATAAGTACCCGATCCGGCAACCGTTGCCAAATAGCCTTCACCGAGGAGGCGATCGTAACTCTGCGTTACCGTATTGCGAGAAATGCCGAGGGATTTTGCCAGCGATCGCGTAGAAGGAAGGCGATATCGAGGTGGTAAAACGCCCTGTAAGATAGCACGCTGCAAGGCTTCGTAGAGTTGTTGGTGTAGGGGGGTTTGGGATTGAAAATCGAGGGCGATCGCGAGTTCCATAAAGCTAAAAAAGTGGCTCTATCAAAAAGTTTAAAATTGGCTCTTTGCAAAGTCCAGCGCGATCGCTAAACTCAAAAATAACATCTTTAGACACCGTGGTAATGCTTGACAATTCAGCAATTCGAGTGAGAGAAGCAACTATTCGAGACGATTCCCTCATTGCCGAATTTTTTCGGGAAATGTGGCTGGATCTGGACATTCCAGACGATGCGATCGCCCCCGATTATCTCTCTATCGTCCGAGAATACATCGAATCCGCCCGCCGAGATCTCGACTATAAAGCCTTTATTGCCGAAGAAAGCGGTAATGCGATCGGCTGCGTTAGCTGTCAGCGTTTTGCCGGATTGTACCCTAACATTCTACTTCGACATTACCAACGGGGTTACATCTGGGGTGTGTACGTCATTCCTTCTCATCGTCGCCGAGGAATTGCCACCCAACTCACTCGCTATTGTGTCGAGTACCTCAAATCTTTAAATTGCACCCATGCCGTTTTAAATGCCTCTCCCATCGGGCGATCGGTTTACGAAAATATGGGATTTATCGAGGGAAATTCAATGGATTTTGTTTTATAGAGAGAAACAACTTTTCAGCCTAAAGCTAACCCACCCTCAACCCCTCCCAAGAGGAGAGAAGAACCCACAACTAACAACTAGAAACTAATGAAAACCAACAACCAACAACCAACAACCAACAACCAACAACAAATTAACAATATCCCCGTTACTTCGCGTACAAAAGTTCGTCGCGTCCCCAAACGAGGCAACTACAATCGCGAGACTATTTACCAAATTTTAGATGAAGGTTTGATCTGTCATGTCGGTTTTATTGCGAATAATCAACCTTTTGTGATTCCAACTGCTTATGGACGCATTGACGATCGCCTTTACATTCATGGTTCTCCTGCCAGTCGCATGATACGAACCCTAAAAGAAGGCGTAGAAATGTGCGTTACCGTCACCTTATTAGATGGGTTGGTATTGGCGCGATCGGCGTTTCACCATTCGATGAATTATCGCTCTGTCGTTGCCTTTGGTACGGCGACGGTGGTAGATGACGAAGCAGAAAAATTAGCCGCATTGCAGGCATTTACCGAACATATCGTCCGCGATCGCTGGCAGGAAATTCGCCCTCCCAGTCGCAAGGAATTAGCGGGGACTTTGGTTTTATCATTACCCTTAAATGAAGCCTCGGCAAAAATGCGATCGGGTGCGCCTGTTGATGATGAAGATGATTATAATTTACCCATCTGGGCGGGAGAATTACCCCTATCTTTGCAAACTTCTGCTCCGATTGCCGATTCTCATTTGCCGGAAAATATTGACATTCCCACTTATGTCAAAAATTACAGTCGAGGAAATTAATTAACGGCAGAAAAATAAGAGGTGTAAGTAGTCAATAGTTACCCCTCTTATTTGAAATACTTATTCATTTAGATTTCTTAAAACTTTATTCAAGCGTGACTCTATTTTAGTATCTTCTCGTCCTTCTGCGATCGCTTTAAAAATTTGAATCCAATGTTTGATTTTAATACCTAGCCAAACTATATTTCTGATTTCATTTAGATAGGAATCCATTAAGTTACCTTGCCCGCTTCTAGCAATGCGCCCAAAATTTCCACCTCCATCCTCTAGTGCTTTGTCGGACGCATCTTGTTTTGCCGCAGGATAAGGAACTCTATATTGTTTATCTGGTCGTATTACTTCTCCCGATCTTTTTGTATCTTCTCTATTTTTTGTCCAATAAAAATTTCTACATTCAGCAACATATTTTGCTAATTCAATATACGGAGGCAGTAGTTTGGGTTTCCCGACAGTAATATCTGATAAAATCCAAGGAAAAACAACTAACAAATCTGCTTGACTGCAAGATTCAGGATCGATCTTAAAACGAAAGCTCGGTTCATTTTCTTTAGAAAGAGCATACCAAGCCTTTAATTCAATTCCCAAAATTATATTGTCCTTGTCATATAAATCTGTCAAGAGAACATCAGGAAATGTTTGAGATTGTCTCTGAAAAGAGAAGTTAGAATATTCATTTTTGCTATCCCAAATATTGCGGGTTGTGTTTAACAATTCGACTAAATTAGATTCAATAGCTGCCGAAAAAACTCCACCTATAGCGTAGAGATCGGGAACATCAATTCCCCTCACAAAAATTTCTGTATCAAAATAATTAGGTAAAGCATATATCAAATTTCTAATTTTATTCCATAATTCATAGTGTTGCCATTGTGGAGATGGTGGAGTTTTATGAGGCTCTCGATCTGAATTCATTAGTTTTCTCTTATTGATTTTGTTGGATAGCAATCTCTAACTTTTGGATAAAATCTGCTAAAGGCATTTTAAACGCAAGGCAAAAAGCTCGCAGTTCAACAATATCTATCCGCCGTTCTCCTCTTTCACATTTACTAATGAAAGATTGAGTTTGATACAAGTGTTCAGCTAATTGTTCTTGAGTTAATCCAGCTTCTTTACGAGTAGTGCGCAAGCACTCCAAAAAGACAAGGTATTCTTGACTGAAGGTTGACTTAATCATATCTTTTTACCTCCATATTCAGAATATAGTCCGTTTTAGAATAGTCCAAAATCGACTATTATGAACTAGAGAGATAAAAATATTAAGGCTAGGCTTAATATATTCATATTTTCAGGATAAGCAATGAAAACAACCGCATCGCATTCATCATCAAAAACAAGATTTTCTTTAAGTTCTGTGCAGATTGAGCTTGGAGATGCGTTATCCTGTTATTCCAATTGGCTTCCTCCTACTGTTATCGTGTCAGATGGTGCTTACGGTCTGGGTCTTTTTCCAAGCGATCCGCCAACATCTCATAAGTTGCCCCAATGGTACGAACCTCACATTGCTGCATGGTCACAATTTTCACTTCCCGAAACAACACTATGGTTTTGGTGTAATGAAATTGGATGGGCTATCGTACATCCAATTATCGAGCAATATGGATGGGAATATCGCGCTCTTCATGTATGGGATAAAGGAATTGGTCAAATTGCAGGTAATGTTAATAGTAAGACAATACGAAGATTTCCAGTTGTTACAGAAGTTTGCGCTCAATATACGCGCAAAGTCACTTTAAAAACCGGGGATAACCAATTTTTACCGATTCAAGAATGGCTGCGATATGAATGGTTAAGGGCTGGGCTACCTCTATCTAAAGCGAATGAAGCGTGTAATGTCAAAAATGCAGCAACCAGAAAATACTTTACAAAATGCCATCTCTGGTATTTTCCACCACCAGAAATGATGGAGAAACTATCAAAATATGCTAACAATCGAGGTTTACCTACAGAATATCCTTATTTTTCCTTAGATGGAAGAACATTACTAACAGGTGAACAATGGAAAAAAATGAGATCGAAATGGAATCACCAACATGGCATTACAAACGTCTGGTCAGAACCTTCTATTAGAGGACAAGAACGAATCAAGAACAATAGGAATAAATTTGCTCATGCCAATCAAAAACCATTACGTTTACTCGAACAAATTCTTAAAGCGTCAAGTGATGTAGAAGATATAATTTGGGAACCTTTTGGAGGACTATGCTCAACTGCACTTGCATCTCTTTCTCTCAATCGTCGTTGCTATAGTGCAGAGATTAATCCTGATTATTATAAATTGGCTGTAAATCGCTTGAATGAAGAAAAATATCTTACTCCTTCTTTATTTTAAGATAGCGATCGCTCTCTTCCACAAAATTAACAGAAGCAAAGCGATCGCCTCTACGGTAATTCAATTCACGATAAATTGTACGATCGTCCTCTGGAGGAATTTTCCCAACACTCGCCGAATTGAGTCATTAGAATTTCCCTACATCGATCGGATTATTTTAAATTTTCATGAATGATACTGACGTTTTTTATAGTCATGTGAAATAATAACGGGTAAAGTCGATCGAATTGGCAGATGCGTCACAAGCGAAGGTATAAGCTAAACCCTAAGTATCTATGGCTATTAGTTATTTTGGTAGCTGTGGTTACTGCCTATTCTGGGAAAAATTTTAATACGAGCTTTGTTTCTCCGAGTGTCGATTCGCAAGATAAAGGAGTAAGACTGCAACAAGTTTACGAAACTCTACCCGATCTAAAGCAATGTCGGGAAGGGATCGTCAAAGAATCTGAAAAGCAGAAAATTTTAAATCGCGTTAATTTTATCAGAAGCCTGCATGAATTACCATTAGTACGCTATCAAGATAATACCAGTCATTATAATGCTAAAGCTGCTTTAATTTATGCTGCTAATAACAGTCAAAATGAGAAAGAGCTTCCCCAAGATCGGCAAAAGTGCTGGTCAGAAGCAGGAGATAAAGGGCTTAAAAATAGTATGGGATATTCTGTTTTTTCTAGTCGTGTTGACTCCACATCATTATGGGTAGAATCGGAGCATTTTGTTGATGCCTTATTTCAGGATTCTAGAAGAAATGGCTTGAGAAGGCGAGAACTCTTATTGAATCCTTTCCTCAATTCGATTAGCTTTGGTCGTGCTGATGGTTTCCCAGACTATCGCGATACGAAAGTATTAACTTATGATGAAGAAGAAATTGAAACACAAGTTAATCGAACTACATCTGTCGCGCTTGAAGTTATTGCCGATCGCGAAAACAGTCAAACTCCAAAACAAAATTTTATTGCTTATCCTTATCAAGACTATCCTGCCGAACTTTTTCAAAAAGATGAGTATATTCGAGGATATCCTCCCATGTCATTTGCTGCGATCGCAGATCCTAATAATCCTCAAAATAATCAAAACATCGATTTTTCTATTGCCGTCATTGAAATTCGCGATCGCCAAAACGACTTACTTCCCGTTGACTCCATTAAAATAGAAAAATCGAGCATTGGTTTGGAGCAAATTTTATCATGGAAAGTTGACGATTTGCAATACAATCAACGCTATAATGTTAATATTAATAATGTTAAAGTCAACAATAGACCCATTAATTATACCTATTGGTTTGAAATCAAGAGCGATCGCCTTTTTCCGCAAAATTAACAGAAGAGGTGCGATCGCCTCTCAGTCATTCAATTCTATTCGTTACAAGTCATAGGCTTTACGAACTTCTATGAGAGGGAGCATCCATTCTAACTCCGGTTGCCAGCGATCGGGATCGAAGCTGGAACGAATGCCTCGCCGATAAGCCGCATGAAGTCGCTCTCGTACAATCGCGGGAGACTCAGTTAAAACACCTTGACCGCGTTGGCGGCGAATCATTCTCACAAGACCTAAACCAATGAGAAGATTTCCCGGATTGAACTTTGTTCCGATTAGAAAAGCCTGCACTTCTGCTTCGCCAAGAGAATCGACACCATATCCGGTTAAAACGTGGACGCTATCGTGCAGTTGCTTGCGGCGCAGTCCCCCATCGAGAGGCTTTAATTGATGGCATTCGAGGAAATCGACCAGCGATCGCCCTAAAGTATCGGACGGCAGCGATCGCAGTTCTTCAAGGCAAAAGATAGGCGGGACGGACAAACCCAAAGAGTCCGCTAGGCGATCGACAATATTCAGGAAACTCTCGACTCGCGCGGCAGAATTATCGGAGGCAGGTGAAGTGGCAATCATGAGAATTGAAGTGGTGAAGTGTGCATGAGTTGGGGGAACGGGTATCTGACCCATTCCACCCCAATGCTGGCTTAACGGCGATCGCGGCGGGATTGTCTCATTTCTTGGAGTCGTTGTACTTGTTCGTCGGTGAGGATATCTTCGAGGTCATCTTGGAAGTCTTCTCGGAGCGATCGCATTTGCTGGCGTTGTGCTTGGGTCAGGTTGAGAGAGCGCATAGCACCCCGTCCCGGACGCTGGCCTTCAGAGCGCGCATTTTCCAAAGCTGCTTTTTGTTCGGCGGTGAGAACATCATCCATTTCCGATCGCATCTCGGCTCGGAGTTCCTCGAGTTGAGTCTGTTGCGTTTCACTTAATCCCAAAGCGGCGGCGAGATCCGGACGCTTTCCACCTTCTGCGCGTTGAGCGCTGGCGGGAAGAGCAGTGGCTAAGGAAAGAGAAGCGATGGTGCCGACTAAGACGAGAATGGATTTGAATTTCATGGCGTTGAACTTTGTGAATGTTGTTTTTGTTTGTTATCTCAATCTTAGGCAAGGTGATATGGGGATGAGATGGGGTAAAAGTCACGAGTCATATGGGAAGATCGCCCCAAGATCGACATGACTCGGGAGATCGGGGTCTTGCTCCCCTTTGGCTGTAAGCGGTTCAGCGTTTCCGATAAAAAGTTAAAAGCTGCGTTACGAGGGTTTTTGCCATTTCTACGCGCTCTGGCGAGTCGGTTTGCGCAATCCAATTCGCGAGATGCTCTAATGCCCCGTTAATCATCATGGAAAATCCTTCCACGTCGGGGACTTCTAACTCGCCTGCATCGACCATGGCTTGAATTCCTTGTACCAATAAACCATACCCATACTGGCGATCCAATTGCGTCAGGATGCCCGGTTCCAATACCGCAGGCGCTTCGATAAAGATTAAGCGTCGAATATCCTCGCGATGGGCAATATCGAGAAAAGCATGACTCCCCTCGATGAGACGTTCCCAAGGCTTCTCAACTTGCACCGCTCGAGTTTCGATATAACGCGCAATTTCCTGAAAGGCTTCTTCGATGACCGCACGAAATACCCCTTGTTTATTGCCAAATTGATGGTAAAGCGCCCCTCGCGTAATCCCCAAATCCGCGATCGTCTCTTCCGTTCCCGTCGCTGCATAACCTTTCGTGACAAAAAGCTGGCGAGCGCGATCGAGGATGGCGCGTCGAGTTTGCGCCGTTTGCTCGGCTTTGGTTAATTTTGTTTTTTTACTTGACATACAAACTGTCTGTATTTTATATTTGAGATACATACAGATTGTATCTTTTTGAAATCGAGGCAACAAGGAGATTCTCATGGTCGGACAAATTGCGAAAACCTCTCGGACAGATGCAAATCGGGCAAAGCTGCAAACTCGCCCCGCCACGATCGCCGATATTCCTTTCTTGGCAAAAATTCAATACGAAGCAATGCTGCCACCGACAAACACTTGTTTTTGGGACGATTTGCTCCAAAATACTCCCAGCGATTCGCTACAGTTTATTGCGGCAATGCTGGAAGCGGATGCGTCAAATTGGGGCAAGGTAACGGACTTTATCATCCTTGAAGAAGAAGGACGGCCCTTAGCAGGGGCGGCTGGTTACTCCCCTTATGCAGAAGAATACCACCCGTTGAACTTGACGAAGATTGACGCGATCGCGCAAATATTGGGCTGGTCAACCGCAGAAACGGTCAGTTTTCGCACCCATTACGAGCAATTCTGGAGCCGAGGAAGCCTTGAATTTCTCAAACCAGTAGCACCTTGGACGATTGAAACCGTTGCAGTGCTGCCAGAAGCCCGAGGACGAGGCTTAGGCAAAGTGCTGATTAAAGCGCTTTTAGAAGCAGGGCGATCGCGGCAATACGATCGCGCCGGACTCATGGTGATTAACGGTAATGAGATTGCGCGACGTACTTATGAATCCCTTGGTTTTAAACCTTATCAAGCCTTTTATGCCGATTACTTCGAGAATCAATTTGTAGGCGTTACGAAATTTCGCTTTGCTTTAAACTAAGCATTTTGCAAATACCCGGCAGTTAAAAGCGTTCGCCAACACCGAAAGAAAAAGCACTATCGCCATCATCGTTAAAACCAAAATCAAAGCGAAATAAAGCAATGGATGTTTTCACGGATAAGCCAAAACCAAATCCAAATCCATCCCCCGGTTTTTGGCGAACTTCTCCGGGTTGGCCGAGAATATCATCCCCCGTCCCTAACAGCGATCCGTAATCGACAAATAGATTCCCCAATAAATCAAAAGGGACATTAAATAAACTCGTGGAAGTAATCGGAAAACGGTATTCGGCCGTTGCTAAAATAAAACTGCGACCGGTGCCGACTTCTCCCGAATCGTAACCGCGAATTGAATCGCTACCGCCCAGAGTAAAGCCTTCATAGGGCGGAACTTCTCCGATCGTCGTTCCTCCTCGAAGATTGAGAACCAAGATAGGCGAAATTTCACCAGACTCTGAGGAAGAGAGGGGAATAAATTGGGTAATATTGCCACTCAAACGGTTAAAAGAAATTTGCGCTTCGCCGATGGGAATAGCTTGATCTAAACCCAAACGAATTCGAGTTCCTCGACTGGGATACTCAGAATCATCAACATTATTATAGAGCGCTGAAATATTCAGAGTTAAGAGATCGTCTTGGCCGCGATCGCTAACAGTTAATTGATTTCCCAACTCATCAACGGGTTCTAAACTCGAGGAGAATAAACCGTCGCGAATGGAGACTTTGCGATAGTTTGTCCCAAAAGCTACAGTCCATTCTTGGCTAAAGGCTTGCAAATATTCTATCCCGCCGCCCAAGCTATCAAAAATGGGGGTTTCTCCATTGGGTAAATTAACCTCGCGATCGCCGCCACTAAAAGCCGGATATTCGGTTTGAGTGTTGGCAACATTGAAGGTGATTCGCGATGATTCAAAGTTACGAAAGTAGCTGAAATCAGCACCAAATGATTGAGCATCGAATACCCACAGATCGCCACCTAAAATAAATAGTAAATTATCAGCATCACTTAATTGTTGTTGAACATAAAATCTCGCAGGTACGTTATTAGAAAATTGGTTGTCAAGTCGGACGGGTTCGGCTCGCACGAATCCTTCTAATGCTGTTGGTTCGATCGTAAAGACAACCCCGAATTCGCTGGGAAGTGGATCGTTAAAGTAGTCTATCCCGCTCTCTTCTTGTTCGGCTTCTTCACTCTGCTGAGAAGTGAGGTTTTCGGTTTCTCTTTCATCCTGTGCGATCAAATCTTTGGCATTAAAACTAACTTGTTCGAGTATCGGTAACTCATCAGTTTCTTCTATTTCGGTGGAGTTCATTTCAGGAGAAACATTTTCGACTTGGATTTCTTGTTCTTCTGCGATCGCAACGCCAAAATTATCTGCATCTTCAGGAAAATTTGCTGTTTCAATTGTTAATTCATCCAAAACCAGATCGTCGCGATCGCTATCTCGTTCTTCCCATGATTCCAGCAAAAATAATAAAAGCCAATCGGTGGGAATATCTTCGCTCTCGCTCTCGATTTTATTATCAAATTCTAACTCTTCAAGTTCTGACTCTATCGTGACAAATTCAAGGCTTGATTTTTCTTCTTGTCGTCCTGCTATTTCAAAGCGTTGACGGGAAGAGATAGGAAGGAAGTCGATTTTTTTTTGTTTAGATACAGAGGTAAAGTTTGATTCGAACTCGATGGGATCGTCAGAAATATTTTGAATTTCTTGTCCTAAATTTTCTCCTGTAGCTAATAAATTAATTGCTGTGGAGCCAAGAAGAGCAATACTCGAACGCAGAATCAATGAATTCAAAATTGACATAATAAAAATACTTGAGTTGTTAAGTTCGTAAAAATTTGCAAATGCAATCCTCTCTCTAAAGTACGAGGACTATTCATTTACTGTTGTCTCGAAAGTCATTGTTAAAATGTCTATCAAAATAGACAACAAATTGAATAAAATTTGTTGTATACAATTTGTTGTATATATTCTTGAGTCTATCCTGAACTTGTTAGCTATGTCAAGAATAATTTTTCAATTGCCGATCGCAAAGAATTTCAACGCTTTTAGCGGTTTTGGGAGTAACGGGGACAAATAGCGACGCACGGAGTATACAGGAAACAGCACGTCTTTGCTCACAAATAATCTATAACTTAAAATCTATGTTTGCTATACCCGCGATATTTGTCAATGCGATCGCAAACGAGGCGATCGCTCAACCATGAATTGCGCGATCGCAACCGTCACAAAGAGATTTCTCACTGTCATCCGCACGAATACGAAGTCGCTCAAACTCTCCAGCAAGTTTGGTTACTTGTTCGGGGAGTGGGAAAGTAGCTAAGGTTTGATGTTTAAGAATTTCAGTGTTTCTTTATTTAAAATCGACGTTAATTTATTCAAATTGCGTTTTAAAAGGTTTAAGATTATCGGGGCGATAATCCGATCGCCCTTGCCATCGTTTTTTCACGCTCTCATGAAAGATAGGCTCGGGATCGATTGTCTCAATATCGCGCAATTTAATACCTGTTAATTTCCAGACAAATTTTCGTATTCCTGTTGCCTCGTTAGCAGTAGAAAAATTGACGAGAGGATCGATCGCATTGCTATCTTCCATCTGACTGCGATCGAATTCAAGTCCTAATTTAAAGTCATTTTGGATAATATCGAGCATCCACGATAGGGTAATATTGGACTGTCCGCGATAGGCCTGCGTCCCTCCGCCAACGGAAGAATGCACCCCCGGAAACCAAACTTGCCGCAATCGTTGTTTGGTGTTTTCTGGCTTTTGCTGCATGAATGTGGGTTGAAACACTTTGCGGTCTTCGTCGATGGATAAAGCGTGAATGGCATTCTCGATAATAGGACTGAGATCGGTATCGTGAAAGCCATATTTTTTATTAATATCGCGATCGAGAGACCAAAAGGGAATGATATCGGGAATGCCGACAGAACCCACCGTATCCCAACATCCCAAGAGGGTGATTTTAGCAGGTTGAGAATAACTGTATTTTTGTTGAAATTCTTTGCCTTTTCTAATTCTGGTTGCCTTATCCAACTCGCGATAAATTTCGTAGGCTTCCGGGGTTTTCCGCACGTGCGATCGCCCCACCAAACCACAACAAGACATTAAACCCACCAAACTTCTCACGGTATACGCACCGCGACTAAAACCGAATAAATAGATCTCATCCCCCGGATCGTAATTAAAACATAAAAATCGGTAAGCCTGTTGAACATTCTCGCTGAGACCGACGGCAAAAGAACCACCCAAAAAAGCATCGATTTTATTGGCGTTTCCCAATCCTTCATCGTAATAGATGACTTGAGGTATCCCCCGACTATCAAAGGTTTTCACTCCTTGAGCAATCTTGACCACATTGGTTGGATACGTGCTTTCTAGAGTTTGCCAAGTGCCATCGCAACAAACAATTAAACGTTTCTGCACTGTGCCTTTCCTCTTTTTCAATTATCAACAGGTTGGTTAGATAGGGCAAATGTGATTCGCTATCTCCCGACCTCAATTATCAATTATTAATTGCCAATTATCAAGACTTTTTATCCCAAATGTTAAAAATGCGATAGAGACCCAACAAACTTAAAATATTATATTGCAGGCAGTCAATGCGAATTTCAAAATCCGTTAGACTATAGTGAAATGCACCTAAGATGCGTTGGGGATCGGCGAAATAAAAGACCGATTCAGGATAAAATTGCGTTTGCAATTGAAAGGCAATTCCCAATCGTAGAGTCGCAAGCAATTGTTCGACGATCGCGGAATTTTCAGTATAAATTGCCAGATCGCAGGCAGAACATAATGCGGTCATTCTACGTGCCGTTGCCAGCGATCGCGGCGGTTGATAGATACCTCCTAACCAATCTAAGTAGGAAGTTTGCAGATTTTGTCCCCGGGCGATCGCTTCAATACTACTCATGGCAAAATCGTGATATTCGGCGTTATCGCGATCGCGAAACAGTTGGTTTAAACTCCACAATAGCCACGGATCGGGAGGTATAGGTTTCTTGGATTTTGTTTGTTTGTCCAGCAAGTAGTGAATGCCATTTTCTGCCGACTCCAACCAAGTTAAATCCTCGGTTAAACGATAGAGACAAAGTAAAGCAAAAATAGCTTCTCCGGGATAGATATCGGAGACAAAATCTAGAATTTTTCCTTCGGGATAAGATTGTTTGTGAGCGACGAATTCGCCGTTTTCTTGTTGTAGGCTTTGCAGTCGCTTTCCTAACTCTAAAATTAGGGGTATATAGGGTTTATCTTGGGTTAATTGGGTGTATTTGCTGAGGGCAATCGCTGCGAGGGCATTGCCGCCTAATTTAATCCAACCTTCTTCTACAAGACAAGTTCCAATTCCCGGATCGGGACAGGTTTGTACAAATTGTAATAAATAAGAAATGCCATTCAATATCGTCTCTAAAAGTTCCGAGTCTTGGGTTTTTTCGTACAGTTCTAGGAGCGCATAAAGCGTTCCAGCGTGATGTAAGATATTATATTTTTGACCGATTTTATGAGTTTGAGGGTTATAATCATAAAGAAACTCCCCTTCATCATTCATCGTTTCTTGTAAATACTTTCCGGCTGCGATTGCACCTTCAAGGAGTAGATCGGGGGTCAGTTTTTGTGGATTTAAGACTCGATGTCCGCGATAAAGAGAGACTAATTTTTTACTATTACAAAAGAAGCTGGTACTGCTAAAACGATAGAGGGTAATTTGAGGAGCTTCGAGTAACTGATGATAAGATTGCAGGCGATCGCCATGAGGTTCTAGATAGGCAATAATTTTTTTTGGGAGTAGACGTTGCTGGCGATCGATTAAAGTTTGGGCAACTAATTCTTCGGGTAAAAATGCAATTTGCGAGGCTTGATGGAAGGCTAAACCGTATAAGCTGCGATCCAGTTTTAACGGGTGGCGAGAATTGCGGCGCTGGACGGATAAGGCTTCTTGAACGATATCGATTTTAAACCACTGGGGTGCATTTTCGGGGAAGAGTAATTGAATTTGAGTTATAGCATTGACGATCGCTTCTTCAATGCCCCATCCTTTTCCCAAAACGACTGTTGCAGCTGTTTTGGTATCGCTGGCAGAGAAAAAAACTAGGCGAGGATTGCGATCGCTTTGTAAGGTTTGGGGTAGGGGAATTTTTTCTTCTGCGGGGTCTAAAATCGAGAGAATATATTGCGCGATCGCGGTTTGATCGGCAGCCGTTAAATAAAGCGAATTTTGCAAGCGATCGAACCAAATCGAATCCGTGCTTTGTTCATTATTCATCCTGCATCCTTCTACTGAGATAGCCTCGAGGTGTAATTAACCAATCTTCGTACTGGTAGGTGCTGCAATTCCCAATAATCACTGCGGTTAGCATATCAATAGGAAATTGTAGCATTTGTTCGAGGGTAGTGAGTTGGATGGACTCTTCGGGACGATAGGCAGATTTGACTAGGGCAACGGGAGTGTTATCCTGACGGTATTCTAAGAATATTTGTTGCGCTTGGACGATTTGCTCTTGACGCTGACGCGATCGCGGGTTATACAATACCGTCACAAAATCCCCCATTGCCGCAGCCTGCAAGCGCTTGCAGATAACCTCCCAAGGCGTGAGCAGATCGCTTAAACTAATCGCGCAAAAGTCGTGCATTAAAGGCGAACCCACACGAGAGGCGGCAGCTTGCAGGGCGGTAATTCCGGGAAAGACTTGCAATAGTGGCGTTTTCCCATCCCAACCCGTTTCCTTGAGTTTCTCCATCACCAAGCCTGCCATCCCATATATCCCGCAATCTCCAGAAGAGACGACGGCAACACTTAAACCCCAATTCGCCAAAGCGATCGCACGTTTCGCCCGTTCCTCTTCTCGGGTAATGGGAAAAGATTCGATAATTTGTCCGGGACGTTGTAAAGGTGCAATTAAATCAAGATAGAGAGAATAGCCGATAATAACATCAGCAGACGCGATCGCGCTGCGGGCGGCATGAGTCATTTGTTCTAATGCTCCCGGCCCCGTCCCCACGAGAAAGAGTTTCCCAATGCGTCCCGTATATTCTGTCTCTGCCAAAGAAACCGCGATCGTTACCGCACCTTTGACCCCCTCTTCCTTATAAACCTGCTTCTTCACCAACAAGCGATTTACTGATTCCCCCAACTGGTGACTGGTGACTGGTGACTGGTGACTGATTAAAGATGCTGCCTCGGCTACACTGGGAGTACCGACCTCGCGTTGCACGATATCCGAAGGAGTGGGGACGTTAACGGTTTTGAGTTCTTCTGAAGAGAAAGTGAGGAGAGGAAAGTTTCGTTCTTGACAGAGTTCTAAAATTCCCGTTTCGTCGGCTTTAATATCGATAGTTGCAATCCCCGCGATCGCCTCTTCTGCGAGATGGTTGCGTTTAAAAACAGTTTGAATACCGCGATCGATGAGTTCTCTAGGAGTTCCCCTTTCGCATCCAATTCCCACCCATAAAACCCGAGGATGCCATTGCACTTTGGCAAAGTCTGCTTGGGGGCTAAAACTGCGTTGGGTAAACCCAATCCAGATGCGTCCTTTTGGGGCAATTTCTCCCTCAAAATGGAAGGGATGCTGAGGGGGAAGAGCATTTTGCCAGAGGATCGATCCGGCTTCTTGAATGACTTCTACGGGGTATTGTTTGGCGATCGCGGCACTAATTCCCGTCCAATCTCCTGTTCCTTTTTTCCACCCGAAAGGCAGTCCGAGAATATCGATTCCGGGTAGGTTTAAACTGTGGGAGGCTCCGGTAATAATGGGGGTTGCCCCGATGGTTTCGGCGATGAGTCGGGTGAGGGCATCTCCTCCCCCTTGATGTCCCCCGCACAAACTAATCACAAACTTGCCTTCTTCATCCAAAACTAAAATTGCCGGATCCGTGCGTTTATCCCGCAATAAGGGGGCGATTAAGCGGGTAACGGCTCCTGCTGCCAAGACAAAAACAAAGGCTTTATAATCCTGCCAAATTGCCGTTAAATGCTCTTTTAAACTGCCTTGATAGGGTTGTGCATTTTCTATATTTTCGAGGCTTTCGGGAATGTAAAGAATTGCATCGCTGGCTTGAAAAAAGGGCTTTAATGTGGCGACAGATCGGGGAGTCGTAGCGATCGCGGCGATGGGTTGATAGGATGCAAATAACATTAATGATAACTTTTCCTGAATAAACCAAAGGTTTTCCAGATTAACACGAGAGCTATCGCGGAGGAGAAATGCGATCGCAGAGTTGGACGAACGATTTATTGTTGAATAATGGTGTAACCGCTAACGTATCTCGTCCCATCGGGTAATGATGTCCACACCCATTCAACATTTTCATTCTCTCCTAGTTCGACACTGAGGACGCGGTTGGTCGGGGGTTGAGAGGAGGCTGCAAACGTTGGTTGCGGGGCGGAAACGATGCGCTTTTGTTTTGTAGCTGTCATGGTTGTTAACTCGCAAGTTAAATTCTACTTTGATTGTAGCCAATTTTTAGAAATGTTTGGGCGATCGCGAGAGTTTGGCCGTTCGCAAAATTTGGGATTAAACTGAGAATATAGTACGGGCGCGATCGCGATGAACCAATCCTCACAAGGCGATGATATCGTCAAACAATCTCGTGCGATCGGGATGGATGGCAATACAATTCAAGGATCGGGGTATACCGAGCAAAATAAGGGTTCGGTCTATACTGGGGGCGATACTTATTTTTACGAAACGAATTATTATGGAGGGCGATCGCAACCCTCTAAAGCGATCGCCCCTTATCCTCATTATATTCCTCTCAGTGGTGCCGTGGACTTTTTTGGACGAGATGCGGATCTCGACAAGTTACACCAACACTTACAGGAAAGCCAACGCATTGCTATTACTGCGATGGGAGGAATGGGGAAGACAGAACTCGCCTTACAATATGCCAAACGCTATCGAGAACCATTTTATCCCGGTGGGGTCTGTTGGTTGCCGTCTCGCGATGCCGATGTGGGTTTGAGAATCGTGGATTTTGCGCGGGTGCATTTGCAGATGAACCCACCGGAGGATCTGACGTTAGAACAACGGGTGCGTTACTGTTGGCAAAATTGGCCGATTTCTGGGGATATTTTGGCTGTTTTGGATGATGTCATCGATTACAAGAAGGTTAAACCGTTTTTACCGCCGGATGACTCCCGTTTTAAGGTGATTATTACGACGCGATCGCAACGACTGCATCAGGCGTTTGTGCGGTTGAATTTGGAGGTTTTGACGGCGGATGCGTCTTTAGAAATGCTGCAATCTTTAATCGGGGGCGATCGTATTGAGGCAGAGTTGGAAACGGCGAAAGGGTTATGCGAGTGGTTGGGTTATTTGCCGTTAGGGTTGGAGTTAGTGGGGCAGTATTTGGAAGAACGGAAAGATTTATCTCTTGCAGAAATGAGGAGGCGTTTGGATAAAAAGCGATTGGAACAAACAGCATTAAAAGAATATACCACGGAGGCAACGGCAGAACGAGGGGTTAAAGCTGCGTTTGAATTGAGTTGGCAAGAGTTGCCAGAAAATGCGCGAGAGGTGGCTTGTTTATTGAGTTTGTTTGCGGTTGCTCCCATTCCTTGGGAGTTGGTGCAAGAGTGTTTTGATTGGGATGAGGAAGAGTTGGAAGATGTGCGAGACAGATTTTTGGTGAAACTCAGTCTTTTGGAACGATCGGAAGCAGGTAGGTTTCAATTGCATCAACTGTTACAAAGGTTTATGAAAGATAAGTTAGAAGAGTCTGAAACAGCCGATTTGGGAAAACAGAAATACTGCAAGGTTATGGTTGATATTGCTCAACAGATACCTCAAAAACCAACATTAAAACAAGTTGAAAAATGTAGCGTTTTGATTCCTCATTTAGAAGTCATTGTAAAATCTCTGTGTAATTGGATTGAAAATAAAGATTTAATTACACCATTTGAAAAATTGGCTTTCTATTATGAAGGGCAAGGATTCTATAAACAAGCAGAATTTTGGTGTGAGAAATGCTTGCTAGTGAGTCGAGATCGCTTAGGAGAAGAATCTTTTGATATTACTACTCCTCTCAATAATTTGGCAGAAATCCGCCGTTCTCAGGGGAAATATGAAGAAGCTGAACCTTTGTATCTAAAAGCTATCGAACTATGTAAAAAACACTTAGTGGAAGAACATTTTGATTTTGCAACCCTTCTCAATAATTTGGCACTACTCTACCATGCTCAAGGGAAAGATGAAGAAGCTGAACCTCTCTTTTTACAAGCTCTTGATTTGCGAAAAAAACTCTTAGGAAAAGAACAGTTTTTTGAAATTGCTAACTCTCTCAATAATTTAGCATTTCTCTACCATGATCAAGAAAAATATGAAGAAGCGAAACCTTTATATTTACAAGCCATCGAATTGTATAAAATAAACTTGGTTGAAGAACATCCTAATATAGCTTTTTTTCTCGATAATTTGGCAGGACTTTACTATGCTCAAGAGAAATATGAAGAGTCTGAATCTCTGTATTTACAAGCTATTGAACTGAGAAAAAAACTTTTAGGAGAAGAACATCCAGATTTTGCAACTTCTCTTAATAATTTGGCATCGCTCTACAATTCTCAAGGGAAATATGAGAAAGCTGAACCTCTGTTTTCAAACGCATTAGAAATTTCTGTCAATCGCTTGAATATTAAACATCCGCATATTCGAAGTGGATTACAAAATTTAGGAGATTGTTTGCTAAATGCGATCGCAGCAGGACAAAGAGACCAACTCAGCAATCATCCTCTCACCCAACAACTCCTCGCACAGATCGACGCAGCCAACGAGACAGAATAAGAAAAATTGATCGATTATTTTCTGCTTCATTCGTCCAAGCGATCGCGTTTAATTCTGCTTTATCAACATAACATCTATTTAATTAGACAGCAACTTGCTGTACAATATTTGAAACATTCATAAATATTTTTTGATAAAATCTACAGGTGTTAAACATTCAAACTCAGCGATCGCCCTAATCAATTTACGATTAGATGCGACAAAACAATCTGTTTCACCTAATTTAGCACTCAAGAAAATCTCAATATCTTCACTAGGAATTTGCCCCGAATCATTAAGTTCTTCTAACAGTTGATTCCATTCAGAATCGGGACTAACATAATGAATATTCAAACGCGATAGAATGAGACCTAGAACAAAACCTACTCTATCTTTACCCCATAAATATTTACCGACTCGTCGTATTTGGTCGATGAGTTCGGGAGAGAGAATAACCTCTACATCAAGTAGATCGGAGACTCGACCATAATAACCGATCGCTGATAAAATTTCAGCCTCTTCCGAATCAGAATTTTGTGTACCAATGATATAAATATTAGTATCAAGACATAACCGTTTTAATGGCATTCCGATTGAACTCTCCCTTTTTCCTCTAGCATATCTAACTTAACCTTATGGATTAAATCCAAAATCTTTTCTCTAGAGTCATAACCATTTTCTAGAGCAATTTGCCGCATAACTGCAAACTCATCGGGTTCATTTTCCGCAACAATAATCACATCAACCTCGCCATCTTGCAATTCTTGAGGAATGGTTAGATTAATCCGTCCATTTTCAACAATTCCTTTCGTTTGGATAATTCTCATAATCTTTTAGAGCAATATGGTTTGAATTTTCTGAATATTGGGATTTTTCCGATTTCAGTGACAGTATAACAGACGAGCTTTCTTTGGCGATCGCATCTCACTCGACGAAAAGACAAACCCCAAAAAAAGTCCCAAATATCCCCTCGAGAATAATCTGGGACTCCACCCAAGTACAATCCTAAACATCAATAAACCACTGCACCAGGACCCTCAGAAATGCCCGTATCGCGAACTTCTGTATCTCCTTCCCATTCATTCCCATCAAAGATATTGCACCACAACCAGCCGCTATCGTCTCGCCCTTGATGAAAAACGTGGATGCGATCGTTGTAAACCACGGCTGAAGGTCCCGCAGTAATCCCTGTATTGGGGACTTTTCGATCGCCTTCCCATTCATTTCCATCAAAAATATTGCACCACAACCAGCCATTATCTCCCCGTCCTTCATGGAAAACATAAATGCGATCGCCGTATACCACCGCGTCGGGATCGTCGGTTAAACCCGTCCCTCGAACTTCTGTATCTCCTTCCCATTCATTCCCATCAAAAACGTTACACCAGAGCCAACCGCTATCCCCTCGACCTTGATGAAAAACATAGATTTTATCGTTATAAACTACGGCTGAAGGACTCGAAGTAATGCCCGTATTGGGGACTTTTTGATCCCCAGCCCATTCTGTCCCATCAAAGACGTTATACCAGAGCCAACCATCATCTCCTCGGCCTTGATGAAAAACATAGATTTTATCATCGTAAACCACGGCTGAAGGCCCCGCAGTCATGCCCGTTCTGCGAACTTCTGTATCGCCAGCCCATTCCTCGCCATCGAAGACATTATGCCAGAGCCAACCGCTATCCCCTCGACCTTGGTGAAATACATAGATTTTGTCGTGATAAACCACGGCTGAAGGGTCGCCAGTCATACCCGTTCTGCGAACTTCTGTATCGCCAGCCCATTCCTCGCCATCGAAGACATTACACCAGAGCCAGCCGCTATCTCCTCGACCTTGGTGAAATACATGAATTTTGCTCATAATCGATCGCTCCCTCCGAAAATAAATGGAAAAATTGTTGGCAGATTGTGCCGTGAAAAAAATAGGTAAATGTTACCAAAATTGGCAGCATTTTCCCAGCACGTCCGTAGTATAAGCGGCGGCCCGAACATTTCCTAACCCTTCATCTTTATTTTTAACTTTTTCTTTAAATTTCTTTTACTTTCCCCAATAGCGAGGTCGATCGCACGCCCTAAAAACAAGCGCGAAGTAGATGTTAAAAAATATTCTTTGACTGCCAATATTATGGCGATCGCCCCGATCGCCGAGCTATAATATCAGCGTTTCTTGGAGTGCATTCTTGCCAAACGTTAAGTTTTCTTTAGGAGGGCAACCCATGCAATCTCAATCCCAAAAGTATTTTTCTGCCGCGATCGCGATCGTTGTTTTGGCGGGTGTTGGCGTTTTCTCCGCCCCCATCGGACGAGCAGAATCAAACCGCGATCGCTCTACCGATAAAAGGCAATATCTCGCCCAAGTATCCGACGTTCTTTCTATCTTAAAAGGACTACCCCAACCGAGCGAAATTACAGGGAGTGCGAGCGAACTTCCGACCGATAATGCCTACAAAAAACAATCCCTCAATTTTCAAGCCGCTCTCCAACCCAATGCCGCCGTTTCTTTCTATCAAGAACAGTTAACCGCCCTGGGTTATACCGAACGAGAAATTAACAGGGCGACGGGTGCATGGGGATTTAACTTAGTGTTTGATACACCCGATAGTGTGAATTTAGCCCCCACAAATTCCGATAAAACAGTCGTTTTGGTTATACAAGGAACAGCGATCGGCCCCGATTCCATTAATATTAACCTGCGCTTTGATGAACTCTGAAAAAGAAGTATTTCAAAGCTGTAGATTTTCATCCTCTTTAATCTTCCTCCGGTGGAACTGGCATCTTGCCAGTTTTCCATCCTCCTATCTTGCCAGTTTCCTCTCCTCTTGCATCTCTCCGGTACAAAAATAGGGTCGGGAGCAAGCCAATTCTGTAAGAATATTTGCATTGAGTGAATCTTTTTCTCTCTGCATTCTCTAAACTCTCTATATTCTCTCTAATCTGCGCTCTCTGCGTATCTGTGGTTCAACATTGATTCAATACAAAGAGTCTGCGAGTTTGACCTATTCCCATAGGGTATAGGGTTTAGCTGTTCCCCTCTACCATCGCTCTCAATTCCGCTTCACTCAGTTGGGGAATTCCTAATTTTTCTGCTTTTGCTAACTTTAAACCCGCATTTTCCCCCAAGACGAGATAATCGGTTTTCTTGCTGACAGAACTGGTGACTTTTCCTCCTGCTTGCTTAATTAATGCCTCCGCTTCTTTGCGTCCTAATGTTGGTAAAGTTCCCGTAATTACTAATATTTTGCCCGTTAAAACCCCCGTCGTGGTAAAATCTGGGGTAGATGATAGATTAGACATATCCTGTCCAAAATTCATACCCGCCGATCGCAGATTCTCTACAAGGCTGATATTTTCAGGGTTTTGGAACCACTGCCAAACCGATCGCGCAATTTCCAAGCCAATTCCGTGGACGTTTTCGAGGTCGCCGACGGACTTTTTTGATAATTGATCGATCGTTGTAAAATTCTCGGTTAATAACTCCGCATTCACTTTCCCCACGTAACGAATGCCTAAACCGTATAAAACCCTGGCATAGGACTGTTTTTTCGATTCGGCGATCGCCCCCACCAATTTCTCAGAAGATTTCTGTCCCATGCGTTCGAGATTGCTTAGTTGCTCCCCCGTCAACGTATAGAGATCGGCAACGGATTGAACGAGTGCTTTATCTACGATTTGCTCGACAATTTTTTCCCCCAAACCGTTAATATCTAGCGCATCTCTCGAAGCCCAATGCACTAAACTTCCTCGCAAAATAGCCGGACAAGAACTATTCACGCAGCGAGTCACGGCTTCCCCTTCCGGACGCACCAATTGAGAACCGCATTCGGGGCAATTTTCCGGCATTTCGTAAGGAATTGTCCCTTCTGGACGCAACTCCAGTAACACCCGCAATACTTCGGGAATAATCTCCCCAGCTTTGCGAATAATGACCGTATCGCCGACGCGAATATCTAACTCGGCAATGCGATCTCGGTTGTGTAAAGTGGCCCGCTGTACCGTCGTCCCGGCTAACTGGACGGGTTCCATAATTGCCATCGGGGTAACGGCTCCAGTGCGCCCCACATTCACGGTAATTGCCTTTACTTTCGTCGGCGCTTCTTCGGCAGGATATTTCAGGGCGATCGCCCAACGGGGAAACTTTTGGGTAAAACCTAATTCTCTTTGTAAAGGGACAGAATTGATTTTGACCACCGCACCATCGGTCATATAAGCTAAAGTCTTTCGTTTTTCATCCCACTCCTGAAAATAATCTGCGACGGCTTCTAGAGATGCACAGAGTTTGCGATTGGGATTGACGCGAAAGCCCATAGTTTGCAGAAATTCTAAGGCATCCCATTGGTTTTCCGGTCGAATGTCTGGATTCTTGGGAATGTGTAAAGTGTAGGCAAAAAAGTCCAAGCGTCGCCGATCCACCACCTGCGGATCGAGTTGTCGCAAGGTTCCCGCCGCCGCATTGCGAGGATTGGCAAATAAAGATTCTCCTGCTTTTTCTCGTTCTCGATTGATGCGATCGAACTCTTCAATGGGTAAAAAAGCCTCGCCGCGAACTTCTACCAATTCTGGCGGCTTTTCTAAATTTAATCGTAAGGGAATACTGCGGATCGTGCGGATATTTTGAGTGATATCTTCCCCCGATATCCCATCTCCTCGTGTCGCCCCTTTTACGAATAGTCCATTTTCATAAGTTAAAGCCAAAGCAGAACCGTCAATCTTGAGTTCGCAAACATACTCAAATTCTCCCACTTCTTCTAACTGACGCTGCCAGCGATCCTGCCATTTTTTCAATTCTTCTAGATTAAAAGCATTTTCCAAACTATACAGGGGAATATGATGACGAATCGACGTAAATTGCGTTGCGGGTCGATCGCCGACGCGCTGTGTGGGACTGTCGGGAACAATGAGTTCGGGATCTTGACTTTCGAGGTCTTGTAATTCGCGATAAAGGCGATCGTAAACGGCATCTTCCATGATGGGATCGTCGAGGACGTAATAGGCATAGCCGGCTTTTTGTAATTGCTGGCGAAGTTGCTCGATCCTCTGTTGAATTTCCGTCGATACTGCCATTACTTTAAACTCCAAGCGGGTGCGAGAAAATAGGAGAACAGTACAATAATATCATGCAAGCAAACCATAACAAAATTATCGCCGCGCCGTAATCAAAAAAGGTCTGACTGTATCGACCGTTTGATCGCCCGTCAAAAAATACCGAAAGCGATCGCCGTTGATATTGAAATCCGCAGGCTCGACAATCTTTGCCGTCCAGCCATATTGTGCTAAAAATCCGATCGGATCGTCAATGCCAAACTGAAAATAGCCTGAATTCTCGCGATCGCGCTGCAAGGTTTGGCGATCGATTAAATCCAAACCCAACACGCTACCCGATACGATTAGAGAGGCAATTTCTTGCAGTAGGCGATCGCATTGGGATGCCTGCAAATACATTAATAATCCTTCTAAGAGCCAGAGAGAAGGGCGATCGCGTTGATAGCCCCGTTCTAAGAGAAGATGAATCCAAGGTTGGGTTAAATCTGCCGCGATCGCCGTCCGCTTGCATCTCGGTAAAACACCCCCGAGCATATTTTCTTTATAGGCTAAAATCTCGGCAAAATCTAACTCGTAAAGATGGGTATGTTCCGGCCAAGAAAGGCGATATGCTCGCGAATCCATTCCCGCCGCTAAGAGAACGACTTGCGAAATTGCTGTTATTTTATCTCCAAACAAAACATTTTGAAAAAGATCGTCAAAGATTTTAGTCCGCATTGCCAGATAAGCAATATCCCGAGGTTGAGATTTTGTCTCGGCAAATTCCATCGCCGCTTTCCCCGCCAATTGTGCCGCAAAGGGATCCCAAAACAGCCGATCGCTTCTCCGACTTTCTTTCGCCCGTAAAGCAGCCATCAAACGGGCAGAAAAGGGAATAAAGGCTTGAGGAAGGAGTTTGCTTTTTGGTTGCACGGTTTAGAAAAGATCGCGATCGCATTTATTATAGTTCTGAACCCCCGATCCCCGATTCCCCATGAATATCAATTGGTTAAACCCTTGGACGATCGCGATCGCCCTCAACGCGGTTTTACTCGCTTTTGCTTCCCTCTCTCCCAAAAAACTCCTGACTCCTTGGGGGTATCTGCACGCATGGATTCTCGGGGTTTTGGTGTGGGGAACGCTCTCTTGGCAGGGCTATCTCGTGGTGATGTTTTATTTCTTAGTGGGAGTGGGAGTGACGCGCATTCGCAAAGCACAAAAAGAAGCCGAGGGAATTGCCGAAGGGCGATCGGGTTTGCGGGGTCCGGAAAATGTTTGGGGTTCGGCGTTAATCGGCACCCTTTGCGCTCTCGCCACTCTATTCGTTAGCGAACCATTTCGAGAATTATTCATCTTGGGTTATGTTGCCAGTTTTTGTACCAAATTATCCGATACTTGTGCTTCGGAAATTGGTAAGGCGTATGGCAAGCGTACCTTTTTAATTACTACGTTAAAACCCGTTCCTCGCGGTACGGAAGGGGCAGTCAGTTTAGAAGGAACCCTCGCGGGAATTGTTGCTTCTGCCGCGATCGCCGTTCTTGCTTGGGGATTACACGCGATTTCTCCTTTGGGTATCCTGTGGTGCATTCTCGCCGCATTTATCGCCACGAATTTAGAAAGCGTGATTGGGGCAACAATACAAGAAAAGTTTGCTTGGTTGACGAACGAAGTGGTTAATATTATTAATACTTTGATTGGTGCGATCGTGGCAATGATGATGGCATTTATTGTCTTATCAAAAGTTTATTGATTTTGTGGAATAGGTATTCTGCCATCAGTGTCAAGTTAAGACGCGATCGCAATTATCAAGCTAAACTTGGGACACCCATGAACCAATTATCAACTGCGATGTTGCACAGGGGGTTTGGGGGCGGTGCTGCGCCCACAATGGGGGGGGACTGGGGGGGAAACCGCCCCCCCAAGAACGTCGGGGTAGAGTAAGGTCTTAATGAATACCCTAACCCAAGGTTTTACCGATAAACTGCAAGATTAAGATTCCCGGTCCCCGGTACAATCAAAGAAATACGTTGT
>JBCCVR010000102.1:0-25960 GCA_039194995.1 Cyanobacteria bacterium P01_E01_bin.42 | reverse complement strand
TTAATGTCGAAGACTTTCTGGTATAATTCGGGAAACATTTTTTCATAGAGTTGTCGGTCTAGACAACTCTATTCTTTTTGGGGACGTTTGCCAAGTTCCTTTCTCCACACGCTTTTCAGCCTGCTTGTCACCCCTTGAGGTTTATTGCCGGAGTATGGTGATGGAGCGATCGATAGCAATGTAGGTTGGGTTGAAGCCTGAAACCCACAAGTATGGCAACGCGAATAACAATTAATCTTCACTATTGCGACCTGCTGCCCTTTCCCGTCGCCGATCTTCCCGTTGTCTGCGCCGCCTCATTTCTGCATAATCGCGATCGCCCTTACGATTGCCTTCAGGTCGCGAACTCTGGACGGAACGGCGGGAGGGGCGCTTTTTGCCAGGGGGTGGGTTGCGAGAGCCTTGCTTGCTATAGCGATCGCGAAGATCTTCGCGCATGGCAACGAAAAAATCCCGCCGCAAACAAGGATACGCCCCCACCCAGAGTTCTTGACTGGGAATATAAATATCGCTGACCTTGCGAATATTCTCCAGATCGGGATCGTTGGACATCACCAGGCATTCTACAGGTTGCCCTCTTGCGATCGCTTTATGAAGGCGTTGCAAGGGTGCCTTAATAATCATTCTAAATCCGTCTTTATCGCCAATCTCCACATTAATGCGGCGTTCGCGGTTTTCCACGATCACCAAATCCCCCAAGCGGTTAAAACTCTCCGCCTCGTCGATGATATCTTCGGTAATGAACACATCCAGCACCCGACCTCGCCAAAAGCCGCTATAGCGCCATTTTCGATAGGAAGAGTTTTTCATGCTCGCCCAGTATACGGGAGACCACAACCAATAAAAGCCAAAAATAATCCCCAGAATAAACTTAAATCCTTGAGCCACTCCCCCAAACAAAATATCTAAGACCCAAAGCACGATTACGCCAACAAAAGAAATCAACAGCCGTCGCAATACATCTTGCAACGTTCCCCACACGGCAGCATATTGGGAACCCGTGGCGATCGTCGGGACTAACTGTTCAAATTTTTCGCGGGTAATGGGAATAAGCATAAGGGGGATGAGGGAGCGGGGGAAGAAATAATCAAAGGATTTTTTCGAGACCGTATATTAGGGATTTTAATTCAGTGACTTTGCGAATGGCGAGGAGAACTCCGGGCATAAAGGAAGCGCGATCGCTGGTATCGTGACGCAGGGTGTAAATTTGACCGGGAGACCCAAAAAGAACCTCTTGATGGGCAATCAGTCCGGGAAGGCGCACGCTATGAATGCGGATATTTTCATCGCCGATACTGCCTCGCGCCCCCGTTAATTTTTCCGTTTCCTCCACCGAGGGGGGATTGTAGGTTTTTCCTAATTCTGCCAGCATTTGTGCCGTTTTAATCGCCGTTCCGCTTGGTGCATCGGCTTTTTGGTTGTGGTGGAGTTCGATAATTTCCACGTGATCGAAATATTTCGAGGCTTGAATGGCAGCTTGCTGCATTAAAATTACCCCAATGGAGAAATTCGGGGCGATAATTGCTCCCGTGCTGGCTTTTTCGGCAAAATCCCCCAAATCTTTAATTTCTTCGGGGCTAAGTCCCGTCGTCCCCACCACCGGACGCACGCCATAAGCGATCGCGCTGCGAACATTCTCGTAAACGCCGTCGGGGTGCGTAAAATCCACCATCACCCCTTGGACTTTTTCCTGTGTCGCAACCACTAAAATACTTTGCAGGTCGTTAACAACGGGGACTTCTAATTCGCCGCACCCCGCCACGACTCCCGCATCCTGTCCCAATAAGTTCGGGTTGAGGTCTACCGCACCCACCAAGACCATATCTTCGGCTTCGGCAACAACTTTTATGACCTCGCGCCCCATTTTGCCCCCCGCACCATTGACTACGACGGGAATTGCTGCTTCATTGACCATCTTTTTTGTCTCGCTACGTTCAAGCCAAGCCTTATTCTACCCCGCAGGCGCAATCTTCGCGATCGCGGCAATCTTGAGAGCAATTTCGGGCAAATCGCCTCGTATTCTGTTTTACACCTTATTATCTCATTCCAAGAATTTGTAGCAATATAGATGAGTAATATGGATGAAAATGAGATAAGTGTCAACTTTCTGTTATGATTTAGCATGAAGGGTTTACAAGTTGACCGACTCGCTTAATAATACTTTAAAAGCCCGATCTTTATGGTATAAGGATGTTTGTCAGAAAAAAAATTGATTACTATCCAATCGCTATCATTCTATTCATTTTTGGAATCGATTTAGCCGTTTTTTTATTGAGCCAATCACTTGTTATTCCTGTTATTTGGACGCTTATCAGTCTCAATGTCAAAGGTTGGATCTGTTGTTGGAATCACAATCATCAACACCGTTCATTTTTTACCGTTGCTTGGGCTAACCGTCTGCTTGAATTAATCATGGGGTTGCATACTGGAATTATTGGAGAAGGTTGGGTTTTACACCATACATACGGCCACCATCTCAATTACCTCGATCAATCTAAAGATGAATCGGCTTGGAAGACGGAAAGCGGGAGATTAATGTCTCCTTGGGAATACACTTTCAAAGTGACAATCGCAGCTTACCCCAAAGCCTTTGCAGTGGGAAAAAATCGCCCCCGCTCCCGGAATAAGCTCATCCAAAATATAGTCCTCACGGCTTTAGTCCTCGGTGTTCTGGCTTGGATCGATTGGCTGAAAACGTTAGTCATGTTCGTCATTCCGATGACGCTGTTGTTATTTTTAACAGTGTACGAAACCTATTATCATCATGCGGGTTTAGACGAACAAAATCCCTATGAAGCGACCTACAATATTACCGATCGCTGGTATAATTTAATAACCTGTAATTTGGGCTACCACACGGCTCACCATTTACAATGCGGTCGTCATTGGAGCGAGCTTCCCCAATTACACGAGGAAATCAAAGATAAAATTCCTGCTCGTCTATATCGAGAACCGAGTTTTCCGCTTAATTTAGCCAGCAAACTTGAAAATGCGATCGTGCAGTTTAGAAAACAGGAATCATTCCAATAATTGGTGATTAATAATTGGCAATTGATTCTTCATGACCTCCCGTTTGAGCGGGAGGTTATTATATATCCAACTTAGCGATCGCGCTCTTCTCCGGAAGGTAAAAAAGAAGCGGGTAATTGTTGCAAGGCGGGTTCGTACCAATCCTGACGATAAATTAACTCCAATTCGCTGCCAATTTCGGAAAAATAATCCATTTGTTGGGACTGTAAAGTTACCATAACTCGAAAGACAAGGAGGGCAAAAATTGCGACAATCATCCCCGCCGCCGTCGTAATCAATGCCTCGCCAATTCCCGCCGCCGCTTGAGAAGTATCGATCGCGTTTTCCGAACCGATATTCAAGTTTTCAAAGGTTCTAATTAACCCCGTTACCGTCCCCAATAATCCCAATAAAGGTGCGACGGCAACGGTTGTTTCGAGAAACTTTTCTCCTTTTTGCATCTTGGCAAATTCTTTATCTCCTGCTGCTGCCATCGCCAAGTGAAATGTATCCGGAGAAGGGGTATTTAATTGTAAAGGGGCTAATAAAAAGCGACCGATGGGCAAATAACTCGCCCCTTTCGCAATATCAGCAGCTTTTACTAAATCGACGCGGGACATTTCCAAGACGTGACGGGCAATGCGATCTTCTTGAATTAATAAGCGCGCCCAAAACCACGTTCGATCTAAGGCACAAGCTAGGGTAAAAACTGAGAGGAGAAGGAGAGGATACATAATCGGCCCTCCTCTGAAAAGAAACTCATAAAGTCGAATCATTTATTTTGTTGTTTGTTGTTTGTTATTAGTTACTATACTCTTGCTCTCCCTCTCTTGGGAGGGTTTAGATTTGGGAGGTGGGTTTGAGTTGTTATTATATAGACAAGAATTGATAATTATTCGCTAATCGCTGATAATGGGTAATTGTTCGTGGATAATCGTGCGTTGCTAAAAGTCACTTTTGTTTCGATTTCGATCGCGATCGCCATATTAATCTCAACATTGGTTTGGTTGCCCGAGTTCCGCAAACAAGAAACTACAGGACGGGAAACGGTGGGAGAAAGTTTTTCCTCTGTGTTTGTTTTGCCCCAACAACAGGGAGAACAATGGATTATTGACGGCGATCGCGCCCGAAAACTCCTCCAACAAGGGGCAAGTCTCCTCGATACCCGTCCTTTTAATTTACGTCACAAACGCCTCAAAAATTCTCGTTCTGTCGCTTGGCAGGATTTTTCTCAGCCTAACCCCCCATATCGCGGCCGATTGTTAGAGGATGATGCAGTCTTGACAGCAAAATTACAAGCCTTGGGGATCGATCGCGATCGCCCCGTAATTGTATTGGGCGATCCTTTGGGCGGATGGGGAGAAGAAGGGCGTATCGTTTGGATGTTAAGAACGTTAGGGCATTCTCGCGCTTATCTCGTCGATGGGGGAAGCAATGCGATCGCGGAAGCAACGATCGAACGTCCTCCCCAACAAGGAAATTTTACCGTGCAGCGCGTTTCTACGTGGGAAATCGACACGGGAGAACTGCAAGAAGCGATCGCCCAAAATCGCCTGATTGCCATCGACACGCGAGAGGCGAGAGAATACGAAGGACAAACCCCCTACGGCGAATCTCGAGGCGGTCATATTCCTCGATCGATTCATCTATACTATAAAGATCTATTAGATGCAGAGGGAAAACTCTTGAGACGAGAGGAAATCGTTGCCAAATTGCAAGATAAGGGGATTGTTTCGGGAGTAGCGATCGCGGCATATTGTACCGGAGGCGTGCGATCGGCGTGGCTCACGGCGGTTTTAGTCGATTTGGGCTTCGAGGTCAAAAATTACGCCGGTTCCATGTGGGAATGGTCGTCGCTTTCCGAGGCGAATTATCCTCTTGTTGGGGGAGCAGAGGGAGCGGGGGAGGAGAAATGAAACAACCAACAACTAATAACCCAGAACCAATAACTAATAAACAATAAAAAATAAATGTATTTGCAGCATTTATATTTAAAAAATTTTCGGAATTACCTCGAACAAGAGGTAAAGTTCGAAGCGCAAAAAACAATTATTGTTGGCAATAATGCTCAAGGAAAATCGAATCTTTTAGAAGCTGTCGAACTCCTCGCGACTCTTAAAAGCCATCGGACTAGCCGCGATCGCGATTTGGTCAACGAAGGGGCGATATCGGGACAAATTGATGCGACGGTAGAACGTGCTTATGGGAGTACCGATCTGGGTCTCATTCTGCGCAAACAAGGTCGCAGGACGGCTCGACTCAATCACGAAAATTTGCGCCGTCAAATGGATTTTTTAGGGCATCTCAACGCCGTTCAATTTTCTAGTTTAGATTTGGATTTGGTGCGAGGAAGTCCGGAAAATCGGCGCAACTGGTTGGATTCTTTACTGATTCAACTCGAACCCGTTTACGCTTATATTTTGCAACAATACGATCGCGTTTTGCGGCAGCGTAATTCTCTCTTGCGAAAACTTAAAAAAGCAGAAACAAAACCCAGCCCGGAAACTTTAACTCAATTAGCACTCTGGGATGCACAACTGGCAGCGAATGGCTCGCGAGTAACGCGACGGCGACTGCGGGGTTTGCACCGTCTCGCCCCGATCGCAAGAGAATGGCACGCCCGAATTAGCGGGGCTAAAGAAGTCTTGGCAATTAACTATACTCCTAATGTGAACTGCGATCGCGACGAACCCGAAGCCGTGCAAGGCGCTTTTCTTTCCCGCATTCGCGATCGTGCCATCCCGGAACGCCAGCAGGGAACGACCCTCGTGGGACCCCATCGCGATGAAATCGAACTCACGATTGATGACACCCCCGCTCGCTTTTACGGCTCCCAAGGTCAACAGCGAACTCTAGTTTTGGCTTTGAAGTTAGCTGAGTTAGAATTGATAGAAGAGGTCATCGGCGAAGCACCGCTTTTGTTGTTAGATGATGTTTTGGCAGAATTAGATCCCAGCCGTCAAAATCAACTCCTCGAAGCCATTCAAGACCGCTTTCAAACCTTAATTACGACCACTCACATTCAAACTTTTGACACACAATGGCTGAATGCGTCCCAAGTTTTATCCGTGATGGAGGGTGACATCAGTATTTTCTAAAAGAAAATTCAAGACTATAATTTCCCTCATCCCCCATTCTTCATTTTTAATTCTTAATTCCTAATTCTCAACCCAATGCAACTAGCAGAAATCCAATCTCTCGGACGCTCTTTACGACCCATCGATCGCAAGCTCCTCAATCACGATCGCGGGGCGGGAAAGGAGCGGATATGGTATCAAGGGGGCGAACCTTACTTCGATCTGTTTGTCGATCTGCGACACGATGAGATCGAGTGGTTTCAATTGACGCTGAGAGGGCAATCCATTTCTTGGCATCGTCAAGATCGGCAGTGGCAAACGGGAAAAACCAACGAATTTCGCAGCGATGACGTGGCTTTTTATGCAGCGAGTAAAACTGTGGACAACGATCGCGAGTGCGATCGTGAATTTTTCAACTTAGCCGGGGAGATTGTGGGAACTCGACGGGGAGAAACCTTATTCGATAAGCTCTCCCAGCTTTTTCAAACCACCCGAACAAAAATGTTTTGAAGAATTTTGACCCAAACCCTTCCCTTTTTGGGCATTCTTTGCTATCTTAGGTATTCGTGTGCAATACACGAGCGGGTTGCTAGCTCAATGGTAGAGTACTCGGCTTTTAACCGATTGGTTCTGGGTTCGAGCCCCAGGCAACCCATTTTCACAGTCACCAATTAACAGTCACCAGCGGTGCGACCCCGCGTCGGCGAAAGACGCAAGCGGTCGAGGGATGCTGAGGTCTCCTCAGCATATCCAACAGCGCGATTGCACACTCCGAGGAAACCTCGGAGTGCCTCGCGCTCAATCGACCAAGACAAGGAACGCGCATCAAGACAGTCACCAGTTAACATTCATCAGTTATCAGTTGCGAACCAACAACTAATTCAATGAAACTCGAACGAGTTGTTCCTTGGGGACGCTCTTTGAACGATTATTTGAATATGTTTCATTTGACGCGGAGTGACTTTAGAGCTTCGATTCTTGATTGTGCGGGGGGTCCGTCTAGTTTTAATGTGGAGATGACACAAAATCACTGTCGGGTGACTTCTTGCGATCCAATTTATCAATTTAGCGTCGCGGAAATTCGCCAGCGCATCCAGGAAGCCTATCCCGAGATCGTCGCAAAATTAGGACAGACTTTGGATCGCTTTGTCTGGCAAGAAGTCCACTCTCCCCAACAATTGGGGGAATTGAGAATGGCAGCAATGGAGCGGTTTTTGGTAGATTTAGAACGGGGGATTTCTGAAAAGCGCTACATTGTCGCAGAATTACCCGATCTGCCTTTTGACGATCGCGCCTTCGATCTGGCTTTATGCAGCCATTTTCTATTTTGTTATTCCGAGCAACTTTCCTTAGAATTTCATTTCGAGGCAATTCGGGAAATGTGCCGCGTTGCTAAAGAAGCGCGCATTTTTCCAATTTTAGAGAATTTCACGGGGGTGCGATCGTGGCATCTCGATCCCTTACGGGCACAACTGATCGAACAAGGATATCAAGTCGCGATCGAACGAATCGGCTATGAATTCCAAAAAGGAGGAAATGAAATGCTGCGAGTTTGGCGAAATTAGAGTTTTTTTGCTTGCTTTCTCTCCTTGTCACTCCGAGATTATACGGAGGATGTGCGATCGCGATCGCAGTTTCTCGGTTAAGGCGATCGTCCTCTCCGTAGATTTGTGTTGCCTTGACCGTGTAACCCCCATCTCCTCCAACATTGACGAAATTCGCAGGTAACGGGAGAAGAGCGTCACCCTCCACCCCAGAGAAACAAGCGATACTAAGATTGTTCGGAGTTAAGAGTTCGGAGTTCACTGTAAGAGTCATGTCTAATCAAGCCAGCTTATTACCCCACGCGATTTCCAACCTTTTTGCAACAACGGCACAAACAGGGGTCATCACTTTAGCCGATCGCTACGGCTTATTAACTGCCTTAACGAACGACAGTTTGAGTGGAGAAGAACGAGAAGCGATCGATCGCATGCTTCATGCCGTTGCTAGAGGACGCTTTCAACTCGCTACGATTTAAAACCCAACCCCAGCCAGAACCATAAGGAGAAAAGTCATGTTACACGAGAATGATTCCATCGCGAATATTTTACTCAATGCCTCTGATGAAGCAGGCCAACCGGAAGGCGATCGGGAATTGGGGAACCTTATTTTGGAAGTCTATCTCGCGGCAATGAACCGAGAACTCGACGAAATTGACGAAATCTGGAAGCGTCAAAGTCAACGCTATAAATCTTTTCGATTCAATGCGGACATTTAACAACAAATTTAATTGCAACTTTTCAACTCTGCCTTTGTCACCCATAGGCAGAGTTGTTATTTGAGAAAGCGATGGCCTTCTTCCATGTTCTTGAGGATCGGCGATCTCGTTTTGTAAATCGAACAAAGTTGATAGGTTTCAATAGTAAATGGGAATTATGATATATTTGTGTTATTAGAGTGAAGGATAGAGAGAGAGGAAATCATGAATTTTTATAAATCGGTAGGGCTAGGAGTCTTGACATTGCTGGCGATCGGACAAACTGCAATGGCAGGAACATTCAAAGGTGTGGAGTTTCCCCAAAATGAGATCTCATTTGCCGATAATGTCAAAAGCTACTTTCGAGGAAGTGGTGTTGGTCGTGAATATCGCCTCTCAGAACAAGCATTAGGCACGCCAGATTATGCCCGTCGGTGTCGGGGTTGCGATTACGTTTCCTTGGGAAATGGCGGTTCCTTGGTCTTAGAATTCACGGACAATTATTTGACGGGTAGTGGCAATGGAGATTTCGATCTGTGGGTTTTTGAGATTGGGACGGCAGTTGAAGCAACATTTGTGGAAATTAGTAAAGATGGAAACACGTGGTTTGATGTCGGGAAAGTTGCCGGGTCAACCAGTGGAGTCGATCTGGATGCTTTTGGGTTTGGGATAGAGGATCTGTTTTCCTTTGTGCGACTGACTGACGATCTAGCAGGTGCAGGACGAAGTTATCCGAGTGCGGGGGCGGATATTGATGCAGTCGGGGCAATTTCAACGATTGCGAAATCTGAAGTCGCCGACTTGCAAAATGTCCCAGAAGCCTCGAATTTATTGGGGTTGGTGGGTCTTGTTTTTGTTATGATGTTGGGAATAAAAAGAAAGAGAAAGAAGGCATAAAATTATGAATAGGAAAAATTCCCACGATAACCGATCGCGATGGTAACAGGAGGTTTTTACGATGACTCCAAATTTTCAAACTCCAAATTTTCAAGCAATGACTCGCAAGGAATTAAGGAATTATCTCCTCGAACATCGAGACAATTCCCAAGCCTTTTATGCTTATATGGATCGTCTTGAAAATGCCTCTGTCTTGGCGATTCACTCTCCTTCAGATAGCGAGCCTCTTTCTGAAGTTATTGCTAGGGTACAGCAACAGAAAAAAGAGCTAAAAGGTTAAGAGCAAAGAAACCATTCGCTCTTAACCCATTTCACTTTTACAAAGTCCCAAAACCTTTCTTTTTCTTCTTTTTGCCGCCGCCGCCTTTCTTCTTTTTGCCGCCGCCATGACCGCGAAAACCGGGACGGGGCATACCTCCCATCATCCCGCCGAGTCCCCCCATACCTCCCATACCGGGCATCCCCATTCCCCCCATTCCGGGCATTCCCATACCGGGCATCTGGCCTTGCCCCATTTGTTTCATCATATTTCGCATTTTAGTGAAGTCCCGGACGAGATTGGAAACATCTTTCTCGCTATGTCCCGAACCGTTAGCGATGCGACGGCGGCGACTGGGAGACTTGGCCAACAAATCCGGATCTTGGCGTTCCTGTTTGGTCATGGAACTAATCATCGCTTCCGTCTGTTTGAGCTTCTCTTCCCCTTTTTCCAGCGTATCGCCGCTCAATTTCCCCATCCCCGGCAGCATCTTCATAATGCCCCCCAAAGACCCCATATTTTTCAATAGGCGCATCTGTTTGAGGAAGTCATCAAAATCGAATCGTGCTTCTAGGATTTTCTCCTGCATCTTGGCCGCATCGGCAATATCGATCTGTTCTTGGGCTTTCTCAACTAAAGTGAGAACATCTCCCATATTGAGAATGCGCGAAGCAATGCGATCGGGGTAGAATGGTTCTAGAGCCTCGACTTTTTCCCCCATCCCGATGAATTTAATCGGCTGACCGGAAATACAGCGCACCGATAGGGCTGCACCCCCTCGACTATCCCCATCCATTTTTGTGAGAATTGCCCCAGTAATGCCGATCTCTTCGTGAAAAGTTCGGGTTAAACTCGCCGCCTCTTGTCCTGTCATGGCATCCACCACCAACAGGGTATCGTGAGGCTGTACCGTCTCCTTAATTTGGGCGAGTTCTCCCATCATTTTCGGGTCGATTTGCAAGCGTCCCGCCGTATCGATGATGATAGTATCGACTCCCAATTCTTTACCCTTTTCTACCCCTTGGCGGGCAATTTCTACGGGATCGACATCGGTTCCCAACTCAAAAACTGGAACGTCAATTTGCTGTCCGAGGGTTTTTAACTGATCGATCGCAGCAGGACGATAAACATCCGTCGCCACGAGTAAAGAATTACGTTCTTGCTTGCGGAGGTAAAGGGCGAGTTTTGCCGTAGCGGTGGTTTTCCCCGTCCCTTGCAATCCTGCCATGAGAATGACGGTTGGGGCTTCTTCGGCTCGGGCGAGGGGGACGTTACTGGCCCCCATAATTTCCACCAGTTCGTCATTGACGATTTTAATAAATTGCTGTCCGGGATTCACCCCCGATATTACATCTGCACCTAATGCTTTTGTTTCGACTTCTTTGACGAAATCCTTGACCACTTGCAGGTTAACATCGGCGGAAAGGAGGGCGCGACGAACTTCTTTGATCGCGTCTTTAATATTGCTTTCGGAAATCTTATCTTGACCGCGCAGTTTCTTCCATGCTTCATCGAGGCGATCGGCTAAGGCATCGAACATAATTTGGTTATTGGTTATTGGTTATTGGTTATTGGCTTGCACTGGGCGAAGCCGAAGTGTTGGTTATTGGTTTCCTTTCCTAACTTTTCCTCTGGGGGAGAGGTTGGCAGTGGGTTGAGGATTACGATGTCTTTATTTTATCAGAATTGTTGCGATCGCCCTTGTGTGGATCAAATGCACTCAAGAAAGAGGATATTGATTTCCCAACAACTAATAACCAATCACCAATAACTAATAAACTAATAATAGAATTGATAAAATAAATATTCATCAAGAAAAGGATGTTCGTCGGTCACGTGATGAATAATTCCTCGCTTACGGAGATGTTCCCCGATCGCGATCGCTTCTTCTCGGGAGTAAGTTTCGCGCATCATCAACCAATCTACCAATTCCGCCCCAATAAAACAGCGAGGATAGATTTTTAAACGATAGCGGCGATCTTTAATTTCGATGCCTTCAGAGCCTTTTAAATGGGCAACTAATGTTTCGATATCCAGATTACTCCAATCACGAGAGGCGATCGCTTTCATAGCTTTTTCGTCGATCGTCATGCGTACATTTTTTAGAGAAAAATTGCTTTCGTCTTCAGTTTCCCGTGTTGTTGATTCTGTCGAGACTGGTGGATATTGTTGTTGGAGAGCGCGAACCAAATGTTGGAGTTGAGGCGATCGCACGTGTAAATCTCGTTGTGGGAAGGGAATTTCGATATGATAATAATTCAAATTGGCTTCGATGCGATAATTGAGATCGCTTTTGATTCGGGGTTGTTGTTTGGGATCCGCTGTCCAGACTCTGAGCTCAAAATTCAGAGCACTATCGCCAAACTCCATAAACCAAACTTCCGGTTTCGGTCGCAATAAAACTTCAGGATGACTGGTTGCCACTTCTAATAAGGCTTTGCGAACCAGAGGCACATCAGAACCATAACCCACGCCAACGGAAATTTTCAAGCGAGAAACCGGGTCGCCATAACTGCGATTAATGGTTTCCGAATCCAAAAAACGAGAATTGGGAACGACAATCGTAACGCGATCGAGGGTGCGAATCAAGGTACTGCGAGAACCAATTTGCTCTACCGTTCCTTCTAATCCAGCAACTGTCACAAAATCCCCGACTTTAATCGGACGTTCGAGGGTAATAATTAAACCACTGACAAAATTGTTAACAATATTTTGAATGCCAAAACCAAGACCTACGCCGAGAAAACTGCCCAGAACGGTTAAAGAGGCTAGATTCAAGCCCCACAACGGCAGCAAAATCAAAAAAGTAATACCGATTAAGGCATAGCGAATTAAAACGGCGATAACTTCATAAGTTCCCGAATCTTCACCTGCTTGCCTGCAAATATAACCTTGCAACCAACGCGAAATTAAACTAATGGCAAACCACAACCCCAAACTGATTAAAATCAAAATAAGGATATCTCTAATCGATTTAGAGTCTGTTTGGCTAATTCGAATGATAGGCTCTGACAGTAACCAAAAGAACCGATAGCGCCAAATTCGGGCTTGAGGTAAGCGATCGCTAATCCAATAGAAAACCCCCAAGCAGATGCTAATATCGAGAATAAACCAAACAACCCGTAACAAAAACTTAGCGGGTTGCTTCCAAGAATAGAGAGGATTTTCGGGGCTGCCGATCCAGCGGGAAAATTTGTTAGCAGTAAAGCGAATCAGGAGACGCAAAACAATAACAAAAACAATCGAAGCTAGAAAATAAGATACCATCCAAACAACAGCATCGTGTTGGTATTCTGGAGTTCGTTGCCGTTGAGCCTCATCAAGAGCCGAATCAATAATTTCTCGCCATAATTTGCCCTGTTGAAATCGTGTCGATTCAGAGAGGAGATCGTTATCTGTCAGAGTGAGGAGATAGCGATCGCCAATTTGTAAAATAACTTGTCCGTTTTCTCGCACGACTTGAGGTGCTTTCTCGCCGAGGTTCTCGATCTCTTCTTTTAACTTCTCGTTAATAACTTCTGCTCGTTCCCGGGCGGAAAAATTGCCAAACCCACCCACTTCAAATAATACCTTACCATCGGCGACAATAGGTGCTTTTTCAATTGGATTCATGGGATTTTGTGCCAGACTGGGGACAGAAGAAAAAACGAGCCAAAATGCGAAAATCCCCAACAGCACATATTTAAGCGCATACCTTAAAAGTCTAGACATTGATAATTAATAATTGATAATTGCTCATTGAAATGATGAATAGTAGACAGCGAACAAATTCGGAGGCGATCGCCGCATCCGGACGCTCTTTTTTCGTCACGGAAGCTCCGGAAACAAGTATAAATTTTCGTGCGTCGCAGCAATAGAGCGAAAAATTCTCAGGATAGACTCAGGTTTCCCTTACAATATCTAGAAAGGCAAATCCCTATTCTTTCCTGAAATTTCTTTAAATTCTGTCTTGGTGAGGACTGCAATAATGATGGCATGGTTCAGAAATCAGCGCATTTCCCGCAGCTTAACGGCGATCGTTTCTAGCGCGATCTCCTTAACGATTGTGGCCCGAGCGGGAGGCGCGATCGCTTCGGAAGATTTCCTTTCCGAAATCGAGACTCCCAGTTTTGCTTCTGTAGACGTTCCCCCCCTCGGTAGCAGCGATCGCTATCTTCCCGAAACGGCACAGACTCATTTACGCTTGGACTTGAGCGATCGCCGAGTCTATGTCGAACGCGGAGAAGAAGTCATCGCCAGCTATCCCGTGGCGATCGGCAAGGCGCAAACTCCAACTCCTACGGGAACTTACGAGGTTTTCCAAATGGTGGTCGATCCCGTATGGCAAAGTCCTTGGACGGGACAAGTTACGCCCCCAGGAGCTAATAGTGCCTTGGGACTGCGATGGATTGGCTTCGCGCAGATGTCTAACGGGATTATCGGCTTTCACGGGACTCCTACGGTGTCTTCTATTGGCAAAGCCGCTTCTAATGGTTGCGTTCGGATGTATAACAAAGATGTGGTTGCCATGTTCGAGCAAGTCGAAATGGGAACGACGGTAATCGTACAAAATTAAAATGCAAGATTGACAACCCGATTTCTAATAAAATCGGGTTAGCATGATTAATGAATTTTTAAAAGTAATGGCGATTGAAGGCAAGCGCGTAAAATATTTAGGGATTGCGGGATTGAGCTTGCTTCTTTTTGGGGCAAATAATCCCGTTTTTGCATCTCCTCTCGAAGACATTGTACCGACGCAACTTACCTCTTTATTAGAAATCCCGCCTCTAGGAGATGCCAATAAATTCCTGCCGGAAATTAACAATTCTCGTTTGATTTTACGCTTGAGCGATCGCCGGGTTTACTATTATCGAGGCGAAGAATTAATCGTCAGCTATCCCGTGGCGATCGGTCGCGAGGGTTGGGAAACGCCGACGGGTAATTTTCAGGTTTTCCAAAAAGTGGCTCATCCCACCTGGCAGCATCCCTTCACCGGGGAAATCATCCCTCCCGGCAAAAATAATCCCCTCGGCGATCGCTGGATCGGCTTTTGGAGCGATGGCAAAAATGCGATCGGCTTTCACGGCACTCCCAACGAAGAATTAATCGGCCAAGCAGTTTCTCACGGATGCGTGCGAATGCGCAATGCCGATATCGTCGCTCTGTTTGAAAAGGTGGAAATGGGGGCGGTTGTTATTGTGGAGAATTAAGGGGAGCGGGGGAAGAGGGAGAGCGGCGCGATCGCGTCGTGTCAATATGTCTTGAGATTGAAGTTATTACAAGTTGCTTAAAATTCGGTCTTCCCCCCTCTTGCCTCGAGAGTGCCGCGATAAAATAGAGAGATTGAATAGCAAATGTAATTTTCAAAACGAGTTATGGCAAATTCAAGTAACTTCGTCGAGGCAATGCAGAAAGCCGGCCAGCAGAACCTTGTCGGCCCTAACGTTATTGCCAATGCGCTGCCTTTCGTCGGGGGCGGACTCATTTTCACGGCGATCGGAACTTACGGCGGTTTGGGAGTCATCCATTCGAACCCAGCCCTCTTCATGCCGACTTTTTGGGGTGCTCTCATTGCCGAGTTCGTTCTGTTCTTTGTCGTGAGCGCGATCGCTGAAAAAGCAAACAATTCCATCGCCCTGCCATTACTGGGCGTTTACAGCCTGTTATCGGGCTATACCCTGACGGGTCTCGTCTTTCTCGCTCTACACTCGGAAGCCGGATTAAACGGTATTCTCCTCGCTGCCCTTGGATGCGGCGTAACCTTTATTGCCGGTCGCAGTATCGGCTCGAATCTGTCCGATAGCGATGGGATTGCCCTAACCAAAACTGTTAGCATCGCAATGGTTGCTCTGGTCGTTGTTTTGTTAGCGCAACTCGGCCTCGCCTTATTTGGTGTGGGTACGCCGACTTTCTTAGAAGTGGCAATTTCTGCGGCGGGAGTCTTTATTTTTGCCGGGTTGTCTGTTGTTGATTTTTACGTTCTTCCCCGCACTTACCGAGACGATCAATATCTCTCCGCAGCTTTATCGATGTATCTGACCTACATCAACTTGTTCGTGTTTATGTTACGTCTCATCATTATTTTGAGTGGTGGCAGTCGCGACTAAACAGGTGGCGATCGCCCATTAATTCTTAAAAGTAAGGGGTTTTCCAATCAGAAAGCCTCTTTTTTTTTTGCAGTGACAGAAGAGGGTTAATATGAGATGCACCCTGCTCCTAAAACTCATTGCGTAATCCTGTCCAAACTCCAGATCAGAGCGTGTTGGGCGGGAATATTATCGGGATCGATCTCTAAGGCTTTCCCAAAAGCATCGAAGGCTTCTTCATCTCTCTCTAATCGATCGAGAGTTAGTCCTAAATTATACCACGAGCGATCGCACTTCGGATTTATATCAATTGCCTGTTGATAAGCAGTGATGGATTCTTCATATCTTTCCAAATAATACAAAGTCAGTCCTCGACCGTAATGCGCATCTTTACTCTTGTGTTCTATTTCTAGCGCTCGGTCAAAGGATGATAGTGCATCTTCGTATTCTTTTAATTGATTGAAGGCAAATCCTCGTTTTGTCCAAATTATTTCGCGATCGGGTTCTAAGTCCAGCGCTATATCATATGACTCTATGGCCCCTTCATATCTTTCTAACTCATGTAATGCATATCCATAATTATACCAATTTACCGGATTATCGGGATCGATCTCAATCGTTTGATTGAAGGAAGTCAAGGCTTCTTCTAATCGTCCCAAACTTCCTAAAATCAGTCCTCGATGCTCCCATGATGCACCATTGTTCGGATCGAGTTCGATCGCTCGATCGAACGAGATTAGCGCCTCTTCGTAGCGTTGTAAGTTTTGCAACGCATTTCCTCGGTTGTGCCAAGTTACGCCGTCCTTGGGAACAATTTCGATCGCTCGATCGAAGGCGGCGATCGCATCTTCTTCTCTTCCTAGCAACCCTAAAACTAAACCTTGTCGATTCCACGATCTACAATGTCTGGGATTGACGTTAATTGCATTACAATAAGACGCGATCGCTTCCTCATATCTCCCCAATTCCCGTAAAATTTCGCCTCGGTTGTAATGGGAATCGGCATAATCGGGATTTTCGATAATTCCGCGATCGTAAGCGGCAAGAGCTTCTTCACGTTTTCCCAGCATCAATAAGGCATAACCTATATTAAAATAAGACCAGCCATGGGAATGACGCTCGAAAGAAGCGATCGCCTCTTCGTATCTTCTCAAATTAAACAAAATCATGCCTCGGTCAGACCAAGCATTCAAGTACTCGGGATCGATCTCGACGACTTTATCAAGACAAGTAAGGGCTTCTTCATTTCTTTGCAAATCTTCTAGAAGAACGATTCCTTTGCGATACCATGCCTTGCGATAGTTTGGTTCAATCTCGATCGCTTTGCTATAAGATTCGATTGCTTCCTCGAATCTCTCTATATTGGAATAATCAAGGCGATAGATTCCTAATGTCGATAAAGTTTCTCCTCGATAATAATGAGCCGTAGCGTCATGAGAATTTTGGGTAATTCTCTTATTACAAGCGTCTAAAATCGAGTCCTCAAGCCAATACACGGGCCCGATATCGAGTGCGAGATCGAAAGAGTTCAGCGCTTCTTCATATCGTTGCATATTGTACAGGCATATTCCTCGATGACACCATACCCAGCCCTCATCGGGATCGCTCTCAATTTCAATGACTTTATCAAAACAGGCGATCGCTTCCTCATATCTTCCCAAAGACTCTAGACTCGAGCCTTCGTCATACCATAATGACGCTAGAGCAGCATCTTTATTATTCTGTATCTTACTATTATTTGGGTCGAGGTCGAGCGCTTTATTATAAGATTCAATCGCTTCTTCATACTTTTCTAATTCAAGATAAAGGTCACCTAGGGCGTGCCATGAGCGAACGTCATTCGAATCGATTTCATTTGCTTTATGGTAGGTAAAGTCTGCTTCTTCATACTGACAATCGGCAACCAAGACATGACCTAATTCTAAGAGGAGTTCCACGCGATCGCTGCGAGCTTCATCAGCGAGCAAACTTTTTAATTCCTCAATCTTCTGCTTTCGTTCGGAATCGGATAAGTTCAAGTAGAGTTCAAAGAAATATTCAAATAGCATTTTTATCAAAAATTATACTTTTTACTCATGAGTTTGAGCGCTGAAGATGTACTTTTTTGATAATATAGTATTTTTGAATTATTGTCAAATCGCAAAACCTCATCTTCATTCCCTATCTGAGCGTGCGTATTTTTCCTTGTCGTATTCGGCATGAGTTAGAAGATATTTAATAAAATCAGGCAAACTCTAGTATTTTTGTATGTTAAAATGAATAGTTGCTCATTGATAATTGTTCGTTGCAATGACCTTTCATCTCAAAGCACCCTTTAAACCCACTGGAGACCAACCCCGAGCGATCGCGGAACTCACCCAAAGCATTTGCGCAGGCAATCAAATGCAAACCCTCCTCGGTGCAACGGGAACGGGTAAAACCCTGACGATCGCCCATGTTATCGCCAATTGGGGAAAACCCACCCTCGTTCTCGCTCATAATAAAACCTTAGCCGCCCAATTATGTAACGAATTGCGGCAATTTTTCCCCGATAATGCGGTGGAATATTTTATTAGTTATTACGATTACTATCAACCCGAGGCATATATTCCCGTCAGCGATACTTATATTGAAAAAACTGCTTCGATTAATGATGAAATTGATATGCTGCGCCATTCGGCAACGCGATCGCTATTCGAACGCAAAGATGTGATTGTCGTCGCTTCAATTAGCTGCATTTACGGCTTGGGAATTGCTTCGGAATATCTCAAAGCCGCTATTACTTTAAAAACAGGCGAAGAAACCGATCAGCGCCTACTTTTGCGGGATTTGGTTTCCGTTCAATACAAGCGCAACGATACGGAACTCAAACGGGGTAATTTTCGCCTCAAAGGAGATGTTTTAGAAATCGTTCCCGCTTATGAAGATCGAGTGATTCGTTTGGAGTTTTTTGGCGATGAAATCGATGCAATTCGCTATCTCGATCCCGTAACGGGGGAAATATTGCAAACTTTACCCCAGTTAAATATTTATCCGGCGCGTCACTTTGTCACGCCAGAAGAACAATTAGAAATAGCTTGTAAAGATATCAAAGATGAATTGGAAATACAATTAGAAGATTTGAAAAAAAGCGAAAAACTCCTCGAAGCACAGCGCATCGAACAGCGAACTCGCTACGATTTAGAAATGCTGCAAGAAGTGGGATACTGTAACGGCGTGGAAAATTATTCCCGACATTTGGCGCGCAGAAATGCAGGAGAACCGCCGGAATGTTTGGTGGATTATTTTCCTAAAGATTGGCTGTTAGTCGTAGATGAATCTCACGTCACCGTGCCACAAATTCGCGGGATGTATAACGGCGATCGCGCTCGCAAACAGGTACTCATCGAACATGGTTTTCGCCTTCCCAGCGCCGCCGACAATCGCCCGTTAAAATCAGATGAATTTTGGGATAAAGTCAATCAGTGTATTTTCGTTTCTGCGACTCCGGGAAATTGGGAAATCGAACTTTCCGGCGATCGCGTCATCGAACAAATTATTCGTCCTACTGGAGTCATCGATCCAGAAATTTTCGTGCGTCCGACAACAGGACAAGTAGACGATCTCTTAGGAGAAATTAAAGACAGAGTAGCACTCAAAGAGCGGGTTTTAATTACCACTTTAACGAAGCGAATGGCAGAGGATTTAACAGAATATTTTGATGAAAGAGGAATTAAAGTCCGTTATTTACATTCTGAGATTCAATCTATTCAACGAATCGAAATTTTACAGGATTTGCGCAAAGGAGTTTTTGATGTTCTCATTGGGGTTAATTTATTGCGAGAAGGATTGGATTTACCCGAAGTCTCGTTAGTAGCAATTATGGATGCGGATAAAGAGGGCTTTTTGCGGGCAGAGCGATCGCTGATTCAAACCATTGGACGGGCGGCGAGAAATGTGCGCGGACAGGCAATTTTATATGCCGATAATCTCACGGACAGCATGAAAAAAGCGATCGATGAAACGGAACGCCGTCGAGGGATTCAAATGGCTTATAATAAGACTCATAATATTACGCCGAAATCCATTTCCAAACAAGCCGATAATGCAATTTTGTCTTTCTTAGATATTTCTCGCCGTTTGAATGCCCGAGAATTAGAGCAAGTTTATGAATACAAAGATGATATTCCTCTAGAAAAAGTCCCCGATATTATCAAACAGTTAGAAGAACAGATGAAAGAAGCGGCGAAAAAGTTGGAATTTGAAGAAGCTGCAACCTATCGCGATCGCATTAAAAATCTGCGCGATCGCTTACTCGGTCATCATTAATCGTGTATCTTTCTCAAACTCCCTAGGAAAATAATGAAAATGTTCGGTATGCGACCTTATTTTGCTAGTTTCGGACTCGTTATCTTGTTATTTTTACTCAGTTGCACCTTTGACGATCGCGTTACTCAATTACAATCAAATTTCGAAGGTTCTATAACTACTGGAAATAACGACGATCGTAATGCTGTTACTGACCCCGATCTCAGTCCGGCAATCGATGAATTGGTCACAGAAACCTTAGTCAAAAACGGGCCTGGTGTTGCTGTTTTAGTAATCTCAGATGGGCAAATTCTGCATGATAAAGGCTACGGATTTAGAGATGTAGAAAAGCAACTTCTCATTACTGTCAATACAGCTTTCGATTTAGCATCCGTTTCGAAACAAATGACAGCAATGGGAATATTAATACTCATGGAAGCAGGAGAACTAGAGATTGAAGATCCTGTAAGCGATTATCTTCCAGATTTTGTCGATCTCAATCCAAACAATCCGATTCTGATTACCGATCTACTTTATCATACTTCCGGCTTAGCAGATTATACTGGCGATGATTGGGAGGGAAGCGATCGCGAATTTTCTCAGTTAACTTTAGAGAAGCATCTTGAATGGATTAATCGGCAAAATATTTACAGCGATCGCGGTCAAACTTTTGTATATAATAATAGCGGTTATGCGCTCCTTGCTCTCATTATTCAACGCGTTTCCGGGCAAGATTTTTCAACTTTTATGAAAGAGAATATTTTTGATTCTTTAGAGATGAACGATACAGTGGTTTTTCATCGCTTGGGGCAAACCATTCGAGATCGTGCTAAAGGTTATCGTATTTCTAATCAAGGGGCGATCGAAACCTCGAGTTTTCCCTCGGCGATCGCTGGTGATGGTAACATTTTCAGTTCCATTGCAGATTTAGCTAAATATGATGAAGGATTGCGGAAAAATAAACTCATTAGCCCCGATGCTTTAGCGTTAGTTTTTACCTCCGGAATGTTGGATAATGGCGAGATGGCAGAGGATTACGGATTGGGCTGGGAAATTACCGATGAATACGCACACCATGGTGGTAGTTGGGATGGGACGAGTACCTATTATCGCTATTACACCAACCGAAATGGAAGTATTGTGGTATTATCTAATGATGAGAATTACGATCCCGAAACCCTAGCTGATGAAATTTTCGAATTGATGCGATCGCATTTTTAGCGGGTTCAAAATGCTTTAACACTTGAAGAAGCAGGAGCTACTTTACCGGAAAACCATAAATACCAATCAAATCCGCATTTTTAAATTTAACGCCTGCCCGTTCGTTGCGATCGTCTAGAAAAAAGTGCAAAAATACTGTTCTTGATTGTATCTGATTCCAACTCACAGAATTTTCAGATGGCCTCTGTCGATCGCAATTTAAAATGGAAAAACCACAGCCCGCAAAAGCGATCGCCATACCCGATCGAACTCCTAAAAGGGAGTTTTTTCGAGAATTCCACTACAATTCCCAAGACTTTATAAAGTTTTGTAACAGATTTAGAGTATTTTCCTAAAGCCCAACTGTCGCCTATGAGGGGAACTGCAATTCGTGCGTTTGGAGTGAACTGATGAACTATTTCGGAATTGTAATGGAATTTCTGCGCGATCGCGTGAACTTTCTGCAAAACGTCCGTAACGGGAAGCATTTAGAAAAGTATATTCTGTCTTTTGCCCTGTGTAGCGCCCTCTTTTTCGCCATCTATGGGGCAATTATGGGGTCGTTTAGCGGCGGGTTGCAAGCGATCGCCTCAGCCATTAAACTACCCGCACTCTATCTCTTAACGCTGTTAATCTGCCTTCCGGCTCTCTTTTTCTTTCACGTTGTTTCCGGCTCGAAGCGGACGTTTTTCCAATATCTTTGCCTATTGCTTGCTTCCATGTCCGTCATTAGCGTTATGTTATTCGGCTTTGCTCCCGTCGTCCTCTTTTTTCGCCTTTCTATTAACGATTATATCTTTTTTACCCTCTTAAATATTATCGTTTTAGCTGCCTCCAGTTTTATCGGCGTTCAGTTTTTTTATCGCAGCATGAATTTTATTAACGATCTGCGGGGCAAACAGAAAAATCGGAGTGTTTCTGCTGTCAAAGGCTGGTTGATTCTCTACGGATTTGTAGGCAGTCAATTAGGATGGACGCTCAAACCTTTTTTAGGCGTACCGGGAGAGACCTTTTCCATTTTCCGTCCCGAAGCGGGCAATTTTTATACGGCTCTCATCCAAATGCTTGGTAGAGTTTTAGGGTTAAATTAAAATATCTGGCTTCCAATTTTCCAAAAATTTTGAGATTTGCTCGATAGAACCATAGAGCAATCTTCAAACTGGTAAATAATAAGGATGAACCATTTTACAACCTTGATGGAATTCTTGCGCGATCGCGAGCAATTTCTGGAAAATCTCCGTCATGGCAAATATATTGAAAAATATATTATTGCCTTTGCTGTTTGCAGTTCTCTCTTTTTAGGGATTTACGGCGGAATTTTAGGCTCGTTTAGCGGGGGATGGCAAGCTCTTGCTTCAGCCATAAAATTGCCCGCACTGTATTTACTCACCTTGCTCATTTGTCTCCCTGCTTTATTTTTCTTCGATGTTGTTTGCGGATCGAAACGGACGTTCTGGCAATATTGTTGCTTGCTGCTTGCTTCCATGTCCGCCATCAGCGTCATGCTATTCGGATTTGCTCCCATCAGCCTTTTTTTCCGTTTATCCATGAACGACTATAACTTCTTCAAACTGTTAAATGTTGCAATTTTAATAACTGCAAGTTTTGTCGGCATCCAATTTTTTTATCGGGGAATGTTGTTTATTAACGACATTGAAGGAACTCACAAGCAACGCCGAGATTTTTCCGTAAAAGCATGGCTAGTTTTATATGGATTTGTGGGCAGTCAATTAGGATGGACGCTACGGCCGATCTTTGGGTCTCCGGGAAAATCTTTCGAGATATTTCGCAATCTTGAAAGTAATTTTTATGCCCATCTTCTGCATGTCATCAGTCAGTTTTTGTCCATTAGATGAGCGATCGCTAAGGAATCTGTGGCAGGCAATACCTGCCACGTTAAATCAATCGTTTTTGCTACCCAATCACAATGAAAGACTTTCACGAACTCGACATTACCCCGCAAGAATTAGAAGAAACCCTAAACATTGACGCGATCGCGAATATTGCCATTGATTTCTATCGCGGTATTTTTCAAAAAAAGAGGAAATATCTCTTTTCGACTTTTCTGACGGAATTGGGATTAGTGGCGATCGCGATCGTGCTGATTTTACCAACTACAGCGATTGTCTTACAAGCATCGGGAATGAGCGATCGCGAGATTCTTTCGCCTTTATTAATCATTTCCCTTTCGCTCATTGGCTTAACTTTATTAGGATTTAATATCTATTTGTGGCAGAGAGCCAAGCAATTCAAATCTTTAACCCATCTCCTCGGGGAAATTGAAAAATACAATCGAGTCGTTCATTCCGTCACCTTCGTCGATCGTCTGAATTCCCTGAAATCTTCAGAATCTTCAGAAGCAGAAAAGCGTTGGGAAACTTTTAATCTCTTGCAAACCATTCGTCACAGCTTAATGACAGCCTTAAAAGTCGAACGGTTGATGCGAGAGCAAACCCAATGGATCGCTAGTCGTTACGAACTTCTTGCCACGTTAGAAAGCGATCTCGATGTTTTAATGGAATTTACAGCCAGACAAGATGAGCAAGATAATAGTCAGTTGTTTAACGAAGCGCTACAAATTGGCTTAAACGTTCATCAAGAAATCAAAAAATTTCAGCGCGATCGATAAAAATCGTTTCTCATGTGCAAGGGGAAATATTAATATTTTCTAAATTTTTTTTTGCTTTTTCGAGGCATCGCCAGTCCCTACAACCCCTTAGCTCTCTTTAATTTTGGGAGAATTAAAGGATCCGAAACCGACAGGGGAATATTATGATGTAGGACAGGGAACATCTACCATTCCCGATTTTCCATTTCACGTCCCCTCCAGGGCTGGGGTTGCAGCTTTCTGCCTTGGTTAGACAGATCGTAACTCAAGAGAGGATTATGGCGAGTGGCAAAGTTCTGATTCTCGATGAAAGTCATGCAACAAGAACGCAACTTCGAGAATTGTTACCCAAAGGGCAATATGAAATTCAAGAAGCAAGCGACGGAGAACGGGGTTTATCTCTCATCCAGCAAGAACGCTCGAATATCCGCTTCATTATCTTAGATTCGGCACTTCCGAAGGTTAATGGCTGGGATGTTGTGGAACGTCTGCAAGCCGATGTAGAACTGCAAAAAATCCCCCTCGTGATGATGGGATCGGCTCAGTCTCCGACCTCGTCCTATCCAATGGTGGAATTTTTGCAAAAACCTTTTCGGAAAAAAGAACTGCGAACGGTTGTCAAAAGTGCCATTGGGAAAGCAATTTCAGTTCATCAGGAGGCAGGAAACGATCGCCAAGAGGAATCTATTTTATCACCGAGCGATCGCCAAGAAGCAATCGTCGAAGAATCCATTGCAACGGTACAAACTCCCGAGGAAGGAACCGCAATCGATTTGGATAATATGTTTGAATCTTTTGTGGAATCCGAACGCGATCGCGCTGAATCCGATGAATTCTTGCAAGAATCGGCAGAATCAATGGAGTCAAGGGATTCAGGAGAACGAGAACTTGATTTTTCTTTCGATACGACAGGGACGGATAAGGCGATCGATAAAGAAGAAATAGCCGAGTTAGGGCTGAGTTTTCTAGGCTCAGATCCTGCGATCTCAACTGAAAATAGCCAAGAAGAGAATCCCGAAAGTTTAGAATTTGAAGTTGAACCGACAGAGATAAAACCGATCGTTGAAATCGATCCCATTATATCACTCGAAGGAAAGGGAGAAGATATTGAAACCGACTTTTCTTTTGATACAACAGGCACAGATGAAACAATTGATACAAGAGAATTTAAAGATCTAGCATTACAATCTGATACTCTCTCCTTTTCCTCAGCGTTAGATTCACAAGATATTGTGGACGAGATCGATGATGAAGAACCAGAAATTGATGAGTTTCCCTCTTTAGATATTGACTTATCAACGGAAGACCTCAGCCCGGAAATTGATGAATTTCCCTCTTTAGGTATCGACTTGTCGCTAAATACGATCGATGATGAAGAACCAGAAATTGATGAGTTTCCCTCTTTAGATATTGACTTATCAACGGAAGACCTCAGCCCAGAAATCGATGAGTTTCCCTCTTTAGATATCGATTTATCGACGGAAGACCTCAACCCGGAAATTGACGAGTTTCCCTCTTTAGATATCGACCCATCGGGGGAAGACCTCAGCCCAAAAATTGATGAATTTTCCTCTTTAGATATTGATTTATCAACAGAAGATCTTGAACCGGAAATTGACGAGTTTCCCTCTTTAGATATCGACTCATCGACGGAAGACCTTAGCCCGGAAAGTGATGAGTTTCCCTCTTTAGATATATCCACAAAAGAAGTAGAGAACCAGTTCTATCAGGAAGAAGAAATCAATATAGAAGATGAACAAAAAGAAATTTCAGAAAATTTTGAGCTTATCCAAAATCGACAAGATTTAAATAGACAAGATTGGGAAGAAGAATTAGAAATAGAAGAAAATACGGAGCTATTCTCTTCTGATAACACAATTTTTAATCTAGAAGGGAATGCAGGAGATCGTCAAAACACAGAAAATGTATCTCCTTCTTTTGAATTAGAGGAGCTATCTAATGAGACAGATTTAGCTGACGATGCAAATATTTCGGAATTCAGCGTTGAAGAATTGTTAACCCCTGTACATGAATGGAGTGAAGATGATTTTACAGCAGAGTATACGTCAGAAGAAACAGAAGCATTAATCGATGAAAGTTTTGCCGATTTGGGAACAGAGGAGTTAGCAACAGAAATTCCTGAATCGGAAGAGAATGATTTGATGACCGAGTATACGTCAGAAGAAACAGAAGCATTAATCGATGAAAGTTTCTCCGATCTCGGAACAGAGGAGTTAGCAACAGAAATTCCTGAATCGGAAGAGAATGATTTGATGACCGAGTATACATCAGAAGAAACAGAAGCATTAATCGATGAAAGTTTTGCCGATTTGGGAACAG
>JBCCVR010000101.1:0-25993 GCA_039194995.1 Cyanobacteria bacterium P01_E01_bin.42 | reverse complement strand
CGTAAAGACTGAATTGTCTGTTCAAAAGATAAAACCTTATCAAGTTTTTTCGATCTATGTTCCAAATCTGAATTCGGTAACTTAAATATCACTTCAACCCGATCTTTTAAGATCACAGGATAAACAAATACAGCATTAGGATCTACTCGATCTATAGCCTTTTCAGCAACTTGTAATGATTGGGATAGATCGCACTGAAGAAAGTTTTCTAGTTCGCTAAGTTTCAAAAGATCGATACTTTTTAAAGCATCTTCTATACGATCTTCTTGTAGAAATAGATCGACTAAACTTCGGTAAATTGGCTCTATATTATCTCGAAAGTTAAACTGGACATCAGAATTAATAGCTAGCAAATCTTTACGAACGCGATCTAGAGTATTTTTTGCTTTCTCATAAAATGCGATCGCTTTTTCTGTCTGTTCTTGTGCTGCTGATAATCGTCCTAGCTGCCATTCCCACCGATAGCCAATGTGTGGAGTTTCCCCAGACTGAGCTAAGTATAATGCTCCTTGACTTAAATCTTCGGCTTCTTGGCGACAAGAGAGAGAATTTTGGCACAACTGAAGTTTGCTTTGTTTGTAATTTTGTTTGATAAATTGAGTAGTGTTTGATTCTTCTAGCCACCAAGCACGATATTCATCGAAGCTACCCCAATTTCCCAAAACCAAAGATTGTGTTTGTTTATTATCCAATATTTTTGCTTTTTCAAAAGCCACTTTTATCTGCTGGATTATAGAAACCCAATCAAGATTTTGCGAGCTTATTCGACTAAAGCAGACTTGACTTTTAGCCAGCTTGATTTCGGCATGAATTTTAGCTTGACTATCAGGTAAGTCAAAAATATTTAATCTAGAATTACGATCTAATAGTTCAAATAAAATAGATTGTATGCTGGGCTGATTATCGTAAAAATAATTTTGTATATTTGCTTTATCTACTTCCAACTGGGACATATCTAAAAGAAGCGTCAATAAATTTAGCTTGGCTTTAATAATTATATTTCCTAAAGGAGACTGAGGAGAAATGATTTTCTCTCCATCTTCTAAGAGGGTAATTTTTTTATAATATTCTCGTGACTTCGCATAATATCTAACTAAAGCCTTCCTGTAGGGTGTTCTGCGTCCTTCAAAATTCTCTAGCATTTCACAACGCCAAGGCATATAGTCGTATTTAGGAGGAGATTGCCGATCGCGCTCTAAATTACCCTTCGCTCTGAAGGTATTTCCCAAACTTAAAAATGTGGCTGCTTGTACGGCTTTTATTGGGTGTTCGGGGTCTGTAGGAAATTGTTTGAGTAAACTGGTCAAAATATTTTGGGAGGTCTCCAATTTTCCTAGAACTCGCAAAACTTCTCCAAAAATTTGCCAACCCTGTGCGTAGCTTGCATGGTTTGGAAAGCGATCGCTTTCCCTTGCGATCGCTTGCTCTATCTCTTCTCGGGAGGGTTTCTCATCTTGACAAACTTTTGATGAAATTCCTAAAGTATTCGCTAAGCGATCGCAAGCCTCTAGCTCGTGTCCCAATGCTTGTAATGCTCGTGTTTCATAAACAGTAATTCGCCTATTAAAATTTGGAAATCGATCGCGATCGTAATGGTCTCTTGCATTATTCCAAGTATTTAACGCTTCTTGATAGCGACCTACTTTTAACTGTATTCGTCCGATATTCGCTAACGTAACGGCTATGCGATCGTCTTGACCTGCAAAAAGTTCTGCGGCTCGTTCGAGATTTTTAATAGCATCTTGCCATTGTCCCTCGCGATCGAGTTGTTCGGCTTCTCGAACCAATTGTTGAGCATCTATAGACTCGGTTGGAGACACTTGAGAAAAAACTGGAGCGCTTCCCAAGGCTAAGAAAAGACCCAACATTAATCCTGCTAAAATTTGACGAGTTCGCCAATCTTTCAACAAGTTGTAAAATGACTCGATTAATTGGGAGAATTTCATGGCGATCGCCTCTGATGAAACGTGAAAAGTATAGGGAAGTTAAGAGATTTGAAATATAGCTATCTTGGGTGCTGCGACTATTTTTTAAGGGAGATACTCTAGTGTAAAATAGACTCCTTGTTCTTGCAAGGTTCTATCCCTCCCATTGACATCAACTAATGGAATTCCCCAATCAATCCGAATTCGTAGATTATCACCATTGTGAAGAAGGTTTTCTTGTCGCCACTGTAACCCCAAACCGAGGGTTGCCAGTGTAGAATTTTCTGGATCGGCGCGATCGCTGCTATTCCACCCCGAGCCAAAATCAAAAAACGGTGCGATTTGAATAACTCCCGTCTTCTCAAAAACTCGCAGTACGGGAAATTGTGCTTCGATGGAGATGAAAATACCGTTATCTGTAAAAAACTGGTTTTGGCGATAACCGCGCACGCTTCCAATCCCTCCAAATGCTAATTGTTCTGCGGAAGGTAGTGCCCGATCTGCCAGTTGGAAGTTGCTAGTAATTCGCAAAGAAGTATCATCAGCAAAAATTCGCACGTATTGCCCTTGTAAGAGCCAAGTGAAAAAATGATTGTCGGGAATTGTTTCCACTCCGGCAATTTGTTCGTTTGTTGTTGAATCAAACAAACTGCCCAAACCCCAACTAAATTGAGAGCGAAAAGATAGAATTTCTAAAGGCTTAGAATTCTGTCGGGTGTATTCTTGGAAAAAACGCAATGCAGAAGTTCGGATAACGCCATTTTCATCAGCACCGGGAGAGAGAGGAAAAGGAATATCGAGTAAAGAAGTTTTACTTTCTTGTAGTGAAGTCGTTAGCCCCAAACTCAAGTCTTGAATAGTCGTATTGGCTTGAGGATCGCCAGAGCGATCGGATTTGATTTTACGGAGAATTGGCTGTCTGAGAGTTAGCGAATAAGAATGAGAAGAAGATTCAATATCGCCGGTAGAACCGTCGCTATCAATATCGTCAAAGGGGGGTTCGATAATTTCACTCGCACTTTGACTATAAACGAAACTAATCGTTCCATTACGAACGTTAATCGGTAGGGTATAAATAATATCAAAACCACTGCTTCCATTAGTACGACTCACCCCGATCGCTAAACTGTCGCCAGCGATCGCCATATTCCTTTCTGCGATCGCGACTCTTTGTTGAGTCGTCCCCACACTGGGCGATCGGCTATTATCGGTTATAATTTGCGGTTGGAAGGTTTTTGCTTTGTAATAGCGAACCCTTAGTTTATTTTGTCCTGTTTCGTTGGGAACGGGTGTAATTTCAACGTTGAGGAAATCAATTAGAGGATCGATTTGCAGGAGTTGAATGGCTTCTCGTAAATCGTTTAATTCTAAAGGGCGATCGCTTAACAAAGCAAGTCGCGATCGCACGTAACCATCCAATTTACTGGCAATAGGTTCTTGGTCTTTATTAAGGCTCAAAACTTCAATCTTATCTCGAGAGAGTTGTCCTTCAATCATTTCAAATTTAACAACTCTTTTATTTTCTGAATTGGGTTCGCTGACTTTGATTTGAATGACTGGTGGTAAATATTGGTGGTTAGATTCGGGATTCAAGTCTCCGGGATATACTCCTTCCGGAAATAATGTTTTGAGATCTAATTCTCCGGTATATAGCTGAGCGATCGCAAATGCACTTTCGTACAAAGCCATACAGGAAATAGATTCGGTTTCGAGGTTTCTGCCAACAGTCCGATCGACTAAACCTTGCAATCCCTCTAGACTAAATAGAGTATGCCCTTCAAACTCAAAATTCTCAATTAAGATATTCCCCTCACAAGTTTCGGAGAATTCCAATTCTGGTAGCTCGATATCGGGTTGGTCTGGAGTCTCTAGAGGAGGAGTTTCTGGAAAAGGAGAAGGAATGGGAGAGGGTTCGATAAGGGTTGGAGGGGTATTGGTGCGATCGCTATCTTGTGCGAGTTGGAATTCTGCTGCATGAGTTTGTACATTTGTCAATAAATCAACTCCCAAACCAAGAGAAAGAGAATAGATAAACCAACCAAACCACTTACATTTTTTTACGATCATGAGCGCTAAAAACTGAAGTTGAATTTCTGAAGATAGAGGCATTTATCGATTTTTGTGCGATCGCATTCGATCAAAAGATTATGAGTTTTAGCGTTTTACGAAAGAGCCAAAACTCATTAATCCCAGAGTTAGTAACCCTAAAGTGACAGAAGGTTCGGGAATTGATTCAGGAGGAGTTTCAACATGAGTGAAGCCTGAATATCTGACATTGCCTTGAGAATTATTATAAAAGCCAAATCGTCCCGCTTTAAACTTATTGTAGCCTGCATCTTTAGCAGATATATCAAAGATGGTATTCCCATTAATATCAATCTTAATTCGATTAGTTTGGTATAGGAGGCTAAAGTCATAAGTAATATAATCGCTCCAGCCTAAATGTCCTCCAAATTGACTCGCTAGTAAATCATAATTTTCCGTTTCTTGGTGATGCCAAAACTGATTATGTACATTCAAATTTTCACCATAAATACCATTGACTTTAGACAAAGTAAAGCCTTCTAATCCATCAGGTGCAGATGTCTTAGATTGTTTCCAATCAAATAAGAGAAAGTCAAAAATATTTTCTTGGTTTTCAGGTGAATTATCGCCAAATATAAATCCAATAAAATCATTGTCATCACGGGTAAGAACTTGAAATTTTCCCTGAATTGTTGTATTGATGAAATTATCCGAACTCACGAAAAAAGTTGGATATGTGTTGATATGTTGTGTGACATAACCGCCATCTTCTGACACTGACCAATGACCATGATGTTTTGGGCCTCCGTGAAACCATGATCTCAAATCAAAGGGTTTTGGCTTTAGTTTTTTGATTGGTTTTTGATCTGGAGTTCCAAAATTACAATTTTTCAAACAATTTAAGAAATTATCACGAGTAATAATTGTTTCGGGAAAATCTTGCAAGAATTTGAGTGTATTTACTCCTTTGAACTGAGTCATTAAGTTCCGAAATTCTTTCCTTTCTAAATCTGAGATATTCATCATTTGAAGAATTAATTTTGTATCTAGATTTTCTGGATTATTATCATTATTTGAGATCGATCGATCTAATTGCTCTTTTAATTTTTCATCAAAAGCACCGAATTCATCATTTAATACTGATTCAACTACACTAGGCATTGAATTTTTTAGGATTTGTTTTTCTAGCTCAGTACGATTGGAATTATTATCAATTTTTTCATTAATTTGTTGGGTGATTTCATCTTGAAGATAATCTTTCCACAGTTTGACTTTTTCAAAATATTTATTTAATGCTTGTGAAACTTCTCCATCTCGTGTTAGTTGTTCGAGATCGGCAACCTCAATTTCATAATGTCCCTCTAACTCAGCATTACTCAATGAATTTAGGTTGATATTAAAGTCAATTTCTGTTTCTTGTTTGATTTTCTCCAAATGAGCTTGGAGGGAAATAGTTTGAGAGTTCAGCGAGAATACTACTTTCTCTGCCGCATGAGTAGGAGAAGTAATTCCTGCAAGCATTGACAATGTTAAACTAACACAAACGCTTTGAGCTAAGCGATTGAAATGACCGCAAATTTTTTTAACCACGATTCCATTCCTCTTATATTGTTTGTCTTCAGTGAGTAATTAGAGATTCCTATTGATAGAAAATATGACAATAAGTGTATTTGTGCCAATATTTAACCTGTAGTTGAACTGAGAAATCTCTACTTTTGTCATTGGGAAAGTTGGAAAGCAATTATGCACATCTGCTTGAGTTTTTTTATTCCCTTGAATGAGATACGGTTAAAACAAAGACAGAACCTGAGTTTGAGGAATGTAACAAAATATTGCACTCAATGAAATGAAGGGTCTTTCGTGATGCGATCGCATTGCTATTGACAGGGAGAGGTTAACAGCGATCGCGTTTCCGCAATCCTCGCATTTCCGCTCTTTTCTTCATCTTCCTTTATCCCTCCATCTGTCTCTAGCTCATCAAGAGGAATAAATCCGTCATCTATCTCTCCCATTAACATATCGTCAGGATTATCTGGAGATCCTCCCCGACCCGGAATATTTAAGGATGAGGTGTTTGCTCCTCCTGTCGAGCATCCTTGTCGCACTTGGGGATCTGCTTCATCTTCCGGGAGGTTAGTAAGTCCGGTAGTGGGATCAATTCCGAGGGTATTAAGCTGCACTGTTCCATCTAAACCAAATTCAGAACTGGCAGTAATATCGCTGAGAGGAGTGAGTTCGTCGCGAACTTCCAAACCGAAGATAGCTTGTGCGGTAATATTAACATTACCTCCATTCCCTTCAAAAGCATTGGCAGTAATATCATTATTTTCATGAGGAGGACTGACAATAAAACCATCAGCAACATCAATGGTAATATTGCCCCCATTTCCCCCTGCTTGTGCGGTTCCTGCGGTTGTCGAGATTTTGCTTTCGTATCGCATGAGCAGGAGGTTTTCAGTATCTATATCGATATTTCCTCCATCTCCTGAAGAAGTTTCCGCAACAATTTGCGCTTGGTTTTGCATCACAATTTTGTCACTGGCAGAAATATTGGTATTTCCTGCATCGCCGTTTCCCATTCCTCGGGCAACGCGAAAGTTTGGATCGATATTACTATCTGGAATTGCTCTTCCCGCATCTATCCACGCATTTGCTTTCTGAATTAAATTTCCAGAATCTTCTGCTTGTGGATCGCTGCTAACACTGATTTTTGCTCGATCTTGTAGCCTTAGATGCTCTGTATTTATGTTAATATCTCCAGCATTTCCAGCATCAAAAGATTGAGCATATATTCCTGTTTTGATCTGACCATCTTCTGAAGTTCCATTGAGAAATATATCTGCCACATTAATAGTAATTGTTCCACCACGTCCCGTTCCAAAGGTAGAAGTAGAAATCTCTCCTCCATTTTGAATTTGTAAATCATCACCATCGATCGTAATATTACCACTATTTCCTTCTGTCAGTGCATCAGCAGAAATGCCGCTTGGAAATAGTTGATTTGCAGATGTACCATCAATCAGAATTGAATCAGAATTGATGGCAATATTTCCTCCTTGACCTTGATTCGCACTACTTGCATTAATTGAGCCACCATCAGAAAGAGTTAAGCGATCGCTATTCACACTGACTCCTCCTGAAGTTCCCTGACGAGAACTCAAACTGGCTAATCCACTTGGAATTAAACCATTAGAAGAAGTTCCAGAAATCTCCACTAGATCGGCATTAGCAATGATAGTCCCTGCTTGTCCGCCGGGAACAATTCCATTCGCATTGGCAAAAATGATTGAATTGTTAATGCTGAGCCGATTAGTTTGATTAATAATCACATTACCACCAAGACTAGTATTTGTAGTTTGTGCTTGTATCGTACTATTCTGATTTAATTCAAAAAATTCTGGTGCAGTGATAATAATATTTCCCGACTGTTGCGTGCTGCGATTAGAACTGATATTTAAATTTGCTTGCGTTAAAGAAATAGATTGACTCGTTAACTCTATATTATTGCTATTTCCAAATTCAGAAGAATTACCAGCTAGAAACTCAGTTAAAATAATTGAGTTTCCAGAGTTTAAGCTAATTTTTCCATTTGTCCCTCTAATAATTCCACCAGCACTTTCTCCAGAAGCACTCAAGATTCCGCGAGTTAATTGAATATTTCCTACCGCAGATAATACGATATCGCCAGCATCGGAATTGGTTCTATTTTGAGTTGGTAGAGGAGGCAGTGTTATACCATATTGAGTTGCAAAAAATGTATCGTTAAATTCACCTGTTCCAATTACAAAAACCTCACCTTGAATCGAACCATTCTGACTGCTTATTTTCACATTTCCTCCTTCTCGAGTTCCTATTGTATTGATAAATTCTGCAATAGTAATATCTTCATTGGCAGTAAAAGTAATATCGCCACCATTACCGTTTAAAGAGCCTGCATTGATATTGCCACCTGTTGCGTTAATTGTACCACTATTACTAATCAGCATAATATCTCCTCCATTTCCTGTTGAAATTCCATATAAAGAAACAGCAGTAGAAGAAGAATCAATTTCTCCTATTTCAATGTGATTTCGAGCCATTAACTTTACTACTCCTCCTGTTGCTATAGCCTCGATGCTCAGATCGGTCGCCATAGCAGATGTCTTAATATCTCCTGTATTAATATCTCCATTATTAGCTGTTAATATTACTATTCCACCTGTTGCTTTAGCTATAGCCAAAGAAGAAGCCGTAGAAGATGTATTAATATCACCTACTTTAATATCTCCATTCTTGGCTGTTAATGTTAATGTTCCACCTGTTACTCTAGCATCGGCAGAAGATAAATCCATAGCAGATGTATCTAAATTTCCGGCAATAATATTTGCGCCAGAAATCGTTAAATCCCGACCACTTGTTATCAATGAATTTTCTATGTTATTCATTATAAAATCACCACTTCCATCTCCATCTGCATCTGCTTCAAAAGTAACGAAATTTGCTCCCGGATCAAAAGTCAGATCGCCTATATCTTCAATAATAATATTATTCGTAGTCTGTAAAACAATATCACCTGTCGCATTCATTAAAGCCATCTTTGATATAGTATAATCAGAGTTTTGGTTTTGTGCGAATGGAATATTTGGCAATTGAGCATCATTTGCACTTCCACTGCTGACAATTCTAATATCTTTTGGATCTAACAGTAATGTCCCCGTATTTCCTTGACTTGCCCCCACATCTACTATGCCTTCAAATAATAAATTCTCTTTACCCGATACTTCGACAAAACCGCCATCTCCTGCAATATTTCCACCTCTGGCACTAATATTTCCATAAAATGCAGTTGCTTCATCAGACCAGACGATCGCAGTGCCTCCATCCCCTTCTCCTAAAGCATCAGCCGTAATATTTGTTCCTTCATTAACCCACGTTCGCGCCGCATTCAAAAGTGAATTTTCACCGCGATAATTGCCGCCAATACGTACCGTACCGCCGCCATTTTCTCCCGAAACATCAATATTAGCATCCACCAAACCTACTTTATTTCCCAATACCCGCACCGTTCCTCCCGTCGCTTCAATTTCCCCAGATGCAACGGTTAAACCTGTTTCTGGACTGACAGTAATTCCCGTGCCGAGAATCTCGTAATCTCCCGTTTCTGTTACCCGTAACCCTGTCTCTTCGCTCAACTCTTCTAAGGCTTCTAAATCGGATTCTAACTCGCTGGTTACTGTAGGTTCGATCGCTTCTAAAATATCGGCGCGATCGCTCATTTGCACGGCTGTTTCGGGTTGCACTGCCAGCAAATTTACAGTATTTTCGGGAGCGGAAATCTGTCCGGTATTAACGACCAGACCTCCCATTAGCGTTATATTACCTCCCGTTTGCAAATATCCGGCGTTAACGATTGTTGCAGGTTCTCCTTCAAATTGAAGGGAAATTTGTATGGGGACATTATTAATGAGTACGGGAGGAATTTCGGGATTGACGGCACTGTATTGGCTGCCGTCGGGAAAGGCAAAACTGCTAGCGGTACTAGCAACAAATGCGCCTTTAATATCTAAGCTGGCATTGTCTCCAAAGATAATGCCGTTGGGGTTGATGAGATATAAATTGGCTTCTCCTAATACTCCTAATTTTCCTAAGATATGGGAGGGATTGACTCCAGTAACTCGACTAAAAATATTCTGGATGGCGGCGGGGTTGACAAAGTAGGCGGAATGTCCTTCTTTGATATTAAAGTCTTGGAAGCTGTGGAAAAGATTGCTCCCTCTTAATGCACCTCCTTGGATATGTTCCAATTGGACATTGATGGGGACGACGACGGAGTTTTCGTTGCCTAATGTTTGGTCTGGGGTAATTTGGGCAAAAGCAGGCTTTGAGGAAGCGATCGCGAGGATGGCGATCGGGCCGATCCTACTAAATGTTTTGAGCCAGTTATCGTTCATTTTGGAGAAGGGAAGCGACGTAGGTTTCGATGACATTTTTCTAGAGAGTTTCTTGGGTGGATCTGCGGGAAATTATGCACTCAATTATTTTTTATTGACAGGAAAAAGCTAACGGCGATCGCTTTTCATCGGGCAATGCGATCGTATTTTCTGCGATCGTTCCATCGGTTTCTAGTTCGTCAAGAGAGATAAATTCATCGTCTATTTCTGGGGTTAGCATATCGTCAGGGTTATCTGGCGCACCTCCTATTCCTTGCACGGTCAAAGATGAGGAATTTGCGCCTCCTTGCGAGCATCCCTGTCGCACTTCAGGATCGTTTTGGTCTTCGGGGAGATTTGTGAGTCCGTTGTTAGGATCAATGCCGAGAGTGTTCAATTGTACCGTTCCGTCTAAGCCGAATTCGGAACTGGCGGTGATATCGCTGCGAGGGGTGAGTTGGTCGCGGAATTTTAAGCCAAAGATTTCTTGTGCGGTAATGTTGATATTGCCGCCGTTTCCTTCAAAAGCATTGGCGGTGATGTCGTTGTCTTCTCCCGGAGGTCCGACGAGAAAGCCGTTTTCGGCATTGATGGTAATGTTACCCCCATCTCCTCCCGCTTGTGCGGTGCCGGCGGTGGTGGAGATTTTGCTCCCGTGGCGCATCAGGAGGAGGTCTCCCACGGTCAGGTCAATGTTACCGCCTTGGGTGCTGCGGGTTTCGGCGGTAATTTGACTGTTGTTGAGGTCGATGCGATCGCCTTGAATATCGATATCGCCACCGGTTCCCATGCCTTGGCTGTTTACGCCAATTTCTACGCCGTCGGCTGCGTTGAGGTAGGCTGTTTGAATGTTGATATTGCCGCCATTGCCCCTCGAGTCGGCGGCGGTGCTGGCAAGAATACCCGTACTGCGATCGCTGAGTTGAATGTGGCGGGCGATCGACAAATCGATATTTCCGCCTTGTCCTTCTCCCGATGTGGAGGCGGAGATTTTTGCGCCGTTGGAGAGGTTGAGGTTGGCGGCTCTCATTTCGATATTTCCGGCGTTACCCGTGCTGCGGGTTTCGACGGCTAATGTGCCATCGCCGCTAATATCGATGGTATCGGGGGCAAACACAAAGAGACTGCCTCCCGTGCCGCTACCGGAAGTAGAGGCGGATATCTGCGCTCCTTGTTGGAAGTCGATATCGAGGTTGTTTTGGTTGTTATCGGGTTGTAGGGTGAGGGTGCCGGCGGGGACTTGTCCTTGGGTTTCGGCAAAGATGCCAACGGTGCCGGCGAGGTTCATTTGGGAGGCATTGACGGTGATACTGCCGCCTTGTTGTTGGGTGGTGGCGGTAGCGGTGGCAGTAGCGGTGATGCGGGCGAGTTCTTCTACGGTGAGGTTGGGGGTGGTGAGGGTGATATTGCCTGCTTTTCCGGCGTTGCTGGTTTCGACGGAGAGTTGGCTGTTGCCGCCGAGGAAGATGGAAGTCGGGGCATTAACGGTGATATCGCCACTATTGCCGCGATCGCTGGTAGATGCGCGAATAATTGCCCCTTGCAGGAGGTTTAATTCTGGGGTGTTAACCAGAATATCTCCGGCATCCCCTTCGCCTTGGGTTTGGGCAAAGAGTCCGGTGTTATTTCCCGTGAGGCGAACATTATTAGCAATATTGAGGGTGATATCTCCTGCATCTTTGCTGGTGATAGTGTTGGTGCGGAATTGGCTGCCGTTGTTAGCTTCTAGGGTATTGGCGGTGATGTTGAGGTCACCTGCTTTGCCTTGTCCTTCTGTTGCAGCAGAGATTTGGGCATTATTATTGAGAAAAAGGTTGTCAGTTTGGAGGAAGATATCACCACCGTTTCCTGTGGAATTGGGTTCAGTGTTGGTAAATAGACCGCTATTTTCTCCTTCGATATTGAGGCGATCGATAACATTGAGAGTTATATTTCCTGCGTTGGAGTTGCTATAGGTGCGACTTGTAACTTGACTGTCCTGTGTAAGATTAAGTTGATTGGCGGTAACATCAATTTTGCCTGCATTTCCTTGTCCAAAGGTATCGGTTGCGATCCTAGCCCCATCTAAGACTTCAAGAATCTCAGTGGAAATCTTGACTTCCCCTCCATTTCCAATTCCTGTTGTTTCTACTTGACTGAGAATTCGACTGCGAGATCCTGAACGATCTTCTCCTTGAATGCGAACAGTGTTGGCAGCATTAAGAGTAATATTGCCTGCTTTGCCTTTCCCTTCTATACTTGTTGAAATAAACGCTCCGTCTAAAACTTGAAGTGTTGGAGTATTAATATTTATTTCTCCACCATTACCTACTCCTGTTGCTTCTACTTCACCAACAATTCCACTTACTCCACGATTACTTCTTCCTTGAATACGAACAGTATTATTAGCATTAATAGTAACATGACCAGCATTTCCTTGTCCCTTTGTATTAATTGAAATTGCGGCTCCGTCCAAAACTTCGAGAATTTCAGTATTGATATTAATCTCTCCACCATTGCCAACTGCTATTGCTTCAACTTGACTGATAATTCCACTTCCACGTCCTTGGCTATTTGTTCCTTTAAAACGAACAAGATCTGTTGCATTAATGGTTAGGTTACTTACATTGCCCAATCCTACAGTACTGCCTGAGATTTGACCTCCGTCCAAAACTTCAAGAGTTCCAGTAATAATTTTTATTTCTCCTGCACTTGATGCCTCTGTTGTTTGCACTTGACTTCTAAGTACACTTCCTAAGCCGTAACTATTTTCTCCTTTAATATTAAAGCGATCGCTGGCGTTAATGGTGAGATTTCCTCCTTCACCTTTTCCCCAGATTATTGTTGAAATTTCACCTCCATTCAAAAGTTCAAGAACTCCAGTAGCAATATTGATTTCTCCTGCATTTCCTACTATATTTCGTGATACCTGATTATCAATTCCACTCACATTGCCGTGACGATCTTCCTCTTGAATACGAATATAATCGTGGGCTGTGATATCGAGATTTCCTCCATTCCCTTGTCCAAAAGTAACATTCTCAATTTTTGCTCCACCAGAAATCTCAAGAATATTGGTATTAATATTGAGATTCCCAGCATTTCCCGCTCCTATTGGTGCTACTTGGCTAATAATTCTACTCTTCCGCCCTTGATTATCGGTTCCTTGAAGATGAACAAAATCAGCTTGGATATTGATATTCCCTACACTTCCTTGTCCTTGAGTAGCATTTGAAATTCTCCCCCCATTCAAAAGTTCAAGATTTTCAGTAATAATATTGATTTCTCCTGCATCACCCACCCCTGTTTCTTCTACGGTACTAGTAATTCTACTTCCACCCGAGTTGGCCTCTCCTTGAAAACGAACAAAATTATTTGTGTTCAGAGCATTTGTAGCATTAATGGTAACATTACCTGCATTTCCTTGTCCTGATGTATAGGTTGAAATTACTGCTCCATCCAAGAATTCAAGAATTCCAGTAGTGATATTGATTTCTCCACCATTACCGACTCCTCCTATTTCTACTGCACTACCAATTGCATTTATCTTTCCTTGAGGATTTACTCCTTGAAAGCGAACAGTATGATTTGCTTGAATGATGACATTACCTGCGTTTGCTTGTCCCAGAGTTATAGTAGATAGTTGAGTTCCGTTGTTAATAAAAATAGACTGAGCATCCAGAAAAATATTTCCTCCTGTTGGTGTTGTATTTAATTGTTGAGAATTATAACTATAGCTTTCAATGACATTGTCACTAATTTCAATGTTTCCGTTAGCAGATAAGGTTATGTTTCCTCCTAGATTACCTCTCGATTTTAAATAATTTTCTGCCGAATGTATTTTAATATCACCATCAGCTAATAAATCAATATTTCCTCCATTGCCTAAATAATTATTATTACCTTGGCGAAAAGCAGAAACATCAACGTTTCCATTGATATTAAGATTGGATCGAGAGTCAATTATAACTGAACCACCTCCAAACCGATCTCTCGGATCGATTGAGTCAACAGTAATATCTCCTCCTTGTAAAGCTAGATCTGGTTTATACAGATTAGTTAAAAAAACAGTTCCGCCATTGCCTAAAACTATATCAGTGACAATAATTCCAATATTAATATCAGCACTTGATGAAGCATTAATATTGATTGGACGGATAAAAACACCTGTTCCTGTTAATAAAGGATTACCAATGAAAGTAGGATCAACTCCTGCACGAATATCTACAGTGGGATTAGTTTTTCCATCAATTTCTATTGTACTACCATCAGATAATGTTACTATTTCAGTTAAACCATTTGCTACATCTGCGCCAGTAATCTGAATGCCATTAGGAATTTCTACCTTTCCTCCTGCGAAAATATGAAGTGATGCTCCTCGATAAGCATTGATAAAGATATCTCCTCTTACTCGAAGTATCGGATCGTTAGGGCTTTCTAACTCTCCCAAATCTCCATCTAGCTCCTCAATCCGAAAACTTCCTCCACTGTAATAATGAGCATCGCCAATCACTGCATTATTACTCCTCAAAACCATATCCCCACCAGAAAACAACCCGCTCTCTGCATGATGCAACGCAAAAATATCTACCTTCTCATTCCCTTGTATCAGTAAATTATTACCCGCCGCCGCAATAAAGTGACTATTTTCAGAATCTCGAATCTTTACCGTATCCTCTGCCGTTAGCGTCAAATCTTCCCCCGCTACTAACTCCCCTTCTAAATCCAAATTCCCTCCCGCTAATGTCAAACTTTCTCCCGTCGATAAATTCCCCAAATTAATGATCGCAGCCGGTTCTCCTTCAAACTGCAAGCTGATTTGTATCGGCACATTATTGATAATCATCCCCGGAATTTCCGGATTTACCGCACTATACTCGCTCCCATCCCCAAACACCAAACGACTCGCCGTCGTCGCCACAAACGACCCTGTAATATCCAAACTGGCATTTTCCCCGAAAATGATGCCATTGGGATTAATTAGATATAAATTCGCCTCTCCCAATACCCCCAAAGTTCCGAAGATTTCCGAGACATTTGTCCCCGTTACCCGACTAAAAATATTCTCTACAAGAGCAGGATTAACGAAATAGGCAGAATGTCCGTTTTGAACATTAAATTCTTGAAAACTGTGAAACAAATTGCTCCCTCGTAAAGCACCCCCTTGGATATGCTCCAATTGAGCATTGATGGGAACAACTACCGAACGTTCATTTCCCAACGTACTATCGGGAACGATCTGCGCGATCGCACTTCTCGAACCCGCAACAGCCAAACTTGCAATTAACCCGAGTTTACCAACTTCCCAAAACCAGCGATCGCTCATGGTGAGATGCCTCCGCGTCCTTACATTTAGCTTCTTGGGTGAGAATGCCAACCTTTATGCAGAACTTTACAAGTTGTAATATTGTCTGTGTTTATCTCCTCGTGCATAACGGGACTTTTTTGCACCCAGTAACCTAAACAAGAGAACAAATCGAGTAGAGAAATAAATCTTCAACTCGATAAATTTGTCAAGGCCAGAAATGGATCGGAAGCAAGCGTAAAAACTCGCACTTAAACCGATCTTTTCGATCTCCGTAATTTCCGGGAATGCTACTCCCAGAAGCAAGAAGAATTTAATTGAGAAAACATGGAAAGTAGTTTAAACACGCGACAAAATCGGGAACGCGATCGCGGCAGAGATCGCCAAAATATTCTCATTGAGAACGATCCCTATACTCGCCAAAACCCCGAATTTTATACCCCTGACGGTACGGAAAACAATCTTGTTAATCCCACCTATGGCGCGACTGATAACCCTCTACTCGCGATCGCGCCCTTAGACTATAGCGATGGTTTTTCCACCCCGAGCGGTCAAGATCGCCCCAATGCTCGTACCATCAGTAATACTCTGTCTCAACAGAACGAAGATACCTCCGAACTCCGAGGCTTGACTAATCTCATTTGGGTATTCGGGCAATTTCTCGATCACGATCTCAGCCTGACTCCCGATACTGGCGATCGCCCCCTCAGCATTCCTGTCCCCATTGGCGATCCTCACCTCGATCCCCAAGGAATTGGCAATGTTACCATCCCCATCAACGATACTGTTTTCATCGAAGGCACTGGGACAGACCCCAATAATCCCCGGCAACTCCCCAACCGCATCACCCCATGGCTGGACGGTTCTAATATCTACGGTTCCGATGAAGAGCGATCGCATTGGTTGCGCTCTTTTGAAAGAGGAAAGCTGAAAACGAGCGCGGGAAATCTCCTCCCCTACAACGATGGCACGATAGAAAATGACGACCCCCGAGGGAGCGATCCGACCGCTCTTTTTGTCGCCGGAGACGTGCGAGCCAACGAAAATTCCGCCCTCCTTTCCATCCACACCCTTTTTGTGAGAGAACACAACCGCCTCGCTGAAACCTTAGCAAATGCCCATCCCAACTGGACGGACGAGCAAGTTTTCCAACGCGCTCGCCAAATCAATGTCGCTCAATATCAAGCCATTATCTATCGCGAATATTTACCCGCACTCTTGGGAGAAAATACACTACCTACCTATAACGGTTACAATGCGGCGATCGATCCCGGCATTAGCCGCACCTTCAGCACTGCCGCCTATCGCTTGGGTCACACGCAACTGAGTTCGGAAATTCAACGCCTCACTCCCGACGGCTCGGAAATTCCCGAAGGTCATCTCACGCTCTCTGATGTTTTCTTTCAACCCAGTGCAACGATCGAAGAAGCAGGCATCGATCCCATTTTACGGGGCGTTGCATCCTCCTCGAGCCAGAGGGTCGATAATCAGTTAATCGACGATGTGAGAAATCTCCTCTTTCGTTTTGGACCTAATGCGATCGGACGGGACTTATCGGCGATTAATATCGAACGAGGTCGCCTCAACGGACTGGCGGATTACAATACCATCCGCGAATCCTTTGGGTTAGAGCGCGTATCCGGTTTTGCAGAGATTACCACAGACCCGGAAAAACAGGCAAAATTAGAGGAATTATACGGCAATGTCGATCGCATCGATGCGTTTGTCGGCTTGTTGGCCGAGGATTTGCAACCCGGTTCTAGCGTCGGCGAAACTGTTGATACGATTATCGCGGAGCAGTTTTCGAGATTGCGAGACGGCGATCGCCTCTATTACGAAAACCAATTCACTCCCACAGAGATCGCCGCGATCGAGAGTACAACCCTCGCTGACATTATTCGCCGCAATACCGATACGGCGATCGTTCAAGATAATGCCTTTTCTCTCATTAACGAGGGAACCGCGAGAGATGACCTGCTTGAGGGGGGCTTGGGGAACGATACAATCTTCGGTAAAGCGGGAAACGATACCTTATATGGAGAAGCTGGCAACGATCGGCTCGAGGGCGATCGGGGACGAGATAAGCTCTATGGCGGTGCAGGGAACGATCTTTTAAATGGTGGTGCGGGTCGCGACAAGCTCAACGGTGGCTTAGGTGATGATATTTTAAACGGGGGTAAGGGTAACGACCAGCTCGAGGGGGGTGCGGGTAACGATACTCTCATTGGCGGTGGAGGTTACGATCGCCTGACGGGAGGAGAAGGTCAAGATATTTTCGTTCTCGATGACGGAATTCAGTCTTTCTATACAGGTCGGGGTTGGCGCGATCGTGCAGTCATCAATGATTTCACTTCAGGAGAGGATCTCATTCAACTGAGCGGTAGTGTTGGCGATTATGTTTTTAAAACTTTCTGCAACTATTCTCTCATTGGGAGTCTCAATTGCGGGCGGTTTGACTTAATTGCGATGGTTGAAAATGGCGGCACGGGATTCAATCTCGATACCGATTTTACTTTTGTTTGACGATCGGACAACTCAAGAATTTCTCTCGTTTAAAGCGTCGATTAGGAGATTTTGGAAAAATGATTGGTAATGCTCCCGAACGGACTCTACATCTTTGGCGTTGGGTACTGGCGATCGCATGGTTTGTTCTCATTGCATCGTTATTTTACGACCCGATTTCTGCCCCTTGGACTGACCCAAACCATGCCTTTAGTCCTTTTGGCGATCGCGTCTTGGCGTTAGAGGTCAGTCAATGTGTTAAAGTCCAAGGACAATGCCTACCAGAACGAGTTTATCCTATCGGTGCAAGAGTTTTTTGGGGAACGGTCGTTCCCAGTGGAATTCTCATCGTCTTGGTTTTAGGACACGAATTTTGGCGGCGTTTGTGTCCTCTTTATTTCCTTTCTCAAATTCCCAGAGCATTAGGATTGAAGCCGATTCTCAGAATTTCTCGTTCTCGCTGGTTGCAAAACAATCATCTCTATTTACAATTTTTCTTACTCTTTCTCGGCTTAAATGCACGAATTTTGTTTGTCAATTCGACACGATGGCTGTTGGGTTCATTTCTGCTTTTAACGATTGCTGCTGCGATCACGATCGTCGCCCTTTATGGGGGACGGAGTTGGTGTCATTATGTTTGTCCTTTTGGTCTCGTACAAGCTATCTTTACGGGTCTGAGAGGGCTTTTAGGAACTTCTGCAAGTCAAATACCTGCAAAGACTCCAACTCAGTCCAGTTGTCGCGCGATCGATGCCAAAACGGGACGAGAAAAACCCGCTTGTATCGGTTGCAAATCCAACTGTTTTGATATCGATGCGGAACAGTCTTATTGGCAGCAATCGACGCAACACGATCGCCAATTCGTCCAGTACGGTTATTTGGGTTTAGTTGTCGGTTACATCCTCTATTATTTTCTCTATGCGGGCAACTGGAATTACTATTTTTCGGGAGCTTGGGCGCACGAAGAAAATCAGTTGGAAATGCTGTTTTCACCGGGATTTTATCTAGGCGATCGCGCCATTTCCATTCCCAAGTTATTCGCGGCTCCTCTCGTGCTGGCGCTTTGCGTGGCGATCGCCTATTATTTAGGTCAAAAGATCGAACGGGTTTATCGCATTCATCTCAAGAAAAAGAATCGAGAAATCGCTTCAGAGCGATCGCGTCATCATCTTTTTTCTTTGTGTGCTTGGTTGGCATTTAATATTTTCTTTCTCTATGGGGGTCGCCCGGAAATTCTCAGATTGCCGCTTGCGGTGCAATTTTTCTGGCAAAGTTTTATCGAGATTGTCAGCACCCTTTGGTTATATCGAACCTTCTCGCGAACGTCCCAGCAATATTTTCAAGAAAGTCTGAAACATCGCTTTCTGAAACAACTCAAACGACTCCCCATTGACTTATCTTCACACCTACAAGATCGTTCTTTAGAAGACCTTAAAGCCGATGAGTTAGATGTTCTCAATCGAGTTCTCCCTCACGTTTCCTTACAGGAGCGATCGCGGTTGTATAAAGAGGTATTAACCGAGGCTTTATCTCAAGGCATTCTCAAAGCGTCAAATGGTCTCAATTTCTTGCAGAACCTCGGTCAAAAATTCAACCTCAAACCCGAAGAAAGTTCTTGCATTCTCAAGGAAGTCACGGCGGAAAATCCTCGCATTTTGCAAAAAGTAACTGAAGATAATCAATTGCGATTGCAAAGTTATCGAGATGCTTTAGAATCCTTGATTTTCGAGTCAGTTAAATATGGAATATCAGTGGAAGAGGCGATCGCGAACAAGAGTCCTCAAATCCGCACCCTCAGACGAGAATATAGCATTCGAGCAGAACAACACGCGCAAATCGTGTCTCGAATTTTAGAGAATCGCCAAGGGTTAAATAGCGATCGCTTTGCTGCATAATTGGGCAAACCTCGTCGGGGAAGCGATCGCGCTTATTGCAAGTGCGATCGCTTTCCTCGGATTCAATTTGATTGACAAGAAAATAGTACCGGGGGACGTTCTTCTTCTGAGGAAATGCGATCGCTATTTTCTCGATTTTCTTCTATAGTGCCGTCGGTTTCTAATTCGTCGAGGGGGATGAATTCATCATAAGATTCTGGGATTTGCATATCATCGGGATTATCTGGCGCACCCCCTCGACCCGGAATATTTAAGGATGAAGAATTTGCGCCTCCTTGCGAACATCCCTGGCGCACTTCGGGATCGTTTTGGTCTTCGGGAAGGTTAGTGAGTCCATTGTTGGGGTCGATACCGAGAGTATTCAATTGTACCGTTCCGTCTAAGCCAAATTCGGAACTAGCAGTAATATCGCTGCGAGGGGTGAGTTCGTCGCGGAATTTTAAGCCAAAGATTTCTTGTGCGGTGATGTTGATATTACCTCCGTTTCCTTCAAAGGCATTAGCGGTGATGTCGTTGTCTTCACCCGGAGGCCCGACGATAAAGCCATTTTCGGCATTAATTGTGATGTTCCCCCCATCTCCTCCGGCTTGTGCGGTGCCGGCGGTGGTGGAGATTTTGCTCTCGTGGCGCATCAGGAGCAGGTCTCGCACGGTGAGTTCGATGTTTCCCCCTTGGGTGCTGCGGGTTTCGGCGGTAATTTGGCTGTTGTCTAAGTCGATGCGGTTGGTGCGAATTTCGATATCGCCACCGATGCCTTCTCCTTGGCTGTTGACATTGATGGTTGCGTTATCTTGGAGGGATAGGGTAGGCGTTGTTATTTCGATATCTCCCCCGTTTCCGGTTGAGTTGAGTCTGGTACTAGCAAAAATACCACTCCTTTGAATATTGATTGTATCTGTGATGCTCAGATTAATATCTCCTGCATCAACATCAAAGTTGCCACCAGTATCGCTTTGAATTTCACTTCCTTCAGTAAGATTAAGACGATTAGCGCTAATATTTATTGATCCAGCATTTCCTTTTCCTCTCAAGGTAGTCGTAGCAATTATCGCCCCATCAAGAATGTCGAGATTCTCTGTTGTAATTTTTATTTCTCCTCCATTTCCTTCGCCTATTGGTGCAACTCCACTAGAAATTGTGCTCCCTACTCCGAAACGATTTTTTCCTTGCAAACGTAGAATTTCTGTGGAATTGATCGTAATATTCCCTGCGTTTCCTTTCCCAATTGTATCAGTAGAAATAAACGAACCATCAAGAAGTTCAAGAGATTTTGTCATAATATTAACTTCTCCACCATTACCTTCTCCTAATATTATTTGGCTAAAAATCCCACTCGATCTTCCAAAACTTCTCTCTCCTTGCAAGCGTAGAATTTCTGTAGCATTGATTCTAATATTTCCAGCATTTCCTTTTCCAAAGCTATTTGTAGAAATTACAGTTCCATCAAGAAGTTCAAGAGTTCCAGTTGTAATTTTTATCTCTCCTCCATCTCCTCGTGCTAGTAGTGATACTCCACTAGCAATTGTGCTCCCTACTCCGAAACGATCTTCTCCTTGTAAATGTAAGATTTCTGTAGTGTTAACGATAATATTCCCAGCATCCCCTTTTCCCAGAGTACTGTTAGAAATTCTTGCTCCATCAAAAATTTCGAGAATTTTTGTGGTAATTTCAATCTCTCCTCCATTTCCTTCTGCGGTTGATGCTACTTGGCTAGTAATCCCACTCGATCTTCCAAAACCATCTTCTCCTTGAAATTGGATAGTTTCTGTAGCACTAATAGTAATGTTTCCTGCATTTCCTTCTCCAAAAGTACTGTTAGAAATTCTTGCTCCATCAAAAATTTTGAGAATTTCTGTAGTAATTTTAATCTCTCCTCCATCTCCTTTTCCAATCGATATTACTTGGCTAAAAATCCCACTCGATCTTCCAGAACTATCTTTTCCTTGTAAACGTAAGTCTGTAAGATCAATAGTAATATTACCAGCATTTCCTGTTCCCGATGTGCTGCTCGAAATTCTTACTCCATCGAGAATTTCAAGAGTTCTTGCTTTAATGTCAATGCTTCCTCCATTTCCCTCACCTGTTGGTGCAATTTCATTAAAAATCTCACCAGTGCCCAAACTATTTTCTCCTTGAAAACGGATATTGTTCGTGGCTCTAATACTAATATTACCTGTATTTATTTGCCCAAAACTCCCGACACCTAATCGGACACCATTGTCAAACAATATTGATTGACCTTCTATTATAATATCACCTCCTGTTAGTGATGTTTTGGATATTTGGGAGTTATAACTAAAACTTTCAATGATACTACCATCAACAAAAATATTATCAACTGTTTTGAGAATAATAGTTCCTCCAAGGTTTCCTCTTGATCTAAGAGAACTGTCAGAATTCAGGTTTATGTCTGAATTCGCTAGTAACTTTATATTACCTCCATCTCCTAGATAATTATTATTAACAAAATCAAGCGATGAAACATCTAATAAACTATTAATTTCAATATCACCTTGAGAATCAATAGTTACAGAACCACCTCCAAAAGCATCTAAAGTGACAATAGTATCAGCACTGATTGCACCTTCTAGACTTATATTAGGTTCATAGCGATTAGTTAAAAAAACTCTACCTCCACCACTTCCCACCAAATCTGTAAAAATTCCACCGATCGCAATATCCGCACTGGTCGGACTCGATGTAAGAGTAGGTACAATAGAATTAAAGAAAGCATCTAAAAAAGTTCCAGAAGATCCGCTTATTCCACTTCCAACAACTACATCTCGCTTCATTCCGGCTCGAATATCAACAGTTAAATAACGACTTCCATCTATTTCTAATGTCGTTCCATCTGACAAAATAACATTAGCAAGCTCGGGGGTTGCAGTAGGATTAATTGCATTATTCGTATCTGTACTCGTAATAAAAATAAAGCCCGGAATTTTGACCGATCCTGCTGCTAAAATATGCAACGATGCCCCAACATAAGAATTAAAGCTCACATCTCCTAAAGAACGAATTATCGGATCGTTAGGACTTTCTAACTCTCCCAAATCTCCATCTAACTCCTCAATCCGAAAATTTCCCCCACTGTAATAATGAGCATCGCCAATCACTGCATTATTACTCCTCAAAATCATATCTCCACCGGAAAATAGCCCGCTCTCTGCATGATTCAACGCAAAAATATCTACTCCCTCATTCCCTTGCACCAATAAATCATTCCCCGCAGCCGCAACAAACCGATCGCTTTCCCCATCTCGAATCTTTACCGTATCCTCTGCCGTTAGCGTCAAATCTTTCCCCGCGACTAACTCCCCTTCTAAATCCAAATTTCCTCCCGCTAACGTCAAACTTTCTCCCGTCGATAAGTTCGCCAAATTAACAATCGCTGCTGGTTCTCCTTCAAACTGCAAGCTGATTTGTATCGGTACATTATTAACGATCGCTGCCGGAATTTCTGGATTTACCGCACTATACTCGCTCCCATCCCCAAAGACCAAACGACTCGCCGTCGTCGCCACAAACGACCCCTGAATATCCAAACTGGCATTTTCCCCGAAAATGATGCCATTGGGATTAATCAGATATAAATTCGCCTCTCCCAATACCCCCAAAGTGCCGAAGATTTCCGAAATATTCCCCCCCGTTACTCGACTGAAAATATTCTCTACAAGAGCGGGATTGACAAAATAGGCAGAATGTCCATTTTTAACATTAAATTCTTGAAAACTGTGAAACAAATTGCTCCCTCGCAAAGCACCCCCTTGGATATGCTCCAACTGGGTATTGATGGGAACAACTACTGAATTTTCATTTCCTAACGTGCTATCGGGGACAATCTGCGCGATCGCACTCCTCGAACCCGCAACCGCCAAAGATGCGATCAGTCCAACTCGTCCTAAATTCTCGAGCCAAGTGTTATTCATTTTTCCTAACAAAGAATGAGAAACAGCAAGCGAAAGCGCGATGAAGGTAGTAAAATCTGAGGTATTTCACTACCCTACCATAACAGCACACCTAATACGCCCCAACTTGCGCCAAAACAACGTAAAGAGTTTTTAAGAGAAGCCAACAATCGTAACCCAAACTCCATCGCCGTTGATAGCGTAAATCCAACGCCACCACGCGATCGAAATCCTTCACCCGCGATCGCCCGTTAACCTGCCATTCCCCCGTCAGTCCCGGTTTAACCCGCAATCGCTGCCAGTGGTGAGGCGAGTACAGTGCAACCTCCTCCGGAATGGGAGGACGAGTCCCCACCAAACTCATCTCCCCCCGCAAAACATTCCAAAACTGGGGAAACTCATCCAAACTGGTGCGACGCAACCAACGACCGATCGCGGTAATTCGAGGATCCTTCGCATCTTTGCAAGCATACCCTTTCCCATGCTCCTTTAAAATAGAAGCATTCGCCACCATCGAGCGAAACTTCCAAATTGTAAACCGCCGACCGTATAAGCCGCACCGAGTTTGCTGAAAGAAAATCGAACCCCGACTCTCTAACTTAATGGCGATCGCAATAGGCAGAAAAAGCACCGCAAGGATCGACAAACCCACCAATGCCCCGATAATATCCAACAAGCGCTTACCAGTAGAACCAACCGAAGGATGATGGCCTTCGATGTTAAAAGAAGAAACAATCATGATGACCTAAAATAATAGCGTTGAACGAGCGATCGCGCCTTAATTTTGGTTTTCCAATTGCGCGATCGCAGCCATAACTTGTTGTTCGATTTCCGTTTGACCCTGCTCTTTGTACAACCCCGCCGCCTTTTCTAAATCCTCCTTACCTTCTCCCACTTGTCCGAGTTGATAGCGAGCAATGCCTCGGTTGTAGTAAGCTAAAGCCAAATCCGGCTGCAACCCGATCGCATAACTGAAATCCCCTACAGCCTTCTCGTATTCCTGTTGTTCCAAATAAGCCGCCCCGCGATTGGTATAGGCTGGAATATAGTTGCGATCGCGAGCGATTGCCTCGGTATAATCCGCGATCGCTCCCTCGCTATCCAAGGTTTTATAACGGGCAAAACCGCGATTGTAATAGGCCTCCACCGAATCGGAATCCAGTTTTAACACCTTGTCGTATTGCGCGATCGCCTCGCTATAGTTCTCCGCTTCGGCACTGATGAGAGCCTGTTGTAGGGAACTTTCCACTTGCGTGCGATCGATAGTTGCATTGCATCCGAGGGTTAAAATGGCGATCGCGCCACCAATACCCAGCATAGCCAGAGTTTTAGCAAAACGTTTCATGTCTCGTTTTCCCCTAAATTTACGTGTTTTCCTAGTCCCAAAAAGTGGGAGAAAAGGGGCGCGACAAACCCCCCCATTGCAGATATACTCGAGTTAGTTTTTTGTTGCTTCAGATCGGTCGTTCTCTCGAGCGATCGACCTGACTTTTCTCATCGGGTACTATTTCGCTTTGACACCCGAACGCGATTTCGCCCAAAGCAAGCCGAAAACCGTCAATCCCAATAAAGTAGAAGGCTCGGGAATATCGGTCGGATCGGGATCGCTATCTCCATCTCCGCGCGCGATCGGTTGGGTATTAATTGCAGAGTTAAAAATGTTATCCCCTGAATTAACAAAAGGAGCGGCCAAACCCGGCCCGAATTCTGCCGAAAATAGAGCAATTAAATTTTCGGTTTCATCGATTTCATTGGTTGTAAAACGAATGGTATTAGGCGGCGGAGGTGCAGCCAACACGGTATCGTAATCAACATCCGCATACTCCGTCACTCGGTGGGAGTTCTCTGCAAAGATGCGCGAAGAATTGCTTACACCAGTATTGTCGGGGAAAATGCGAAAATCGGATTCGGGATCGGTATTAATGGGAATTCGGGCAATATTCACTGTCCCGAAACCATACTCATTACCGACTCCCGGCATGCCAATGGGATCGCCGTTCTCATCTAATAAGTTCCAGTTAAAAGAGAGAACTTCTGCCTCATCGAGATCGTCAACCGTGAGAACAAAACCATCTAGAACATTATTCCCATTATCCACAGTTTCCCAGTCGGACACTTGAGGACTTTGGAAAAACGGATTGGGACTGCTTCCCACTAAGGTGCAACCGGGAACCAACGCACGAGCAGCAGGCGTATTCCGAGGACCGACTCCCAACAGATCGGCATTGGGAATCGCATCCGCAGTCAGCGTATTAAAATCCTGCTGGATCGCCGTCCACTGAACCGCCGTTTCGGTTGACTCGGTTACTTGACCCAAGTTAGTGAAAAGCTGATTTCCGGGTAAAGGATCCGCATCTTGCCCGAGGGGACGACCGTTTGCATCCACACCCGCACCCGCAAAGACAGGGGCAACATCTTGGACAAAGCTATTGCTTCCCGTATTTAACGCAATCCGAACCCCACTTGCAGGACGATTAGACCAGTTGAGGACCTCAAGGGGTGACAACCCAGTTAAAAGGTAGACTGTATAAGGGATAGAGCGGTG
>JBCCVR010000100.1:0-26431 GCA_039194995.1 Cyanobacteria bacterium P01_E01_bin.42 | reverse complement strand
CTTGAATCTATGGCGATACACTCAGACCTTGCTATTCGTTTGATGAATCTCAAACCTCATAAACGCCTCTTTTTTCAGAAAGGTCTCACCGCTCTATCCCTTATACAGTCTACCTTTTAACTGGGTTGTCACCCCTTGAGGCAATAAACACGACGCGCGATCGCTATTCTACCAAAAATAGCGATCGCCCTTCTGTTTTGACTATAGAGGCGATCTCATTGTCTTTGATGGCAGTGTAGAAAGCGCGATCGCAAAACAAAATTCCTGCGATCGCACTAAGCAAACACCTCATGCTCTGACACAGGTACGAATTTTTCGGGAGAGCCGAGCGCGATCGCTTGTTCGGCTGTATTGATAGTGTCAGACCCGATCTCTCCATATCTGTGGGTCGCGCTTACTGTGAAATACTGCCAATATAACAATCTGCTCGGGTTCAATTTTGTATAGAATTAAATATGGAAATTTAGGGACAATGGCACGGCGAACATCTTCAAAAACAATCTCACACACCTCTGGAAATGACTGAATGCGTTCTAATACCTCAGCAACCGAGGTGAGAAACTTAACTCCAAGTCTACTTTGCTGTTCCTCATACCAATCGAATGCTAGATCGAATTCAGCCTGTGCCTCAACCCGAAGTACAATTGGCAAAGTCATTGCTGTATTCCTGCTCTAGAAAGCGCTTGAGCTTTAACGTCTTCCCAAGAAACCACCGATTGAGAATTAATTTGATGATCCGCGAGACGACGAGATAGTTCTTGCTGCTGTGCTTCTGTTAACTCGAGTTGCTCGGGTTCGTCACTGATGCTGTCCCATAGCGCTTGAACTAACCAGATGCGATCGTCAATACTCAATGTTTTGGCTTGTCGTAGGGCTGTCGATCGCTCCATAACGATACTCCTGCAATAGAAATGACTCGCGATCGCTATTCTAGCAAAAAATAGCGATCGCGCTTCTGTTTCGACTCTAGAGGCGATCGCATTGTCTTTGATAGAAGTATAGAAAGCGCGATCGCAGACATTTGGTGTTGCGATCGCACTGTTTAAAAATGGTAATCAATCGTAATCAACTCTCACGAGGAGACCATATAACAAATACATAATATGCTATGTAGAAATCCTTTTGAGTTCCCCAATCTTTTGCTTGCATCCTGTTTACATTTGCTAAACAAGCAGTAATAAAAGTCTTCTCTTTACCCGATTCCTTCTTATTTTTCTCGGTGGTTTTCTCTGAGCCAGCAGATAGACCTAACTTAATTTTTTGGGAGGAAAGAATGCCGTTTAATAAACTTGTTACTACATCAAGAGCCTCATTTGCTAAAGTTTCCCAGCCTTCTTCTCGAAGACTTTGCAGGATCTTCGTAGCACCATCTTTATATTCCTTAAAAATCGGGTCAGAGGAGCTAACCAAATCATACTGCACGACCCGAATTTTGGAATGTACTACATCTGGAATTGGAACTCCAAAATTGTCCTTGAATGCTTGAAATACGTCTTCTCCCATCAGGTGGGTTAAGTCATGCAGGTTTTTTAAGAGCTCCTTGCTATTATCAATATGCTCTTTAATCTTCTTATTCGAATGATTAGACATAGTTACAGGTTCCTTAAGTTGAAGCGTTGTCACGCCAGTAGTGGATTGTTTCAGCTAATTTTGTCGTTAGACAGTCAAAATATTTGGCAAACTTCCAATAATTTTGTTGCTGCCATAGCGCACCGATCGCAGTATTGCAGGATAACTCCCTCCGGCAGATTATTATCAAATACTTACGTCTAACACCGAGTTTTTACGTGTTGTTCGGCAAATATTGGATAATCTGTTGATTGAGATCGCTTGCCTGCAAGCTGCTTCTGTAAATACGACGATCTCCAAGAGGAATTTCTGACTTTTTTGACTGAAAATCTTTTTTCGCGGCGTAGTGGGTGGGCAAGGTTAAAATAGCTCAATCTAAACTCAAGCGCGATCGCTTCAGGCAATCCCAACTTACACTGACGCAGGAATAGCAGCACTCGCCTTAATATAAGCCCCTTGCCCCAAATGCTTCAGATTGGGATAACAATTCCGGTAATTCTCCTCGCTTACAAATAGCCAAAGAATCTGAGTCCGCCGATTCTGGGACGGTGGGGGGCTGGGAGCATAACCATCCGTGTAAATAATCAGACCATCATAATTCCGGTGTTCCTCGATATACGCCAAAACCGGGCTAAAATTCGTCCCCCCTCGTCCCGTGACCTTAACCTCACGTTGGGCGCGACGGAAAGTTATCACATCAGTGGTGATGTGAGTATCAAATTGAAGAACATCGATCGCCTCTACGCCATAGTTAAAAAAGCGATTCACGACTGAGAACCCCTGCTGTAGCTCCTTCGTCCCCATCGAGCCGCTCACATCGATCGCAAAGAGCAAACGGGTGGTAAAGTCGCGACGACTTCCCATATAAGCAAATCCGTAGCGGCGATTTGGTTTCATTCGGGTGAGCCGTCGCTGTTGGCTGAGGATAGAGGTGCGAAACTTCCGTAAAACTGCCCGATAGTCTAGCTTTGGGTGCAGATTCGCTAAAATCTGTTCTCGCAATTTACCCCCAATACTGCCCCAACTGTCATTCGCTTGCGCCATTTTCACCAACTCGTCAAGGCGATCGCTCAACAATTCATCTCGATCCCATTGGTTTGTATTCTCAACACCGCTCGAGTTTGCATCGGTATAGACTAAAAGGAGATCCTTCTGGTCTGAAGTCGGCTCGGAGTCGGGTGCAGATGATTCAGATTGACCCGCTTCAGACGAGATCTCCGCAGGTGTAGCATCGGTTTCTCCCATCCCTCCTCCTGATGCTCCCGATACTCTCTCCTCTAGACTGGCAGAATCGCGATCGAGCAGTTGGTGATAGTAAAACTCGAAGAATTGTTTATCATAGTTGCGATGGTCAAAGACATCTCGCGCCCGAGGAAAAGGTAAATCCGTTTGCAAGTATTCCTGAAGCGTTAAATTGCTGGCCGCATAGCTAATTGTAGAGTGCGCTTGGCGACGACTGTAGGGGTGTTTGAGAAGAATTCGGAGGGCTTCAAAGCGTAGGGTTGCTTCTAGGTGGAGATCGCTCAACTGGGCGATAAAATCCGGGTTATACTCAATCCGACCCCGTTGCACGCGAATCGTTTGAATTCGTGGCTCTGAAACTAAAGCGTGACTCGTCCAAGTTGCCAGTAATAAAGGTTCCACCAGCAGCCACTTTTCTACAATCCGAGCGATGCGGTGACGGGCGATCGGTTTCATCTTCATATCGCATTTTACATCGTTTTGGCAGCAAAAATCTCTGCGGCGCTCAGTTGCAATTCTGGGAAAGCCAAAGACTCAATCCTCTCGTTTCCGGTAAACAGCGTGACCTGATACTCCCCATCCACCAGTTGGTAAACTGAGAGTGTCGGTTGTTTGGGATTGCCGATAAACCGCCGACCGCCTAAACCCAGATAATCCACAATCCAGTATTCGGGTATCCCCATTAATTCGTATTCCCCGACCTTCCTTAAATAATCATCTTGCCAGTTTGTACTAACAACCTCGATCGCTAGTCCCACGGAATCTCCTTGGGTAATAATCGATTCTTTCTGCCAACGAGGTTCCTCGGCCAGTTGTGCTTTATTGAGAACAATAATATCGGGTTGATAACCGGATTTGCTATCAATTGGTTTCAGCAAGCAATCTCCCGGAATTGAGCGAGGTAATTGCGATCGCCGAATTTCAAAATGGAGTTCTCCAGCAATAAAACCGATAACGTTGGAATGTTCTCCAGTTCCTAAAGGCATTTTGACGATCGCTCCATCGCGTAGTTCGTATTTACAAGTCGCGTTTTCCGGATACCAGTCAACAAATTCATCGAATGATAGGGGTTTGGGAAGTGTTGCAATCATAGTTATATTGAATGAAACTTCTACAAGATTAGCATGGGAGGAAGATTTTCGGGTTTACACATCGATCGCCTCCAAATACTCCGATAAAAAGTCAATCAGATCCATTGATTCAGCCATAAATGCCATCGCATCGCTAAACTTGGGACCCTGAACTAGAGAGGAAAAATGAGCGATCGCCTCCTGTTGTTTGGCTTTCTGGAGATATTGGAGATATTTCAACAGATTTTTGCGAGCGTTATCCGCTTTTTTTTCCGGGCAATGGCCGGTATTGAGCCAGAGTAACATCCGTTCGTTTAAACTGGCAAAGTCTTGAATATCCAAGTTTTTAAGCTGTTTGGAATGCTTAGAATATTGCAAGAGGAGTTGCTCGGGATTTAGACCTTGTTGGGTTGCGAGGCTTTGACGAAAGGCGATACTAGCGCGAGTCCCGACCATACCTGCAATCAGTTTGAAGTGAATTTCCTCTAACGCACCTCCCCCCTTATTAAGGGGGGGCAGGGGGGGATCGTCCTTTGTATAGTTGCGAAGAAAATCCGCAACTTTGGCCCAAGCGCGGCGATCGGGGGTTTTAATGAGGCCGGCGGTGGCGATCGCCATATCTGCATCGGGATTATCCCCATCAAGATACTCTGGATGCTGTTGAATAAAGGTCAGCACTCGGGCATCAATATCGCGATCGGCTGCCCAAAGCAACCAATCTTCTACCGTTGGCGCAAACTCGTAGACATTGAACCGGGACACCAAAGCCGGATCCAGTTCCGTGAGTTGATATTCTTCCCCCCCATTCACCGCCGCAATGACAATACTACCGGAGGGTAAGGCTTTCCCGGCCAAAGTTTTGTTGAGGGTCAGATCTTGAACCGCTTGCAAAATTTCGGGGCGGGCCCGGTTAAGCTCGTCGAGGAAGAGTACCACCGGACGATCGCGATCGGGCCACCAATAGGGGGGCAAAAAAACCGATCGCCCCGTCGTCTCATCCTTATGCAGCAAGCCAATTAAATCCCCCGGATCGCTCATCTGACCCAAAAAGAAGGGAATAATGGGTAAACTTTGGCGATCGCGGTAGAAATGGCTAATTATTTCTGATTTGCCAATACCATGTTTCCCCACCAAGAGGATATTCTGCTCGGGTGGGGTCAGTTCTAATACTTGATAAAGTTCGCGGGCATCAATACGAATCATTTTTTTCTACTTCTACCTTTAACTATAAATCCTCATGACGAATCCAGCTAGAACGACCATAGCCCCGCTTGAGATTGGTTTTAAAACGAACTCCAGTATTATAAGTCTCCCGGAGCGCCTGAATTGCAGTACGTAATTTGGGCAGTACCTCCTTAAACTCGCTAAAGGGAATCAAAATCGCAAATTCGTCTTGGTCGGATAGGCGAATAATCAGCTTGAGTTTAACGGTATCAACTTCGGTGGCAAAGTCAAACTTATCTTCCTTGGCGATTTTACGCACTTGAGCTAGGATCGCTTGCACCTTCAAATCCTTCTGTTTTTTGCGCTTGGCGGCTTGTGCTTTTTGTCGCTCCACCCTCTGAAAAAAGGCTTGAATCAGGGACACCACTTCACTAATATCTGAAATGGGGGCGGGCGATCGCTCTCTCCCTAACTCTACCCAAAGTTGTTGCTCTGGACTTCTGAGCAAATATAAATGGGTTTCATTGCGATACCAGCGATCGCCAGACTCTTCCAGCAGAAGACAGCAACAGAGTTCGTCGTGGGGTTCCTCTTTCGATCCTCTTTGAGGACGATAGTAACGGTTATCATTGTGTTTAACACCAGCGATCGACTCCACTCGCGCCAACAAGTTTTCCACCAGTTCTCGAGACCGATCGGGGTCAACGCTGAGAGGGCTTTCCCCCGATATATTCTCCCGGAGGAGCTTTTGCATACTTCGTGATGTAATAGACATAATCTCAAATTTGTCAGCGAAGGAAACTTTGAGCAGAAGTTTTGGTAGTCGGTGGCTAAACGGCAGAAAAATAGGGATACTGTCGAGTACAAGTATATCGTTTCGGGGCTGATTTTGCTCGAGTCCATTGCCAATTTCGAGAAAACGCTAAGATTTGGGAAGGGATTTTTCCTGCATTGTTGTTTATTCCGACTACCCGATGTGACCATAGAAGCTCGAGTCCACACCTCCCTATTAACCTTTTTACGCAGTCAGGGCGAACCGTACTGGCAGCATCATTTAACCATGGCGCGGTTGGTGGCGCGATCGCTGCGTCTGGGAAGTTCGCTTCTGTTGCAAACGGGATGCGCCCCAGAGACTTATTGTTTTAGCTATCTCAGTTCGGCGTTATTGTGGGAAAATGCCGCTATTCTCGTTGCGCCCCCCATCTTGCAACAAAAATGGCTGCAAGAGTGCATCCCTCAACTATTACAAGGATTAGCGGTTGAAAAAGAAATCGTAATTGCCGATCGCTTTCCCGCTTCTTCTTTCAAAGGACTCCTCCTCACTTCTCCTCAATCTTGGCTGCGCGATCGCCTCAAGGAAGAAAAACGCTTTCCTGAAAACATTCCCACCCTGATCGATCCGGCGGATGATTGGGAAAATTGGACGAGGGAGGGGTTAACCGTCCAAATTCGCGCCGAAGATTGGCAAGAATTGCTAGCTCGTTGTCCTCACGATCGCGCGCTTATCACACAAACTCGCGATCGCCTCGCTCAACATTTTCACCAGAGACCTCGAAATCCTCACAAATGCTACGAAATCTCTCTCGCCGATTCAGAATGCCTCGGCACATTGTTCGCAGAGATCGACGCAGACATCTTGCCGCAGACATGGCAACAATTCGCCCGATCTTGGCAAAGAGAGGCGCAACTTAAGTGGATATCGGCGACAAAAAGCCCCTTATCGGAACGAGAGGAAATGCGATCGCCCTTTGCCCTCAACATTGCCCCGATCGAAGTTTCTCGCACTCTCGAAAAGGTGTGGCAACAACAGCCGACGGTTCTGATTGGGGGATTTCTCGATTGGGACGCAAATGCCCCCATTTATCGACAGCAACTGGGTTTGGGCGACCTAACTTGCGTGCGATTTTCTCCCCATCGCCAAAGCGAGTGCATTCAACTCTATATTCCCGATCGCCTGCCCCTCCCCAATACGAAAGAATTTCAAAGTGCCCTCTTACAACAAGTCGCGCGCTTGTGTCGCGGGGGAATGTTGGGTCAGCGATACCAGCACCGCCACCAACCGGAATGGATCGCAACGATTAAACGTCCTGCGATCGTGGTGGTGGAAGATACCCCCTTAAGAATGCAAGTTGGGGCGACTTTAGCCGCAGAATTCGGCTCTAGGGTGCGAGTCGAACAAACGGATCTACCCGAAGACGGGATCTTAATTAGCGGTTGGCAATTCTGGCGATCGCGCCAAGATATTTTACCAACCCCTCAACTCCTCATTATTGCCACTTTACCTTTCCCCTCTACCGAAAATCCCCTTGTCGCCGCACGGGTCAATCACTATAAAAATCGCCGTCAAGATTGGTTTCGCAACTATATGTTACCCGTTGCCCTGCGGGAGTTACAGCGTGCGGTACTGCCTGTAAGAGACAATCGGGGAGTTGTCGCCCTCCTCGACAACCGCGTTAATCATCGCAGCTACGGTCAGACTATTCTAGCGGCTTTAGAACCCCTAGCACGCATCAATTACATTGATTGGTAGACAAAGCATCGCGAGATGGGTTGCCAACCCATAATTTCGCAACTAACGTTTTCGACGACGTTGATTCTCGATGTCCAGAGTTTCTTCAACAGACCACTGAAGTTGACCTTCACCCATAACTGCACCAAGATAAGATGCAGGTAAGGGACGCTGACCTCTAGGCAAACGAACTTCTTTGAGATTTTCGCCTTTAATCGTATATTGGAGGTCATAATGACGACAGAATTTTTTAAGTTTCTCGATCTGGGTAATGGCAAATTTTCCCACCCAAGCATTTCCCGTCCATTTTAAGCCAATCTTTTTGAGCTTGTCCTTAACGGGATATGTTTTTCCAGAGATAGTAATAGAAATAATTTGAGTCATGTCTATCCCATGCGAGCGATCGCAAGATAAGTGTTCGGTACAGTAATGATATGCCATAACACGAGAATCGATGAGAGATTGCCAAAGAAACGACGCGGGATTCTTTTCCTTTAGCGCGATCGCAGTTTTGTTGGGGATTAATCAATTGGTAACAATATCTCAAATTCCGTCCCCCGATTGCGTTCCGACCGACAAGCGATCGCTCCGCCGTGTTTTTCTTCTACAATTTGTTTGGCAATAGCCATCCCCAAACCCGTTCCTTTGCCGACAGCTTTCGTCGTAAAACCCTGCTCGAAAACGCGATCGCGGGCTTCGGGACTCATGCCGCAGCCGTTATCTTGAATCCGAATTTGCAGGCGATCGCTAACGACCCGCGTATGAATGGTAATCTGATTGGGATTTGCTTCTATTTCATCATAACTTTTCCCTTGATTTGCCTCCTCCAAGGCATCAATTGCATTCGCCAGCAGGTTCATAAAAACTTGATTGAGTTGTCCGGGAAAACAGTTAATCTCTGGTAGTTCGCCATAGTCTTTCAGCACGACAATTTCGGGGCGGAGATCGTTCGCTTTCAGTCGGTACTTGAGAATTAAGAGGGTACTGTTTAGGGCTTCATGGAGGTTCGCTTTGACTTTATTTTCCGTATCGGCGCGGGAGAATAGGCGCAGGCTATTACTAATGGCCTTGATGCGATCGGTGGCTCCTCCCATAGAATCTAGAATTTTGGGTAAATCTTCAAGGATGAACTCTAGGTCGATCTCTTCGGCACTGTCTCGAACTAGGTCAATCGGGGGTTGGTGCTGCTGATAGATCTCTAAATATTCAAACAAATCTTGCAGATAATCGGCGATGTTTCGAATGCTCCCATTTAAAAAGCCAATGGGATTATTAATTTCATGAGCAACACCCGCAACTAAATTGCCCAAAGATGCCATTTTTTCCCCTTGCACCATTTGTAGCTGCGTTTGCTGTAACTGTTGGAGTGCCTGTTCTAATTTTCGGGAGTTGGCTTGACGTTGGGCGGTTTCTAGGGTTAAAGCCGTTAGATTGGCAACCGAACGGACGAAAATCTCCTCGGATGGAGTCCAAGTTCGTGGCTCGCCCACCTGCTCGCAACAAATGACACCTCTCATTTCCCCATTGACATAGATGCAAGTATCGAGCATGGAGACAATCCCCAATAGATCCAAATATCCGTGCAAAAATTCGCGGGTACGGGGGTCGGTTCTAGCATCGTGGGCTGTGATGCTCGGGTGGGACATCACGGCTTTAAAATAAGTCGGGTAGTTCGTCGCCCTGAGTTCCACCCCTTGAGAATGCAGTTTTGTCGATCGCTCAAACAGATCGGCACATTGAATTTTGGTATAGTTGGTATCGGCAAGCCAAATACTGGTGCGTTCTACATTCAGGAGCTTGGCCAGAACCTCGTTTAGTTCTCGAAACGCGATTTCAATTTTGCCGCGATTGATAGCGGGATGTTGAGTTAGCTCGAACAACGCTGTTGCCTGCTTTTGCAGAAAGATCTCGGACACTTGTAATTGAGATCGCACTTTTTGGGAGGCGGCGAGGGCGGCTTCGAGTTCTCGGGATTTTCTCAGAATCTCGGTTTTCGCCCGTTCGCGATCGCTGATATCTTGAACCATAGAAAAGACCCCGCTCGCCTTGCCTTCGGGATCTCGCAGGGGGATATTAATCCATTCACAGGTAATTAACGAACCATTCTTGCAAATATTTTGGTTGAGACTATACAGTCCTCCCCGATGTTCGAGCAGGGATTCCATCACTTTGGAAACAGACGGTCGCTCGGATTCCGGTAGGATTTGCGTGGCGGGTTTCCCGAGCATTTCCGAAGCCGAATAACCAAAGATTTTCGCTGCTGCTGGATTCCAACCGACAATTTCAAACTGAGTATTCCATTCAACAATCCCAATGGGCGTTTGCTCGATCAAAAATCCCAGCCGTTCTCGATAGGTTTTCGAGGTAATTTCGGCTTGTTTGCGATCGCCAATATCTCGCCAAATACCATGAAAAACGGGTCGATCCGTTTCTGGTAAAAGGGTTAAGACAACTTCTACCCAAAATTCCTCGCCATCAAGTCTCCGACACAACCATTCAAAACGATGATTTCCCCGAATCATCGCGGTTTCAATCATCTTCTTTGCCTTCTCGGTGGAGGATTGACCATCAGGCTGGAACTCGGGGGATATCTGGACTGGACTCAGGGATAATAGCATTGCTTTATCCGTACAGCCCATCATTTTGACTGCAGCGCGATTGCAATCGACGAAGAGTCCGCCATCGAGAATAACTGCAGCATCGGCGGACTCTTCAAACCATTCTCGAAACCGAGTCCGGGATTTTTCCAATGCTGCAACCGACTGTTGCAAACGTTGCGTTTCCTGCCGTTCCCGAGCGTAGAACCGAGCATTGTGCAACGAAATGGCAGCACCATCGCACAAGAATTCGATCGCCTTCTGTCCCTCCGGTGCGAACGCTCTAGGGGTCGCGGGATTTTCCAGATAAAGCATTCCCACCCATTGACCCTGATGGAGGAGGGGGCAGCAGAATCCACGTTCGGGCTGAGGCCATCGTTCGTCCAGAATTGCCGTGGCGGGTTCGAGAGTCCGGCCGTCAATGACAATGGTATTTTGGGTGCTGCTGACGTATTGGAGTAGCTCGACGGGCAGATTGACGCTCTCGGTCAAGGGATGGGAATGGAGGCGCGTTTCCTTGGGGGTGGCGATCGCTCGCACCATCCATTGCCCCCCATCATCAAGAAGGAGCAAAACAGCGCGATCGGCGCTCGAATACTGCAACATGACCTGGACTATCCGCACCAGCAGTTCGTCGAGTTCCAAGATACCACACAGGGCTTGAGATGCTTCGAGAACCGCAGCAAGATCGCGAAAGGTTGTGTCTGCCATGCTGCTAGACCTAAATGCTAGGGTATTGACATTTGAACCAGCACGTTTCGTGCTGTCGGGTTATGACTCTACCATAACGACTCTCTCGAAAAATTCGGAAAGGAGTCCACAAAAATTTATGGTTTATTCTTGGAACCGTTTCCCTACAAGCTCGGGCTTTGCGTCGGGATTTTAATAAAAAAAAGGGCTTTTGATAAATATACCCTTACTTTTCAGTTTTTTTTAATAGCAATTTAAGAGATTTTTGGGGTTCACTACATATTTAATACTGCCCGTAGTTTTTTCTGACGGATTGAGTTGTAAGCCTTTAAATTGCATGATTGTAGACACATTGAATTTTAGAACGATCCAACGGGATTGGCTCTCAAATATTCGAGCCGATCTGCTTGCGGGAATGGTCGTTGCACTGGCGCTAATTCCCGAAGCGATCGCGTTTTCGATTATTGCTGGGGTCGATCCGAAAGTAGGTTTGTATGCTTCCTTTATCATTGCGATGGTCACAGCGATCGCGGGGGGGCGACCGGGATTAATCTCTGCGGCAACGGGTGCAATGGCGCTGCTAATGGTGTATCTCGTTAAAGATCATGGCTTGCAATACCTCTTTGCGGCGGGAATCTTAACGGGAATTTTGCAAATTATTTTTGGCTTGCTCAAACTCGGGCGACAGATGAAGTATATCCCCCGGGCTGTGATGGTGGGCTTTGTCAATGCCTTGGCGATTTTGATTTTTCTGGCTCAACTGCCCCAATTAACGAACGTTCCCATTGCCGTTTATTTCATTACGGCTGCATCTTTGGGGATTATTTATTTACTGCCGCGATTGACGACATTAATCCCATCCCCGTTAGTGGCGATCGTCTCCATGACGGCAATGACGATCTTTGCTGGAATCGACGTACCGACGGTGGGGGATATGGGAGAACTTCCCAGTACATTACCGCCTTTTGGTATCCCGCAAGTTCCTCTCAACTTCGAAACCCTAGAGATTATTTTTCCTTATGCCATTACCCTCGCGATCGTGGGTTTATTGGAATCTTTGCTCACGGCTTCTTTGTTGGATGAACTCACCAATACCCCCAGCGATAAAAACCAAGAAGCGAAGGGGCAGGGAATTGCTAATATTGTTAGCAGTTTCTTTGGCGGGATGGCTGGCTGTGCGATGATCGGTCAATCGGTCATTAACATTCGCTCTGGCGGACGAGGGCGGCTCTCTACCTTCAGTGCGGGGGTTTTTCTCTTATTCTTCATGCTGGCATTGGGCAATTGGGTGCGTCAAATCCCCATGGCGACATTGGTTGCGGTGATGATTATGGTTTCGATCGGTACATTTAACTGGTCTTCCCTGACCCAAATTCGGAAAATTCCCCGCAGCGAAACCGCAGCAATGGTGACAACGGTGGTGGTGACGGTCTTCAGTCATAATTTGGCCATTGGCGTGGTTGTTGGGATTGCTTTGAGTACGGTCTTCTTTTCTCGCAAAATTGCCAAAGTCGTCTTCGTCGATCGCATTCTCAGCGAAGACGGATTGCATCGCACCTATAGTATCGGCGGACAAATTTTCTTTGTGGCGATCGATGACCTCCTCGAACAATTTAACTTTCACGAAGAAGTAGAAAGAATCACCCTCGACTTTACCCACGCTCATATTTGGGATCAAGCCGCAGTCGGGGCGATCGATCAAATCGTACTCAAATTTCGTCGGACGGGGGCGGATGTAGAATTGGTGGGATTGAATGAAGCCAGTGCGGCGTTACTCGATAAATTAGCCATTCACAACGATCCCAACGCCTTAGAAAAAATGTCAAGTCATTAACGGAGTAGGAAAATCGTGAAACGAATTTTATTATGTACCGACGGCTCGATATTTGCCCGCAGCAGTTACGAATATGCAGCATGGGTCGCCCGTGCCTCGGAAGCGGCGGTCGATGTCCTTTATGTCACGGATGCGCGCAAAAAAGCGGCGATCGAAGCCCAAAATTTTAGCGGTAGTTTACCGGCGGGGGCATCCCAAGCCCTCCTCAATCAATTGGTCGCATTAGAACGAGAAAAAGCCAAACTCGAGCGCGAGCAAGCCAAGCTCATTTTACAAGATGCCGAACGCATCTTAACGGAGAATGGCATCACTACAGTGGAGGTACTGCACGAAACCGGATATTTACTCGATTATTTACATCGCTTGGAAGTCGATGCACATTTAGTTATCTTGGGAAAACGCGGCGAAACCTCTGAATTTGCCGTCGGGCATTTGGGCAGTAATGTCGAACGAATCATTCGCACGAGTTCCAAGCCTTGTTTAATTACATCGGCAAAATTTACGTCTCCCAAACGCCTGTTATTGGCCTATGATGGCAGTTCTAGCAGTCAAAAAATGCTACAATTTCTAATTGATTCGCCAGTATTTAAAGAACTCGCCATCAATATCGTCACCGTTGCCAAGAGTGCAGAAGAAGAAACGGCGATCGCCTGCATTGAAGAAGCTCGACAAAAGGCAAAACTCGGAGGACTCGAGCCGATCTGTCAGGTCATCGAAGGGCATCCAGAAGTGGCGATCGCGCGGTATGCGACGGACAACGATATCGATATCTTGATGATGGGAGCCTACGGACACAACCGCATTCGCCATCTCGTAATCGGCAGTACGACGACCCAAATCCTGCAACGCATTAACCTACCCGTGTTGCTCTTCCGCTAGGTTTGTAGAGAAAACGCGATCGCTTATTTCGTTCCTGTGCCTCACTTGAAGGTAGGCGATCTTGCTGCCGTGGTTTTTCTTCTACGATCGGTGTGGCGATCGTTAAAGGTTGTTACAAGAAATCAAAAAATTAGAGAATTTCCTCAAGGTGGCCTAAAATAGAGACCATAAATACGCGAGGAGGCGTAAAATGAAAACTGTCAAAAGATATGTAAGCCTAATTTTGTTGTTGTGTGCGTGCTTTTTCTGTTCGGTACCCGCAGCGCTAGCAGGGGGTGAAGCCGGTACAATACAGTGTGGCGTGCAAGGTGAACTATTCTCGGGTGAGCCGTATAACCATTATCATTTCCAACGCAATCAAGATTTCCCGACAACTGTAGAGGTATATTGTAGCTTCACAGATTCTAACGGCGAGTTAATGTATCGTCAAACGATTGAAGATAATAATGTCTATGAATGGTTTCCGGGAGGAGAGTTGTATTGTGAAGGCAGATCCGATGCTCCTGTGAGTTTCAGTGCGACCGAAGAAGATCACGCCCATTAATGCACATAATTGCTAGTTCGATCGATATCAATAGCATTAGGAGAAAATGAGATGGTGAATGTTATATCAAATCCAGATGATTAATCGGAATTTAGGAGAAAGGGCGTCAGTATTTGCCCTGTACAGTAGGGGCGTATGCAATACGCCCTCTTATTAGGGTTGATTAAACGGCTCTGATATTAGAACGTTCGATGAGGCTTTCTCACCCACCATTGACCTCATCTCATCCTCACCCTTGGAACATGGTTAGAAGAGATTGGAAAAGCCAGTTTCTAAAGCGTTAATAGCAGGGAAATGACAAATTCTGTACCTTTGCCCACTTCTGAATCACAAGCGATCGCACCGCCGTGTTTTTCTTCAATAATAGACTTTGCGATCGCCATCCCTAAACCCGTCCCTTTACCTACATCTTTTGTCGTAAATCCTTGGTCGAAAGTCTTGGCTTGCACGTCTTCTGGCATTCCCGTTCCATTGTCGACAATTCGCACGAGGATTTTCCGCTCGTCTTGGCTTAACTCAGTCTCAACGGTGATGCGATGGGGTTCTTGTTCGATGTCTTTAAAAGTTTTTCCCGCATTGCTTTCATCGAGAGCGTCGATCGCATTGGCCAATAAATTCATAAACACCTGATTTAACGGTTCCGGATAGCATTCGATTTCGGAAATTTCGCCATAATTCTTGACAATTTCAATGGCCGGGCGTTGTTCGTTGGCTTTGAGGCGATACTTTAAGATTAACAGGGTGCTATCGATGCCGTCGTGCAAGTTCAACGGCGTTTTTCGATCCGCATCCAAGCGGGAAAACGTTCGCAAAGATGTGCTGATATTACTGATGCGCTTGACCCCTTCTTGCATGGATGCAATAGTTTGGGGGAAATCCTCCAACAGAAAATCGAGCTCGAGTTCTTCAATCTCCTCGGCCAGTTCGGGACTGGGTTGGGGAGATTCTGCGCGATAGCCTTTAATAATGGCAGCTAAATCATTGAGATAATCGCGCACGATCGCGACACTACCGCCGGCTCCGGCCGCGTGTTTGTTTTCGAGGTAGAGGATGCCGATAAGTTGAGCGCGGTTGTCCTCGACAGAGGCACTGCGGGCGAGCAAGGGCGCGCATAAAACCGATTGGGGTTGATGCTGTTGCAGGTAGGGATCGCTAGTATAATAAGATGGATTGGGACGGGCGAGATCGAGAATTAAGGGCTTGCGCAGGCGCTTGACCGCATTGACTAAAGAGAGGGGGATGGCTTGGCTTTGTTCGACAGGAATAGAAGGAATTGATTGCGGGACGCTGCCCTCGAGTTTCGCTCGTAACTGCAAGGTTTTCCCCTCAAAGAGCATAAAGACAACAGTATCGGCTCCGGCATTTTCCCCAACGACCTGTATTAAATTGGCAATGGCGCGATCGAGATCCATATCTTCAGAGAGGGTGCGAGAGGCTTTCATGAAGGAGGTAAAATCGAGCATTGCTCCGGAACTCGAAGCCGTGCTGGCGATCGTGCCTTGGTTCGAGGCGATTGTTGCTTTTGAGGGAAAGTTGAGTTAAAGTTGGCGCTAAGAGTTGGGGATAATCGCGCTCCAAGGCTTCGATTTTGCCTTTTGCCCCCCAGTGCGAATAATTGAAATAGGCTTCTTGTAGATAGAGGGCGGCGAATTTGCTCTTACCCCATGCGAGGTAAAATTTGGCAGCTAATTCGTTAGCAAGACCTTCATCGTGGAGGAAGTAGCTCTCTTTTGCGCCCGCGATCGCACCTTTTGCTTGTACCATTTTTCTTTCGTTCCATAACAGAACATCGTGACTTTCTCGATCCGGTATCGAACCGATACTACAATATTCCGTTGGACAATTTCTACTCTTCTCTAGCTACACGGAAGAGCGATCGCTAATTTCCGTGCCATGACCGAGTTCGAGCAGGGTTAGGACTGCCGATAATGATCCAAAAACATTTCCACAGCAGTTTTGACGGCTGCATTCCGTTCTCGTGTTGAGATAGGTTCTTGCCCTGCCATTAACTCCGGCCAAAACACGATTTCCTTAATCAACCCACAAAACTGAGCGGCGGCTCGCTCGGGATTGCTAATCTTCAGGCGGCCGTCTTTTTGTCCTGCTTTAAAAAAGGAAATCATATTCTGTCTCAATCGAGCATGAGCTTTGAGAGTATTCTGTGCCCATTCAGGGGACTGAATGAAGCGAGAAATCACTACTTTTGAGAGCTTCATAAAGTCCCGGCTCGTGATGGTCGTAGCAAATGCGTTGCCAATCGCGAGTAACTGTTCGTCTAAAGACTTCTCTGTTGAATACTCGTGGGAGGGCATCTCTCCAATTCGCTGCAATATCTCATCGATAATTGCTTGGAAGAGGTCATCCTTGCTCGGAAAGTGATCGTAGACTGTTCGCTTCGATACATTTGCGACCTTAGCAATGCGATCCATACTCGTTCCGGAGAATCCACGAGACAAAAATTCTTCCGTTGCTGCCTCGATCGCGGCTGCCCGCTTCGGACTCCTTCGCCGAGCATTTGTTTTTTTGTCGGCAATCATCTCGATCGCTCCTTTTGCCAAGTGGCAAACTCGCCTAAAAATATACTATACGGTGTAGTATATCTCAAAGATCGCGAACTTGCAAATCCGCATCTAAACTCCCTGTATCTTAACGTTTTAGAGCTTTTTAAGATTTAGCAGCCCAGCCGAAATTTTTGCAAAAAAAGATCGAGAGTGTTGACAGTCGAGCAAAACTACACTACACTACACTGTATAGTGTGAAAAGACGAGGCGACCCAATAAAGATAAAGCCCAGCCGAGTCCGCCAAGAGTGCCAAACAACTGTCATCAAAACATAAGGATTCAAACCATGCTTAAACGACTCACCAACTTTGCGCTGAAAATGTTCGTCGTCCTGTTTCCCTCAGAAAAGCCGCTCCTGTTCGTTGGCGTTAATTCGACGATTCAGCTGGCATCCCTAGCTCGGGCATCCGGAAGCAAACGACCTTTACTCGTAACTGGGAAATCTCTTCTTAAACGAGGGCTTCTCGATGAGTTGCTCGAGCATTTCAAGAATGAAGGCTGCGAAGTAACCGTCTTTGACGGTATCATTCCCAATCCCACCTATGAGGTAATTGAAGAGGGGATACGAGCATGCCAAGAGAATGACTGTGACAGTGTTTTTGCGATCGGTGGTGGGTCTGCGATCGATGCCGCTAAAGCGATCGCCGCTTGTTCCTCCAACAATGTCAGCATTGAACGAGTCGTGGGCTTGCTCAAAGTCAAAAAACCCACCTTACCCTTCTATGTTGTTCCGACAACGTCTGGTACGGGTTCGGAAGTGACCAGTTCAGCCGTTATCTCCGAGACCCAAACTCACCAGAAGAAGTTTATCGTCGATCCCAAGCTGATTCCATCTGCTGCCGCCCTCGATGCAAATATGCTAAAGTCTCTGCCACCCCATATTACGGCAGCAACGGGGATGGATGCTTTGACCCATGCAATTGAATCTTACACCTCGCTCAATCGCTTCAGTGATGCCGAGCGAGATGCAAAGTTGGCGATCGCACTGCTGTTCGAGTATCTCCCTGTTGTTTACAAAGATGGGAACAACCTTGAAGCTCGCCAGTCGGTTGCACTTGGCTCTTTCTTGGCAGCTTACGCGTTTAATAAATCGGGTCTTGGCTACGTACACGCGATCTCGCATCAGCTTAGCGCCCACTATAACACGCCCCACGGATTAACCAATGCTATCGTCCTACCGCGAATCCTGCGGTTCAACAAACCAGCTTGCTCGGCTCGATTTGCCAATCTCGAACGAATGCTAAGCGGTACAAATCCTGGCGTTGACGAGCAGTTGGCTGATAGATTTATCGCACGGGTTGATGCTTTAGCGCGGGAATTGAACATCCCTAGCGAACTCAAGGAACTCGAGACAAAGCACTACAATGCAATTACCAAAAATGCACTCAAAGAAGCCAAGTCGTTCTATGCAGTACCAAGGCTGATGAGTTCGAAACAATGCAAAAATATTCTTGCTTCTATTACAAAAGGAGTCACAACAGGCGATCGCGTGGCACAGACAGGCCAAGTAACTCATGCAGGATAGCACGATCGCTTTTTGTGCAGTGAGAGGGTTGAACCGCGCCAATTCTTCACGGCGATCGCTATGTCTAAACTCACCTGTTTCTAATAACCTCACTAGCAACAAGCACAGGTTAAACCACCCCAAAATCGAGATAGACTACCGGGCATATTCAAAGAGGCTAAATGTCGTTTTCGCCGTTTGGGGGATTGACTCGCGGATGCAGTTCCCCAATCGGAAACGGGAATAGAACTGATACGGGAATCATTGTGATAGCCTCCATAATATTTCACTGGCGACCAATCCGGACTGACGGGCAACGAAGGAGGTGAAAATTGACTAAATTCCTCAGTGGCGTAGACGGGTTTGCCATCAACAATAGTTAAGACGGATTCGAGATGTTTGATCCGCTCTTCTGGGACGGAAAAATAGTCTTCTGATAGAACCGATAAATCGGCTAACTGACCGGGAACGATCGCGCCTTTCTTGCCTTCTTCATTGGAGAACCAAGCCGCCGCCGTGGTATAAGTTCTTAGGGCTTCCATGCGATCGAGGCGACTGTTTTCGGAATAAATCGTGGTACCGCCAACGGTTTTCCCAGAGACCAACCAATATAAACCCACCCAAGGATTGTAACTGGCCACGCGGGTGCCGTCAGTTCCGCCAGATACCGGAACATCCATAGACAGTATCTTTTTAACGGGAGGAGTGCGATCGGCTGCCTCGGCACCATAACGGTTGAGAAAATACTCGCCTTGATAGGCCATGCGATGTTGGATGGCAATTCCACCGCCTAATGCTTTCACCCGCTCGATATTGCGATCGCTAATGGTCTCCGCGTGGTCTAAAATCCAGTGCATTCCATTAAATGGAACTTCGCGATCGACCGTCTCAAAGATGTCTAAAAACTGAGAGATCGATTGATTATAAGTCGCGTGCAGTCGGAACGGCCATTTATTGGAAGCGAGCAGTTTAATTACATCCGTCAGGTCGGTTTGCATCTGGGGATTGAGATCGGGACGGGGTTCCGTAAAATCTTCAAAGTCTGCTGCCGAAAAGACTAACATTTCCCCCGCACCATTAAGGCGATAAAAATCATCCCCTTGTCCGGGGTTGGCAATGTTAATCCATCGTTCAAAATCTGCTTTTTCCGCTCCCGGATTTTGGGTAAACAGATTATAAGCAACCCGCACCGTCATCTGTCCGTCTTTGTGGAGGCGATCGATAATTTGATAGTCATCGGGATAATTTTGTCCGCCTCCCCCCGCATCAATTACGCTGGTAATGCCCAAGCGATTCATCTCTCGCATATAGTGACGACTGGAGTTAATTTCATCGTCTAAACTCAATCGGGGTCCTCGAGCGATCGCAGCATAGAGAATAGTTGCATTGGGTGTCGCAATCAGCATTCCCGTGGGGTTACCGTTGCGATCTTTCTCAATGACCGAATCCGGAGGCGCGGGAGTATTGCGATCGATTCCGAGAGCGCGTAATGCCGCTCCGTTGAGTAAGGCGCGATCGTAGAGGTGGAGAATAAATACCGGAACATCCCGAGAGACGGCATTGATTTCGGCTAAAGTCGGCATCCGGCGTTCTGCAAACTGAAACTCGCTCCAGCCGCCAATTACGCGTACCCATTGCGGTGCAGGCGTTCGCGCGGCTTGTTCTTTTAACATTCGCAGCGCGTCCGCGAGAGAGGGTACGCCATCCCAGCGCAATTCCATATTGTAATTCAAGCCGCCGCGAATTAAGTGGGTATGACTGTCATTTAAACCTGGAATGACAGTCCGGCGATTGAGATCGATTGCTTGAGTGCGATCGCCACGATACGCCATGACTTCTTTTTCTGTTCCCACTGCTAGAAAACGGTTCTCTTTAATGGCGACTGCTTCAGCAAAAGAACGGCGATCGTCTTGAGTGGCAATGCGTGCATTATAGAGTATCCAATCGGCTTTTTGACTGGTATCGGCAGGATTTTGTCCCCAAGGTTTACATCCATCCAACAAGTACGCTGAAAATCCTGCACCTAGTGCTAATTTGAAAAAATCTCGTCTCTGAAAATTCATGAATTTGAAGGGTTTAATTAGTAGTTTGGAAAAGTTTAAATTGATAGATAAAGTTAGTCGCTCGGACAAACGACTGCGTCATCAAATCATAGTTTTGTGTTTTCAAAAACACTATAAAATGGTTCTTTGAAAAAGACAATATGGTATTTTATATACACACTGTCTCCATTTTGTTTACAATCAAAAAGTCTGATGGATAAGTTTGAAAGTATGCGTGCATTTACTCAAGTCGTCGAACAAGGAAATTTTGCTGCTGCTGCTAGGAAAATGCAGTTATCTCGTTCGGCAGTGAATAAACTGGTGATTAATTTAGAAAATTACTTAGGAGTGCAATTGCTCTATCGCACAACTCGCCAAGTGACGCTAACGGATAATGGTCGCGCATTTTACGATCGCGCTCTTGATATTCTGAGCAGTTTAGAAGAGGCCGAATTAGCCATTACACAGCAACAGAGCGAACCAAGAGGAAACCTCAAAATTAATGCCCCCATGTCTTTTGGTCTTTCTTTTTTAGGCTCGAGAATCGCTGAGTTTATGAATCGCTATCAGGACATTAAAATTCAATTGACATTAGAAGACCGTTTTGTGGATCCCATCGGTGAAGGCTACGATCTGGTGATTCGCTTGAGCGCGCCGCCACAATCTTCAAGTTTAATCGTTCAGGCGATCGCGCAAATTCCTCGTACAATTTGTGCGGCACCGAGTTATCTAAAAGTAAGCGGAATTCCTCAGAATTCTGGGGAATTAGGCCAGCATTCTTGTTTGCATTATGGTTATTTAGCGACAGGGAGTCGCTGGCCGTTAATCTTTCAAGGAGAAGAACAACGGGTGACAGTTAATGGCGTATTTTGTTGTAATAATGGAGAAACATTAAGAGATGCCGCCGTCCGAGGTTTGGGAATTGTTTTACTGCCTACTTTTTTGGTAGAACAAGAACTGAAGCAAGGAACGTTAGAGCTTATTTTACCAGATTATCAGCCTTCAGAACTGACGTTATCGGTGCTTTATCCTGTTAATCGTCACCTTTCAACTAAAGTACGACTATTTACCCAATTTTTGCATGATTGTTTCAATCCTTCACTTTAGTCTAGAGGCAGAGAAATGATAAATTCTGTACCTTCGCCTGCTTCTGAACGACAAGCGATCGCGCCGCCGTGGTTTTCGGTGATAATTTGATGGGCGATCGCCATGCCCAAACCCGTCCCTTTACCTACTCCTTTCGTGGTAAATCCTTGCTCGAAGATTTTTGCTTTGACCATCTCGCTCATGCCTTTCCCATTATCAGTAATGCGAACGATAACATTACTTTTATCTCGATTGAATTGCGTGCTAATCGTAATTCGATTGGGTGCTTTTTCTATTTCTTCAAAGGTTTTTCCTTCATTGCTTTCATCAAGAGCATCGATCGCATTGGCCAATAAATTCATAAACACTTGATTAAGTTGCCCGGCATAGCATTTTACATTGGGAATTTCGCCGTATTTTTTCATGATTTCGATGGCAGGGCGCTCTTCGTTGGCTTTGAGGCGGTATTTTAAGATTAAGAGCGTGCTATCAAGACCCTCGTGTAAATTAAACTCAGTTTTATTATCCGTATCCGTGCGAGAAAAGGTTCGCAGAGATGTACTGATGCTGCGAATGCGATCGCAGCCATTTTGCATAGATGCAATAAGTTTGGGAAAATCTTCGACAATAAAATCGGCATCGAGGTCTTCGATCGCTTCGGCGATCCTTTTGGGAGGAGAGGTATTTTCTTGATAGAAAGAAAGGATTTTTAGCAGATCGTGGAGATATTCTCGTGCTGCATCCACATTCCCACTAATAAAGCCCACGGGATTGTTAATTTCGTGAGCAACTCCTGCAACGAGATTTCCTAAAGTTGCCATCTTTTCATTTTGTACGAGTTGCAACTGTGCTTGTTGCAAATCTGTCAATGCTTGTTGTTCTTTGTCGTATAATTGAGCATTGTGAAGGGTAATGGCGGCTTGGGAACACAGCAAATTTAAGATTTCGATGCGATCGCTCGTAAATGCTCCCGCAACCTGATTATTTTCCAAGTAAAGAATGCCGATGAGTTTGCCGCGATCCGCTAAGGGCAGACATAAGATTGACTTAGGTTGTGACGAAAGGATGTAAGCATCTCCTGCATAAGCATTTTCATTGCTGGCATTATTCAACACTAACGCTTTGCGGCTGCGCTTGACCTTGTTAACAATAGTCATTGGCATCGCATTACTAGCTTCGACGGGAATGGGGTCGCTCTGGAGAGTATCTTCTTCCTTGAGGATAGCACTTAGCATTAACACTTCCTCTTGAAACAGCATCAAGGCAACGGTTTCGGCACCAGCATTTTTCTTCGTTACCTTCATTAAATTAGCGATCGCTCCCTCAAGGGATATCTCCTCGCTCAGAGTGCGCGATGCTTTCATTAAAGATACCAAATCCAACATTGCTCCTGCTCCTGCGGTCGTTTTGGAGAGAGTCCCCTTAGTCATACTTGCGGCAGTAGCACTTGGAGTTAAAGCGAGTTTTGACTTTTCGAGAATGGGAGCTAAAAGAATAGGATAGCGTTGTTCTAAGTCTTCGATTTTAGCTTTTGCTTCCCACTGGGAATAGCAATAGTAGGCTTCTTGTAGATAACCTGCGGCTACTTTTTCTTTACCCCAGTCAAGAAAGAATTTCGCCGCCAGTTCGTTCGCTAAGGCTTCTTCTTGGATATAGTCGTTTTCTTTTGCTCCGTAAATGGCGCGATCGTAGAACTCAATCGCTTCTACCTTTTGTCCTAAAACTCGACACTTTTCCGCTTCCACCAAATCCACCTTATGTTGGTGGTTCATGGAGGCATATCGCGCCCATTGCTGTTGCAGTTTCGTTTGGTTTTGTTCTACGCGATCGAATGCTTCCGATGTTCCCTCAGATGCCGAACTAAAAGTTGCAAGAGCGGTCAAAGAATCATAGAGATAAAATACAGGTACATTAACCATTCCAGTGGCAGCAATTAAATAACGCCTGCTCTCAACTGCATGGGTTTGAGCGGCTTCAATTTCTCCAAATAGGTAGCAAAGCATCAACTGATATGAATAGAAGAAACACAACCCAGATAGATCGTGGTTAGAGAGCAATTCTTCTTCTAGGGTGGCTTCCCCAGATAAAACACTAGAATCTTCTGTAGCCCCTAGCAAATTTAAAGTAGCTTGCCAATGGATTCGACAGTAATTAGCTGTTGTTAATTGACTCAATTGCAATAATGTATGGTAGTAGGCGCGAGTCTCCTGCTCCAAAGTTGCTAGGGGCTGGCCGCACCAAAAAGAATAGAGACAAAACTGATGGGCAGTATATCCGACAAACTCCAAGTTTCCGACTTCTAGAGCGTACTTGTAACCCTCTTGCAGGAGCGGTAGTGTTTCTTTTAAGTGGGATTTTCGATATATAGTGTATGTTGCAATAGCATTGAAAACCTCTGGTTTAACAGTTTTAGTATCCAGTTTGGAGACAAGGTTCAGCCCCAACTGACCAAAATCTACCCCTTTATTAATATCTTGCAAAAGGTTACAAGCAAGGAGACCATAGGCAGCATAAGAATAGGCTGAGGCAGATATATTACCATATTGAATAGATAGCTTAACTGGCAAGATAATGAGTAAGGGAAATAGGCTAGAACCCGATATATAAGCCGCCCCGTGGAGGCTATTGGCAATCTGAATCATGGCGATTTTTTCTCTGTCTGTCATCATCGGTAGATCGACCAAATCTTCAATCGCCCGATCTCCAATGAGTTGCTCGATCTCGGCTACGACCTGTTGAATATCTTTCTCTGTAGGAGTTTCGGGAAACGCGATCCCTAACTGTTGCAAGAGTTGTATCCCTAGAGCAACAGCTTCGGTTTGTCTATTCTGGTAGAGATTAGAGAGAATTCTAATACGACAAGCATTGACCCGTTCTAATAAAGAATGAGCCCGCGCAATGACTGCCTCAACAAATTGTTCCATCGCCTCAAAGTCACCGCATAGCGATGCCAATTCAGCCAAATTGTCATGGAATGCTAGACTCATTTCATATTGCCTAGCCCAAGGGTTTTCTCCCAGTAATGATAATCCCGTGCTGGCATAGTCGCGACCTGCTTGATAGGCTGTAGTCGCTCTCGCTTTACGACAGGCAATCAGATTCAGTTGTGCGAGTTCGTCGCGTTCGGTTTGTTCGGTCATTAAAGCGATTCCGTAGTTTAATTGACCGACTAGCTCGAAAATACGCTCTTCTCTTGCTTCTGGAGGGATCTTTTGCAGTAGCAGTTGTCCAATGCGGTAGTGAGCGATCGGTTTTTGGTTGTCAGGAATGAGAGAATAAGCGGCTTGTTGCACGCGATCGTGCAGAAACTTATAGACAACCGAGATCTCTTCAGCCGACGCTTTTCCCTCCGGGTTCGCCCCTTGAAAAAATTTGTAAGTCTCGCTAACGGGTAAAATCAATCTTTCTTGCAACGCTCCCCATAAACTTTGTGCGACTTCTAACCGAGACTGTTCGCTAACGATCGCCATTGTCCCCAAATCGAATTGGTTGCCGATACAAGCCGCCAGTTGCAAAATTTCTCTCGTTTTTTCGGGTAACTTATACAGCCTCGTCGCCATAAACTCCACCACATTGTCGGTCAGCGCCAACTCTTTCACCCGCGCCATGTCGCACTGCCAGTAACCGAAATCGAAATTAAACGCTATCCAGCCATCTTCATGTAAGGACTTGAGAAACTGAGTGGCAAAAAACGGATTCCCCTGAGTTTTTTGATAAAGCAATTCAGTTAAAGGCGATGCCAGTTCTAACTGGCAACTGAGAGTATCTGCCACCAAGCGATCGAGATCCTCTTGACTCAACGAAGCCAAAGTAATCGTGTTAAGATTGGCTTCCAACTTAGTAATGTCATTGAGAGTTAGCATCAACGGATGAGCGGCAAACACCTCGTTATCCCGATAAGCACCCAACAACAGCAGATAGCCTATATTGGCATCCCCCATTAGCACTTCCATCAACTTCAGCGATGCCGAATCCGCCCATTGAAGGTCGTCAACAAAGATGACTAAGGGGTGTTCGGGGGTGGTAAAAACTCGAATAAATTTTTGAAACAACAGGTTAAAGCGGTTTTGCGCCGCCGTTCCGGACAATTCCGGAACGGATGGTTGTTTGCCAATAATCCCCTCTAATTCGGGGATAACTTCGATAATGACTCGTGCATTTTCCCCCAAAGCATGGAGAATTTGCGTTTTCCAAGTTTTCAGTCGAGCATCTCTTTCGTTTAACAATTGCCCCATTAAATCCCGGAATGCTTGCACAAAGGCGCTAAATGGGACATTGCGCTGGAATTGGTCGAATTTTCCTTTGATGAAATAGCCTTGCTGCCGCACGATGGGTTTATGAATTTCGTTAACGACTGCGGTTTTGCCGATGCCAGAGAAACCCGCTACTAGCATCATTTCTGTCGTACCTGCCGCTACCCTGTCAAAGGCTTCTAGAAGGGTTTGGACTTCTTTTTCCCGTCCGTAGAGTTTTTCGGGGATGAGGAAGCGATCGCATCTATCTCGTTCGCCCAATTCAAACTCCTCAATTGTCCCAGTTTCCTGCCATAAACTCAGGCATTTCTCTAAGTCATATTTCAAGCCCAATGCACTTTGATAGCGGTCTTCTGCATTTTTAGCCATCAACTTCATCACGATGCTGGCCGTAACTTTCGGAATATCTCCCTGGTTCGCTAATGGCGCTGCCGTTTTCGCAATATGACAGTGAACGAGTTCCAGAGGATCGTTACTTTCAAAGGGGAGTTTTCCATTCAACAGTTCGTAAAAGGTAACCCCGAGGGAATAGAAGTCGCTGCGATAGTCAATCCCTCGATTCATCCGTCCGGTTTGTTCCGGGGAAATATAAGCTAAGGTTCCTTCTAAACTATTGGGAGTTTGAATGGTTTGAGTTTCTTTGGGTAATAAAGAGGAAATACTAAAATCAATCAGTTTGATTTGCTGAGTTTCTGGATGAATTAGGATATTGGCGGGTTTAATATCTTTATGAATAACGCAATTTCGGTGCAGGTGGTGGAGAATCTCGGCCAGTTGAATCGCAATCTGAAGAAATTGAGGAATGGTCAGAGATGAGAATTGTCCGTTCCCTCTGGCTTCGTCTAAAGAAATACCGCCAAAGTCTTCCATAATCAGAGCATAGCGGT
>JBCCVR010000099.1:0-26545 GCA_039194995.1 Cyanobacteria bacterium P01_E01_bin.42 | reverse complement strand
GGACTTTCTGGCCATAGTCGGCGTTCCTTTGTAGTGTCTTGTTGTTAATTTCTCCGTTCGATATATACAGGGCTGGGCTGTATATATCCATGGATTTGTTACACAACTTTACAGGATGTCCGATTTTGCACGTATTCCTTCTATACGCCAATATATAACTGTATAGGAGTTTCAAAATCAATGATTCCTATACTTTTATTGGGAATCCATAGCCAATCTTGTAAACTCATTTGCGATCGCTTGTAATTTGTTGAATTTATCGAGGGTGTTGAACATCGTCGATCATACTCTATTAAAGCTCAAAATGGGTTTGTAAGCTAAAAATAAACGCATCGTCATTACCCGAATTTTGATTGAGTGCAGGCAGCCAAATAATACCGGGAGTTAAAGCAATACGATCGCTAATTTGATAGCGATAGAATGCCTCTAAATGCCACACCTCATCGCGATCAAATAGAGAGACTGGATTTCCCTGCGATCGCACGCCTTTCAATGTGGGTTCTGCCCCAAAAATTAACGCGCCTAAATTCCCTTCTTTTCCCAGATCGGGAAATGCCAAAGCGATCGCATAATTCCAAATCTCTCCCTCGCCAAACTCTAGAAAAGTAGCCTTGGTTAAACCGCCCCATGCTGAAATTGCTATGCGATCGCTGAGGGGATAAGATAACGACAATCCATAAGAATTGGTAACGGTCGGCGTATCGAAAACATCGTCAGAGCGTCCGGTATTGGTATTTAAAGCGAGAGGAATGAGATTGGCGGAAAATGACCCGGTTGCCACGCCACTGCCCCCAAAACGAAAGGAATTAGCGCTATTGTAATTATGCACGTAGGTTAATCCCAATTGTAGAGAATCGGGAGACCCGAAAACGACTTGCCCCAGCAGGGAATAATTACTATTAAATAAACCTGCGTCGGGATCGTTCGCATTATTCGCCAAATAGCCCAGATCGACTTGTAAATTGTCCCCGAAACGATGATTGAGACCGATTCCCGCCCCATCGCCTCCGATCGCATAGATAGGATTGCGCTGGCCGAAACGAGAAATCGCACCCTTACCACCATTGCGATCGTCTAAATAAGGATTTAAAGTATTGGCATAATCAAAGTGAGATCCCCCGGTCGCAAAAATATGCACCACACTATCTCGACTGAGGGGAAAGCGATAACTCAAGAGATCGAGAAAGACAGAATTAGTATTTTCGCTCACTGTTGAAGTATCGAAAGCAAGGCGACCATCGTTAGAAGAAAGCAAACTCGCCGCATTCGTTCCCCCCGTATCCCCGCCCGAAGCAAACAGAGGTACGGCATTACTGGCAGAAATTTGGGTTCGCAGGCGATCGCGCCCGTAAAAACTGGCATCGAAATTCAAACGCGATCGGTATTGCAAGGTTGCTTCGGTATCCGCATCGATATTGCTGCGAAAAATATCCGTTACATTATTCGCGCCGAAAACTTCGCTATAGGCAAAAACGACCTCTCCCGTTAGTTTTGCAGTGGTTGAAAAGACCATCGCTTCTAACTCCCGCACCCGCGCCTCTAAACCGTCTGTACGCCCTCGCAATAGGGCAATGTCCCGATTAAACTCCTGCACGAGTTGCGCGATCGCCTGCCAATCTGCGCTAGAAATTGAGTCCGCACCCATCCGCGCTATGAATTCTTCCATTTTTAGCCAACAGGCATTAACCGCCGCCGCAAATTCGGAGCGAGTCAGGGGGGAGGTGCCTCGATACGTGCGATCGGGATATCCCGCCAAACAATCGGTGCGAGAAATCAGATCCTCTAGCGCTTGATAAGCCCAATCCGTCGGCGAAACATCCCGTAAATCGGACGCAAAATTAATTTGCGACATGGGAGAAGCGGACGGAAACGCTTCTTCTGGCAAAGTTTGAGCGCGAAGGGAGGGCGCAAAAATGGAAACGATTCCGAGTGCAATAACTGCTCCCCACTGCAAGCGTATCGATAACATAACCTCTGAGGGGCGATCGCCATTCTTTATTTAATTGATTGTCCTATATTTGACCCAATGTTGACCAAAAATAACGATATCCTAGGATCGATAGAAGCACAGGAGAAAATGCGGTGAGATTGGTTATGTTGGGAGGACCCGGCTCCGGGAAAGGGACGCAATTGCGACGATTGAGCCAAACGCTAAATATGCCGGGGATTTCCGTGGGGGAAATTTTACGGGATGCGATCGCCAAAAACACGTTCATTGGCGTGAAGGCTAAATCCTATGTCGAAAACGGTGACCTCGTTCCCGACGAGATTATGATTCAATTTATGCGCCTGCGCTTGTTACAAGATGATGTTAGCAAGGGCTGGTTGCTAGAGGGCTATCCCCGTACTGCCTTTCAAGCCGAGGAATTAGAATTTCTCCTTGAAGATTTCAAGCAAGATCTAGATGGGGCAATTTATCTCAAACTCGATCCGGAAGTTTCTCTAGAACGATCTTTGGCTCGAGGTCGCCCTGACGATACCCGCGAGATTTTACAACGACGCATCAAAGAGTTTCAAGAGCGCACGACTCCTATTCTGGAATACTATGCCCGTCGCGGCCGACTCCTCACCATTGATGGGAAAAACACGCCGTCTGAAGTGGAAGCAGCAATTTTACGACAGCTTAAATAGTAACGAAGAAGTCAAAAGTTTTTTGAAGAAGCAAGCCATTGTTAGCATAATGGCTTGCTTCTATACGTTTGACTTGCAAAGAAGTCGGAAGATTGGGAGGCCTCTCAAGAAGGTTTAGATGTTACCTACAAAGTTTCCATACGTTTGACTTTCAAAGAAGTCGGAAGAGTACCGATCTAGAACCCGTACTGTGACTGTATTCTAGCACCCCATTTCTGGGGGGGGTCAAGCCAAACGCCAAATAATTGAGGCCAATTCTCAATTATTGCTCGTTAAAAACCATCAAAACCCAGTCAGGACATCGCTTCCGGCCGGGTCTACGAAAAAATACAGGTTCTAGCGTTTCTCAGACCCCTACGGACGGTGTATTTCAACACCAAAATAACGCGATCGCTCTATATTTGACCGTATTCGCATTTAATCTCATTTATTGAGGCCGACTTTCACGAAAAAACATCAATTTGCAATTCCAAACAGAGTGGAAATCTTGCGAAAACCTAAATCTGGATCGAAAAAACCCCATTTGGCACTTATGCTGGATGAAATGATACAGATCGATCTGAATAATTATGCCTTGGCAACGTCCCGACGATCGCGCTCCCAACCAATTGCGCCCTATCAAATTTGAACGCCATTTCACCAGTTTTGCAGCCGGATCGGTTTTAGCACATTGCGGTCAGACAAAAGTTCTCTGTACGGCGAGTATTTCCCCCGGAGTGCCGAAATTTCTGGTGGGCAGCGATCGCGGTTGGCTGACGGCAGAATATCGGATGTTGCCCAGTTCCACGCCCCAACGACAGGCACGGGAGGTACTCAAACTATCCGGACGCACCCAAGAAATTCAACGGCTGATCGGTCGCAGTCTCCGAGCCTCTCTCAATTTGGAGATGTTAGGAGAGCGCACGATTACCATCGATGCCGACGTTCTCCAAGCCGATGCGGGAACGCGCACGACTTCAATTACTGGGGGTTATGTCGCTCTTGTTTTGGCGTTGCAAACGCTGATCGAAAAAGGAGAGATCGAAAAATCTCCGATTTGTCATCCCGTCGCGGCAGTTTCCGTGGGCTTGATTGAAGGAGAAGTATTTTTAGATTTGAACTATCTCGAAGATGTTAGGGCTGATGTGGATTTTAATGTGGTCATGACGGGCAATTTAGATATTATCGAAGTACAAGGGACTGCCGAATCGGGCAGTTTCAATCGCGATCGTCTCAACTCCATTATGGATGTTGCCCAAGAAGGCATTCAGGACTTACTCATCGCCCAACAAGAAGCGTTGAAATCAGTCACCAGTCACCAGTCACCAGTCACCAGTTAAGAATGTTTGGGTTGCTCGTTCTGGTCGTTTATTTAATTATTGTAGCCCGTGTTTTCTATCAGATGTGGTTGGATTTAGATGAGTTTATTAGCGTCGATCTCGATAGTGCTTCTTTGAACGAACAGCTACAGTTACAGCAGTTGCAGGATGCGATCGCGATCGGTTTCAAGTTCAAGAAATACTATAAGCCCCACGAATTAAAAACATTGGTTGTTGAAATATCGAATAAAACCAATGTTCACACTATTTATGTTGACTGGGAACGGTGCAGTCTGGCCGACTTCGAAGATGGTTCTCAGCGTATCGTCCGGATTGTTCCGGGACTGTCCTCCCTGTCCCAAGGACAAACTTTTAGTTTGCTACCACCCACTCAAAAACTGGAAGCAGAACTAACAGTAGAAAGCGTCTTACAATCAAACGAACAGGGAGAACTTGTCGTTACTTCGCCATTATTTAAAAGTAAGGATTTATTTGAAGCGGTAAAAGACAAAAAGCGCTTTACTTTGCTTTTAGTGATTGAGGTTTCTTCTCTAACTGTAGGAGAGCGTCGGGGAAGCGTTCATCCGCTTTTCTGCCATTTTACCTTGCGGAAAACCCCAAAACAAACCACAATGTATTGGGTGAAAGAAAAAAAGAAAAAGAAAAAGTAATTGCAAGGGGATGTTCTTGTGCCACTATCAGCAGATTTTCTCTAATTCAACTCAACTTTCTAGCGATCGATCGGATCCCCCTAAATTCCCCTTAATAAGCTACCCATTAGGCAAAAGTCGCTAAAAGGTAGACACAGAGAGGGAAAGGGGGTATAATAGCTAGTATAGAACTTAGGAAACCGAAATAAGAGATTGGACAGCCTAAGAAGTGAACGAAAGGCAAGCGACCGTCATCGGTGAAGTCCAAGTCCGACGCAACCGAGAGCGTCCCGAACGGACAGCTAGGGAGCAAGTGCGAGCAATGGCCTTGACTCTAGAAGTGCCTCAGCATCATCTCAACAAAGCCCTCAAGCCCATCACCCTGAATATCCTCTTGGTTGAGGAAACAGTCCCACCCGAAGATGGAGAAAAGATGAATTCTGCTGCCTTTAGGTAGGGGAGAACACCAATGATAAGATAATGCTACTGTTATGAAAACGAATGTATGGCGCGAGAGATTGCTGCAACTTTAGAAAAACTCAATGGGATTGAGTGGGTATCGAGGGAGAAACTCGAAGGAGACTTGCAAACAAAACTCCACGATCTCAATTTATCTTCAATTGATGCCGTTTTTCCTAAATCTAGCGAGCAACTTGCAGAAGTTATTGCCCTCGCCGCCGAAAAACAGTGGACGATAATCCCTTTTGGTAATGGGAGCAAGCTCGCTTGGGGAGGACTGGCACGGGATGCACGACTCCTGATTAGCACGCGCAAACTCGATCGCATTCTCGACCATGCCGTGGGGGATTTAACCGTTACTGTCGAAGCTGGAGTCAAGTTAACGGATTTACAGGCGGCTTTGCAACCCACCGGGCAATTTTTACCCCTCGATCCCGCTTACCCCGAAAATGCGACATTGGGGGGCATTGTCGCCACGGCAGATTCAGGAAGTTGGCGGCATCGATATGGCGGCGTGCGAGATTTATTGTTGGGACTCTCCTTTGTGCGGGGGGATGGCAAAATTGCAAAAGCGGGGGGACGAGTGGTCAAAAATGTCGCGGGATATGACTTGATGAAGTTGTTCTCCGGTTCTTATGGCAGTTTGAGTATGATTTCCCAATTAACCTTTCGCACCTATCCCTTACCGGAAACTTCAGGAACGATTTTATTGACTGGAGAGGCGGCAAACATTGCTTCGGTCTCTCTGATAATTTTAAATTCCGCTCTCGCTCCCGTGCGCATCGATCTGCTGTCTGGCAGTCTTCTGCAAGCCCTAGACACGGAAGGAGAGATAGGTCTGGTCGTGCAGTTTGCAAGCATACCGGAGAGCGTGACAGAACAACGAGAACAAATCGCGAACTGGGGACGACAGGCCGGATTGACGATCGCAGACAATACAACGAACGCCGCATTGGGCGATCGCGAAATTTGGCCGAGGGTTCGGGATCTGACGCGGATTCGTACCAATTCCGAGGAGATCGTGGCCAAAGTCGGCATTCTTCCCGCTCGAGCTGTTGCATTATTACAAGAACTAGACCGCATTGCCCCCGGGGAAAGTTGGGGATTCATTCATGGCGGAAGCGGCTTGGGTTATCTTCGCTTGCAAGGCGATCGCCAGTTGGAAGCGATCGAGAAATTGAGAAGGATTTGTCAGCAGGGAAAGGGATTTTTGACCCTCCTGGAAGCGCCGATCGCCATAAAAAAAGCGATCGATCCTTGGGGATATCCGGGCAATGCGCTGACCTTAATGCGGCAAATCCAACAGAAATTCGATCCCGAGGGGGTCTTTAGTTCGGGGCGTTTTGTTGGGGGAATTTAGAAATTTTGGGGATAATGAGTAAGAACCTCTCGAACGACTCATGGCCCTTTCCGTCCCCGCTCTCACCAACGCAGAACTCGAATTAGCGATCGTGCGCGATCCCCTCGTGGTTTCTCCCGAAACAACGGTGATGACAGCGATCGCCGAAATGAGCGGCGTGCGCTTGCGCTGTAACGCGACTCGCACGGCCGACACGCATTTAGATAACGTTCGCTTAGAGGCGCGATCGAGTTGCGTCCTTGTCGTCGAGTCTGGAAAAGTCGTCGGCATTTTGACAGAACGGGATGTCGTTCGCTTGAGTGCGGAAGGTCGATCCCTCGAACGTTTGCTTATTCGAGAGGTCGCGATCCATCCGATCGTGACCCTGCGCGAGTCTGCCTTCACGGATTTATTTTTTGCCATTAATTTACTGGGACAGTATGGCATTCGCCATTTACCCGTCCTCGACGATCGCGATTGTCTGACGGGACTCATTACCCATGAAAGTTTGCGACAAATCTCGCGACCGACGGATCTCCTGCGGCTGCGTCTGGTTTCAGAAGTGATGGCGAGAGCGGTTATTTGTGCTTCTCCGGATACCTCCATTTTGGCGATCGCCAAGCAAATGGCCGAGCATCGCGTCAGTTCCGTCGTTATCGTCGAATCTCGAGGCAACGCCGATAATCTTCATAAAATCCCCATCGGAATTTTGACAGAACGGGATTTAGTGCAGTTTCGAGCGTTGAATTTGAACCTGGAAACCTATCGGGCCGAGACCGTGATGAGTGCCCCCGTATTTGCCGTTTCTCCTGACGAATCCCTGTTGCAAGTCCAAGAGATGATGGAACAGTATTGTATTCGTCGGGTCGTCGTTGCGGGCAAACAAGGAGAATTGGCGGGCATTGTCACCCAAACGAGCTTGTTGCAGGTACTCGAACCCCTAGAACTTTACAAAGTGACAGAGTTCTTGGAAGCCAAAGTCAAGCGCTTGGAAAAAGAACGGGTGGCTCTGTTGGAAAATCGCACCGCCGAACTCGAACGACAGGTCAAACGCGAAAAATTGCTGGCAGAACTGGCTACGCAAATCCGTTCGTCTTTAAGCCTGCAAAAAATTTTAGAAATAACTACGGCAAAAATCCGCCAAGTTTTGGCTTGCGATCGCGTTACGATTTGGCAGTTTGCAGAAGATGGCAGCAGCGTTGTTGTTGCCGAATCGACGGATTCTTCGTTTTCCCTAATGGGAGAGCGATTCGATGATGATTATTTTCGGGCAGAGGAGGTCGAACGCTATCGCCAAGAGCGCATTCGCATTGTCTCGGATATTTACACCACCCCCATGTCGGATTGTCACCGAGAAATGCTGGTGCGCTTGCAGGTGCGAGCCAAAATTTTGCTGCCCCTGCTCTGCGGCGAGGCGTTATGGGGCTTGCTCCATGTCAGCGAAAGCCAACACCCCCGGGACTGGCAGACGGAAGAAGTGGAACTGTTGCAAGCATTGGCGGTACAACTGGCGCTCGCCCTCCAGCAAGCCACCACTCATCAACAACTACAAGCCGAATTGCAAGAACGCCAGCAAGCCGAAGCGCAACTGCGGGAAAGCGAGGGACGTTACGCCAGCTTGGTAGCCGCCGTTCCCGTGGGAATTTTTCGCCACAATGCCACGGGACAAGGAGTTTACGTCAACGATCGCTGCTGCGAAATTAGCGGCCTGAGCGAGGAAGCGGCCTTGGGAACGGGATGGCAAGAAGGACTGCATCCCGAAGATCGCCAGCGAGTCATTGCTACTTGGGAACGAGCCGTGGAGGAAAATCGCCCCTTTCTCCTCGAATACCGCTTCCAACATCCCGACGGTACGGTGAAGTGGGTCTACACCCAGTCAGTTCCCGAACGAGATGCCTGGGGACGCATTATCGGCTATGTGGGCACCATGACCGATATCAGCGATCGCAAGGAAGCGGAGGCCGAACGCCTGCAAGCCAAGCGAATTCGCCTCGAACTCAAGCTACTCGAGCGGTTATTCGATATCATCCTGGCCGGTTATTGGGATTGGCACATCGCTGAGGAACGAGCCTATCTCAGTCCCAGTTTTAAGCGGATGTTCGGCTACGACGACGAAGAATTGCCCAATACCCCAGAAAGCTGGCAAGATCGGATTTTCCCGGAAGATTTGCCCGCCGTCCTCAACTGTTTCGATCGCCACGTCCGCAGTCGGGGTCAGATTCCCTTTTACAATGAAGTCCGCTATCGCCATAAAGACGGCTCTACGGTTTGGGCGATCTGCTCCGGGCAAGTCATTGAATGGGACGAGGAAGATCGACCCCTCCGAGTCATTGGCTTCAATATGAATATCAGCGATCGCAAAGAAAGCGATCGCATTATCCTCCAACAGGCAGGGCGAGAAAAACTGCTGCGAGAAATTGCCGAAAAAATCCGTCAATCCCTAGATCTGCAAACCATTTTCGATACGGCTTGTCAAGAAATTCGCGCGGTACTGCAAGCCGATCGCGTCGGGATTTTTAAGTTCTATCCCGGTTATGAGTGCACTCAAGGAGAATTCGCAGCCGAATCCGCAAGCGCTGTTTTTGGCTCGGTGGTCGGGATTGCCGTCAAGGATGACTGTTTCGGAATGAACTACGCTCAACTGTACCTTCGCGATCGCTTTCTTGTGGCCGACAATATTTACCATAGCAATTTGAATCCCTGTCACGTTAACATGCTGGCCGCCCTCAACGTTATGGCCTGCATGATTATGCCTCTCCCTTGCGGCGATGAGTTGTGGGGGTTGCTCTGCGTTCATCAATGCACAAAGGAGCGCCACTGGCAGCAAGCGGAAATCGATTTTACCCATCAACTGGCCAACCAAATCGCGATCGCCATTCAGCAAGCCAATCTCTACGAACAGTTGCAACAAGAACTCCAAGAACGACAGCACGCCCAACAGCAACTCACCGAACGCAACCAGCAACTCGCCGTCTCCAACGAAGAACTCGCCCGGGCCACTCGCCTCAAAGACGAATTCCTCGCCAATATGAGCCACGAACTCCGCACCCCCCTCAATGCCATTTTCGGTATGACGGAAGGACTGCACGAGGGCATTTTTGGCGAGGTGAACGCCCAACAAATCAAAGCCTTGCAAACCATCAAGCAAAGCGGGAATTACTTATTAGAACTCATTAACGATATCCTCGATCTGGCAAAAATCGAATCGGGACAACTCGAACTCGAAATCGCGCCAACGGCGGTAGCTCCCCTCTGTCGTTCCAGTTTGGCTTTTATCAAACAGCAGGCTCTGAAAAAACGCATCCAAGTCGAAATCGATCTCTGTTCCGATCTACCGAATTTATTTGTAGATGAACGGTGCGTTCGTCAAGTTTTAATCAATTTGCTCTCAAATGCCGTTAAGTTTACCCCAGAAGGCGGGCGTGTGACCCTCAAGGTAAGCGATCGCTGGATTGCTCCTTCCCATCTGGCTGGCGTAACTTGGATGCAAAGCTATCGCGCGACTCTCGATAGCGATCCGAGACGAACAGAAGAAACAGCGAGACCGTACCTGTACCTTGCGGTCATCGATACCGGTATTGGCATTGCTTCCCAAAATCTGGAAGCACTCTTTCAACCCTTCGTCCAAATCGATAGCACTCTCAATCGCCAATATACCGGGACGGGTTTGGGATTGGCTCTAGTCAAGCGCATTATCGAATTGCATGGCGGAGAAATCGGTGTTTCAAGCGAGGTGGGAACGGGCAGTTGTTTTACGGTTGGGCTTCCCCGCGCGAATACGAACCTTTCTGCTGCGAGATCTCAAGATAGCCACTCGAACTCGATTAAGTTTGATGGATGTTTAGATAGAGAATCTCCCCTTATCTTGCTGGCTGAAGATAACAGAGCTAATATTATTACGGTTTCAAGTTACCTCAGAGCCAAAGGATTTCGTATTATCGTAGCTAAAAATGGATTGGAGGCGATCGCCCGGGCACGAGAGGAACGCCCGGATTTAATTCTCATGGACATTCAAATGCCCGAAATGGATGGATTTGAAGCCATTAAAAATATCCGGGGCGATCGCGAATTGGCGAAGATCCCCATTATCGCCCTGACTGCCCTCGCCATGCCCGGCGATCGCGATCGCTGTCTGGCTGCCGGTGCCGATGATTATCTCAGCAAACCCGTTAAACTCCAGCAATTAGTGACCGTCTTGCAACAACTTTTAGCCTCCCGGGAGCAAAACCGATGAAGACACCCTTGATTTTGATTGTTGACGACGAACCCGATAATTTTGATGTCATCGAAACGCTCTTAAATGAGAGAGACTGGGAACTGTATTATGCGGCAAGCGGTCAAGAGGGGCTTGCTTTTCTCGATATTTTACCCCCGGATCTCATTTTGTTAGATGTCATGATGCCGGGGATGAATGGCTTAGAGGTTTGCCAGATCGTTAAAGCCGATCCTCGCTGGCAGTCGATTCCCGTGATTATGGTCACGGCTTTGACCGAGAAGAAAGAGTTGGCTCGCTGTTTGAGTGCCGGTGCCGATGATTTTATTAGCAAACCCGTCAATCGGTTTGAATTGCGAGGGAGAATTCAATCCCTATTACGCATCAAATACCAATACGAGAACCTACAAACTTTACTCCAGTTGCGGGAAGATATGGTGAACATGATCGTTCACGATTTACGCAATCCTTTGATGGGGGTTCTAATGAATTTAGAATTGATGAGGAGCGTCCAATCTTTCAACACAGAACAGGTTGGCGAACTTCTCGATCGCATGGATACTTCTGCCCAAATGTTGCGGGGCTTGATTGACGATTTGCTGACGATTTCTTTAATTGAATCGGGAAAAATTTGTCTCAAGCGGGCGGAAGTGGATCTTTGCGCCCTCATCCATTCGGCGATCGCGAATTTTGAAGCGATCGCCGCGCAAAAAAATCAAGTGCTGGTCTCTCATTTTGGCCGAGAATCCGAGTGTAAAATTTCCGTAGATTCGGCTCTAATCCGCCGCTTACTGGATAATCTGCTCTCCAATGCCGTCAAGTTTTCTCCCAATAATAGCGAAATTATCATCGCGATCGAATTACTTGATTCCAGTAGTGTTCAAATTCAAACCATCGACTCGGGGGGCGGAGTTCCTGCCGCCTTACAGCAAAAGATTTTTGAAAAATATGAAGTCGGAACGCCCATGGCAGATATTTCGCAAATTGGTTTGGGCTTAGCCTTTTGCAAAATGGTAGCAGAAGCCCACGGCGGAAATATTCGCGTTAAAAATAATCAACCCCAAGGCTCTATTTTTGAAGTTAACTTGCCAGTATGAGGCAGGTATTAGAATGTTGTTTCTTCAGATGCTGCGTCTTCAGATGTAGTGTTTTCGGGAGGATAATACAGTTCCTCTCGCAATATCCAACCCGTTTGTTGTTGTACGCAGACATGGGTACTGAGTCCTAATTCTCGGGCTGTCCGAGCAACTTCGCGATAGTTCATGCCCAAATATTCGCATAATTCACGTTGGCGCAAGCCTCGATGAGGATGAGGGGGTTCGGGTTGACTCGATCTAGCCATATTTTGATGATTTTAAGGTACTGAGATTTGCTGGAGATGGGCATATTTCATTATGCTGTTTTTGTACGCGCAATGGATGAAAGAATGTCCGCATCTCTACCAGAAACCGCCGCGCAATTCAGGCAATCTCTAGAAGCCAACGATCTGATTGACCAACACTCTCTCAGAAACGGTTTAATTATTATTTGCGGTGCGACGGCGACGGGAAAATCGGGTTTGGCGCTATCTTTGGCCTGCGATCGCAACTCTGCCATCATTAGTGCGGATTCTCGGCAAGTGTATCGAGAGTTCGATATCGGTACAGCAAAGCCCACTCTAGCAGAAAGGGAACTCGTTCCCCACTATTTAATCGATATTTGCGATCCGAGGGAAACCCTAACTCTCGCTGAATATCAAGAGCAAGCAGGAGAAGCGATCTCTCAATCCCAAAAAATTCCTTTTCTCGTGGGTGGAACCGGACTTTATCTGAAAGCGATCGCGAAAGGGTTAAAAATTCCGCGAGTTTCCCCTCATCCTCAACTGCGAGAGAATCTAGCAAGTTTAGGACAGGCTCAACTCTATCAATTTTTGTGCCAAGTCGATGCGATCGCTGCTGAAAAGATTCATCCCAACGACAACACCCGTACCCTCAGAGCTTTAGAAGTATTTTATGTCACCGGAAAACCTATTTCCAGCCAACAAGGAGAAAATCCCCCCAACTATCCAATTTTACAAATTGGTTTGGACTGCGATCGCGATCGGCTCGGGGAGAGAATTACGCGACGAACCGAACAAATGATAGAAAGGGGATTTGTTGCCGAGGTTGAGAAATTGGGGAACAAATACGGCTGGAATTTACCCCTATTGAAAACATTGGGTTATGCAGAAATCAAACAATATATTGAAGGAGAAATTTCCCTCGAAGAAGCGAAAGATTTAATCGTATTGCACACCCGCCAATTTGCCAAACGTCAGCGTACTTGGTTTCGCGCCTATCCAGAAATCGAATGGTTTGACGCACTCGATCCGAATTTGCGCGATCGCGTTCGTAAAAGAATTCAAGAGTGGGAAAATTGCTCGTTCAATTCTTAAATGATAATTATACTTCTTGGTACGATGGCAGAAGCGATCGCTATAACAAACCTAAATGAAGGTCAACGAGTGGAACGGGCTTCCAGCCTGTTTCTGATTTTCTAAAACACTGGCAGGATGCCAGTTCCACACCTGAATATGAAAATTTTTTAGGCATCGATTTGTTTACAACTCAAATGGACTTGCTATAGTTGTTCAATTCATTATCAAGATAAGAGCGTTCGGGTTTTCGCGTTAATTCGGAATCAATCTAACCCAAACGCTCTCTAAGTTCTGGCTTGCACTAACATTTCTTTTTAACGATAGTAACGTTCTTCCAACCAGCGTCTTAATTCTGTTTCTTCGGTACTGGAAAATGAAGAACTTGTTACGGGGTCGTAAGCGTAGTAGACTTCTTGACCAGAGCGATCGCGGTGTACTCGTACCCGAGGTTCTTCACTAGCGGATAAGAACGCAAAGAAGTTATTGAGAAACTGTTTAAATCCTGCGGGAAATTTCAGCGATCGCGCAGATTTGGATTCGTTAAGATTGTAAATGCGCTCTAGTTTTTCTTGTGCCGTGCGAATGCTATAGTTTGTCATGATTGACTGCTCGCTCTAACGCTTTCTTTTGACAATTTCACTGTATCAATCGCAAAACTTAATATTCAACGCATGTCATAGATATTTTCTATCGATAAAATCGATAGATAGATTATTCAGTCACCAGTCATTATTCAGTCACCAGTCACCAGTCACCAGTTGTTCGGCTTCAAATCCTTACCCTTTACTCTTCTCTCGACTCCCATGAGTGCTATCAATCCTTACAAGTTAAAAATCTCGCAACTCCGTGCCCTTGTTGCCGTTGCGGACTGTAGTAATTTTAGTGCGGCTGCTCTCGAATTAGATTTATCGCAATCGACAGTCAGTCACGCGATCGCCCAACTCGAGGAAGAATTGGGGGTGCAATTGGTTAAACGGGGACGACAGGGGGCGAGAGTGACTCCTGTGGGCGATCGCATTGTTGCGCAAGCAAGGCATATTTTGAACTTATTGGAGGTAATCGCCCGAGAAGCGAATCGGGATAAAGGTTTAGATGGGGGACTGGTTCGCATTGCCGCCTTTCGCAGCGTTGCAACTCACCTATTACCCGCCGCGATCGCCCGCCTGCATCGCCATTTTCCCAATATTCAAATCGAGATCGCCGAACATGGAGAGATTCACGCTATCGAACAGGCACTACGCCAACGGGAGGCAGATGTAGGATTAGCAGAATGTTTAATGGGAGAAGGCTTTTCCAATTGGGCGATCGTCGAAGATGAATATATCGCCCTACTTCCCCCTCGCGCCCGAGAGAAAGGGCAACTCTCTTGGGTTCAACTCGCCTCCTACCCTTTGATTCTCTCCCGTCATAGCAGTTGCAGCGCTAGAATTCGCAAATGCTTGCAACAGTCGGAAGTCCCGATCGAAATTGCTTACGAAATTCAGGAAGATTCTACTGCGATCGCGATGGTCATGCGCGGGTTAGGAGCAACGATCTTACCCCGCATGGCAGCAGAACCCATCCCGACAGGGGTTAAAATTTGTCACTTACCCTGTCCTCTCTCCCGCACGTTGGGAGCCTCCATTTTAGAAAATACCCTGCATCCCCCTGCAGTTTTTGCCTTCTTGGATGCGCTGAGAAATACCGGACAATTCCGCGAACCCATAGCCGTGTAGATTATATCAAATCCGCTTGAATCATCATACTTCCCGGTGGGGGAGCAGAGGGAGCAGGGGAAGAAGAATCGTGCAGGAAAACCTTAAGTTCGGACAATTAACCGGATTTGATATTAGTTTCACAGATCGTACAAAGTTTTAAACCAATTTACGAAAACCTGCGCTTTGAGATGGGTGGGTTCAAATATTTTGAATTTAACTGCATCATGTAGTTGATTTCCCGGTTCATCCTGCCAAGCTAACCATGTATGAATATTCGCTTTATCGGTATGCTTTTCGATAAAAGGCGCACCTTTATTTGTAGCCTCTTGCGTTGCTTCTTTAGCATAATCCCAAATCGGTTCACCAGTATTGGGAATGAGATAAGTTAAAAAAGTTTCTAACATTCCTCGATTTTGATTATCTGGCATAATCCATACGCCAAATTTTACACCATTTGGAGCAGTATGAATTAATCCCGTCTCTGGGAGTTCTTTGGGAAAATCTGGCATTAATGGCTCACACAGATTATCTCGAACTGATTGCCACCGATCTGATAATTCCGAATCTGCATCAACTATTATTCCCAATGATTTTAAGCCAGATTGTTGCAGGGCAAAGTAAACGCGATCTCTTGTAATATTTTTATAGCCACCATATTCTTTAATAAACACAGGGACATTTTTGGGAAGATTTTTGTCTTCCCAAATTATACCATTCTTTTCTATCAATTCAGGAATAACACGCTTATCCTCAGCACCTTCAACAATTAGAATCCTTGGATGATTTTTACTAACCATATTTAACGTACCTCTATCTCATCTTCAGCAGCAATAACAATTCCCTCGCGAGGAAAGATAACTGTTTTTTGTTTGTCTTTTTCGATACGTTGAATGGTAATACCATCCTGTTCCGTTTCTTCTAAACTGGCAATACTGGCTAAACTCTGCCAACAGTCGCCACTATGCGTTGTTGCAAAAACCTGCACATCTAGTTGTTTTGCCATTGTCCAGATTAGTTTCCACATATCGGATAAAGCGGTAAAATGCAAACCCGTATCAATTTCATCAACGAGCAAAATCCCTCCTTTTGCGTTGATTAGTGCTAATGTTAATCCTAACATCCTCCAAATCCCATCTCCCAAACTTCCAAGAGGAATACGGCGATCGCTATCTGAAAGTCGAACAAAAAATCCTCCACGGGAACTTAAATTTCGCGCTTCTCCTACCGTTACAATTCGTTGGATTGTTGGTTCAATTGTTTGCAACGCATCATAAATTAAACCTTCTTCAGGCATTAAGGAAATTTGATCGAACAGTTTTTTCATTTCTTCTACCTGCAAAGATGATGATGAAAGGAACTGAATTTTAGATATTAATCTCTTTTCATTTGTTTCTTGTTCAATTCTTGATCTTGAAAAACGATTTATATTTCTCAACAAATCTCTACTTCTAAGCCCTCCATTAGTCGATAGAGGTATTTTAAATTGTCTTGAGATTTGTTCTCCAATCCAGTCAATATTGAATATCAATTCTCTAAAGTTTTCCAACCTAATAATCTGATTAGAAGTACCAGATATTTCGAAATCCAATTCGACATCAGGATCGGATGCGTTAGATTCTAAAGATTCTGAGACTGATAAACTTAATTTTTCTTTTCTTTGAGATAAATCGATAGAAGAAATCAAGCATTTATTCTGCGAATCAATTTCGTGCCCACAAAAAAGATGACAAATATCATATTCTATATCCCTTGTATGGATTTGATCGTCATCAATAAAAGTATATTCTCCTCGTGCTCTTAAGGATTGTACCAGTGATTGTAGATTTTGCGATCGCAATAACTGAATTGCTTCTAGAATTGAAGTTTTTCCGCTATTATTCATGCCAACAAGAAGATTCACTCTCCCTAAATCTTCAAGTTCAAATAATTTGAAGCGACGAAAATTTTCTATTTTGAGGCTCTTTAGCATAAGACAGAACTCGCTAAAACTCTGACCTTTAATTATACCTCAAAATAGAAAGCACGATCGCACTCCCTACATTCCCTTTAAATTGCAATTTTTCCCTAATGCTTATTCTCAATTTCTAAGGAAAGCGATCGCAACAACCCTTCCCCTGTAATTAACCTTGCCCCTCGTCCGCGTGTAAAATAATTCCATCCCCATTGCACCATCACCACCAACTTATTATCAAATTCAATTAAATAGTAAATATGAGCGAATACCCAAATCAACCATGCCAAGAATCCCGATAAACGCACGTATCCCAAATCTACAACCGCAGAATTTTGACCGATCACCGCTAATTTTCCCGTATCGACATAACGGAAAGCTGAAATACTATTCCCCTTTAATTTTGCTTGAATGGCTTTTGCAATATAACTGCCTTGCTGCATGGCAACGGGAGCAATTCCGGGTAAAGGCCGATCGCCCTGATGAGCATAATGTGCCAAATCGCCAATAACATAAATATCAGAATATTTTTTGATACTTAAATCCGGCTCAACCATAACCCGACCTGCCCGATCTAACCCTGCATCCGCGCGATCGCGCAACACCTGTCCCATTTTTGACGCTTTAACACCTGCTGCCCAAATTACCGTTTGCGCGGCAATCTGTTCCTCTGTTTCCCCCTGACGCACTGTCACCCAATCTTCCGAAAGGTTCGTTACAAAGGTATTGGTGCAAATCGTGACCCCCAAACGACGGAGAGAGGCTTCCGCTTTGGCCGATAATTCCGGCGGATAGGCGGGTAAAATGCGCTCCATTCCCTCAATCAAGAGGATTTTGGTTTCTGTGGTGTCGATGCTGCGAAAGTCATTTTTCAGGGCGCTGTGGGCAATTTCCGCGATCGCCCCGGCTAATTCTACTCCCGTCGGTCCGCCGCCGACAATGGCAAAGGTTAATAAGGCTTGACGCTTGGCGCGATCGCTTTCCTTTTCTGCCCCCTCAAACGCCGATAAAATGCGACGGCGAATCTCTAAGGCATCTTCTACCGTTTTTAATCCGGGGGCGCGATCTTGCCAGTTGTCGTTCCCGAAATAGTGATGGCTGACTCCCGTTGCCACGACTAAGGTATCGTAGCTCAGTTCTCGTTCTTTTAACGTTATGCTTTTGGCTTCGGGATTGATATCCATTACCTCATCGAGCAATACTTGCGTGTTTTTATTCTCCCGCAAAACCAAACGCAAAGGTGAGGCAATCTCCGCAGGCGATAAACTTGCCGTCGCCACTTGATAGAGAAGGGGTTGAAAAAGATGAAAATTGCGTTTGTCAATGAGGGTAACTTTAACAGCTGCCTTACCCAAGGCTTTCGCAGCGTAAAGACCCCCAAACCCTCCACCAACAATAACAACATGATGGGGGTTGAGTTTCGAGTTCGTGTCAGTTGCCATCGTGATTACCGTAGGAGCGATCGCCATTATTGTAACCACTCCTTCTGGCGGAATCCAGAGGTTGCCATCGGGCAAAAATTAAGAAAATGTGAAGGATTGTAACGAAGAGATAACAACAGTTGCCAATTTTGAGATAAAAATGACTAAAGAATTCATTGAGGAAAACGGAAATTGACTAATTTAATGTTATTGGCTGCTGCTGTTCCCAGCACTGTGGCTTGGAATCCTAAAGTAGGAGCAGTGATGGTTCTCTGCAATATCTTGGCGATCGCCTTTGGTAAAGCAACCATGCAAAAACCCAGCGAAGGTCCCGCACTCCCTGCCTCTCCTATGTTTGGAGGTATGGGTTTACCCGGTTTGCTGGCAACCACCAGCTTTGGACACGTTATTGGGTTTGGCGCTATCTTAGGATTGGCTAACCTTGGCGTGCTTTAAGGTTTAATTTATTTAACAAAATTGCATTAAAAAATGACTCTCTTACCCTTTAGGAGAGTTATTTTTATTGTTTGTTATGGGATTGCAGGGAACTTGCTGCGATCGCTGGGAAATGGCTCTGAAGTTGCAACGGAATTTCGATGGTAAAGTTTGTTCCTTCTCCCCATTGGGAATCACAGCGTAATGTACCGTTGTGTTTTTCTTCGATAATTGAATGAGAAATCGGCAAACCCAATCCCGTCCCTTTGCCGACTATTTTGGTCGTAAAAAATGGTTCAAATAGATACTTGCGGGTTTCTTCTGTCATACCAATTCCATTATCGGCAATCTGGATGGTAATATGACGATCGCCGAGAGTTGCCGTGCGAATTTTAATTTCTCCCGCTATTTTTTCGACTCCTTGGTTATTTTTCTCTTCAATGGCCTCGATCGCATTACCTAGTAAATGCAGGAATACTTGATTGAGCAGTCCGGGATAACACGAGATGGGTGGTAACTCGCCATAGTTCGTTATGACTTTGATTTCCGGGCGATTTCCAGTTTCTTGCAAGCGGTGTTGCACGATCGTTAACGTACTTCGAATTCCTTCATGAATATCGACGGTTTTAAGATCGGCTTCATCAAGGCGAGAAAAATTGCGCAGAGAGAGCACAATTTTTTGAATGCGATCGGCACCGGATTCCATGGATCTTAAAAGATCGGCCAGATCTTTTTTCAGGAAATCTAATTCTATTGTTTCTAACTCTTCGGTAATTTCCCGTTCCGGATGGGGATAATACTTTTGATAAAGGTCGAGTAAGTTAAACAACTCGCGATTATATTGCTCGGCATGAGTAATATTTCCATAGATAAAACTAATCGGATTATTGATTTCATGAGCAATTCCCGATACTAATTGCCCTAATGTTGCCATTTTTTCTTGTTGAATTAGGTGGACTTGAGCCTGTTTTAACTCTTGTAAGGCAAAAGTTTTCGAACGCACTTTTTCCTCGAGTTCATCCGTCCGCACGATTACTTTTCCCGTGAGAGGGCGCAAGAGGACGATCGTGCCTCCCGTTCCCAAGAGACAGCAAAAAACGATCGCGATCGCGACAGCCATAACTTGTTGATTGACCGAAGCATATAATTCTTGACGATCGATTTTGATGACCAAACCCCAACGACTTTCGAGGATAGGTTCAAAGGCAAACACGCGATCGCGATCTCGCTTGAAAAATTCCGCGTTTTCTGAGGTTATTCCTTGACGAAATATCTGTTCTAATGCGGATGAACGATTGAGGTTTGTTGCGTTTTGTGGAAAAAATATTTCCAGGCGATCGTTGGCGATCGCCCCCAAAATTAGTTCTTCTGTCTCCAGCCCCGAATTTTGTTGGAGAATTTGTTCTAAACTCGAAATATCAAATAGAACGATATCCGTTCCCACTCGGTCCCGGGATTGAGGATTGATAATAGGGGCGCTCACAACTAAATAAGAATTGCCCTGCCGTTGAAAAGGATTGCTGAGGGCGGCTCGAGGAGAATCAAGGGGTGGAATATTCCATGATTGAGTCGGAATGTCTCGCCCGACTCGTGCCAACAATTGGCCTTGGCGATCGAGACGAATAATACCCCGGATATTATCGGTTTTAGTTAATGCCTCTGTCAAAATTTGGCTTGTAAAGGCGAGAATGTCCTCTCGTTGGACTTTGCCTTGATTGTAATCCTCTAAGACTTGACGGGCACGGGTGCGACTGGTAATTTGTAAAGCGATATCCTGCGCTCGCAAGAGGAATTCATCAATAGTCCTTCTGCGAGTACGTAGGGAAAATTGAAAATTTCGCTCTGTATCTTCTCTCAGTCGATTGTAAAGGGGAATAATACCGATCGCAGCAACGAGAGCACCGATGGACAAAATCCCTAACGCTGAATAGGCAATGATGAGACGCTGTAACTTTTTTGAATCTAAAGAAGACATTGGCATTGACTCCTTTTCCTCAACCCGAGCAAGAACCACAGTCTATAATACTCGCAAAGTTTCGGTAGCGCGTTGCGAGAGTTAAAATCTGAGGTCGGTTTGCGGCAAGCTCCTCCAATGGGAGTGAAACGTGGGGAAAGCAATTCAGCAATAAAAAAGGGCGATTGCGAGAACTGCATCGATCTCGCAATTGCTCCCCAGCAATATCAAGGTGTTCTATGAATAATATTAGGCTCAAGTCATTTGACCGATCTAGGGGGAAGGGCAATCTTCTGCAAATCTTTACATTACTGGTCTTGATTTTAAAGTTTTAGTCAAACTCGTCAGATATTCGTGATTTGCTCTCTATCCCCGTAGAAACAATTTCTAGAATTGACTGCTGTATTACTTAATGAAAAAGACTTTCACAAGTCTTTTCTCAATTCATGATGAAACTTTCACAAGTTTTTCACAAATCGAGTATATTACAGCAATTTGTGAAAATCTAGGGCAATCTTTCCTGCTTTTTCTAAGTGAATTACGGAACAACAGGAATCGCAATCTCAGCCGAACGGCGCAAGTCTACGTGAAAATATGGAGATGACGGCCGACACGGATAAAGTCTTTTGTTGCATTGATTCGATGGCGATTGCAAACAATATTTGCGATCGCCATCATCTCTAGGACTGGGAACGACGAATGCGTGTCATGCCTAAAGCACCGATTCCCAATAATGCTACAGTCGTAGCAGGTTCGGGAACGCCTACCGGACTGTCGGTAACGCCGCGAACGACAAAAACAGTATCGTTGTAGTCTTTATCGCCACCATTCAAGAGATCCTCAAAGCCAATCAAAACGAAATCCTCAAACGCATAGGCTAAAACGTGGGGGAAGTTGTCGGGATTGTCTGCGGGGTCGAAACCGAAGAAGTTCTGTCCGCCATTTCTACCATTAGACTTAAGGAAAAATTCAATGAATGTATCCCCCTGAAAGTTACCCAAATTTACACCCTGACCCAAGGATAAAGGACCATCACTATTTCTCAGGATGCTATTGGGAGACGAAATATCATCAAAAATAATTTCTTTGGTTTCGCCGTCATCGGTTGAGTAAAAGAGTTGATTGCGATAGCCGGCACCTTCGTTAATAAAGTAGACTTCAACATCGTTAACGCCACCGTCCCAGCGCAATTGTGCGAGATCGACTGTTGGCAAATCGACGGCATCCATCAAATTTCTCTCTGTGTTGACCAAATCGTTGAAGAGTTTCCACTGGTCGTACTCCAAGCGCATCAAATCGTCGCTTGCATTTTCATATTGAGTGTCGTATGTATCGCGGCTAATGGAATAGGCCATGGCATCGGAGGCAGGGAATGCAGTGGCGATCGCAGTTACAGCAGCAAAGAGTCCGGTTAATACATTCAGTTTCATGGATCGATTCTCCTAATATCTTTGGGGGCTAAGCGTACGGAAAGGGAAGAGAAATAAATGGGCAATTGCGAGATTTGTTAACCTCGCAATTGCTCCAAAGCGTTATCGAGGTACTCTACTGTTATCTTAGTGCTACGCCATTTGGCTGACTAGGGGCAAATAGCAATCTTGAGCGAATCTTTACACGATTCGCCTCAATTTTAAAGTTTTAATAAATTCACATTGAAAAACACAAAAAACTCTACTGTTGAGCTATTTTTCCCTATTTTTTATTAGAGGAATAATATGCCCTTCCCTTGTTTATCAAGGTTTACAAGGAATTCCAACATATTTTTGATTTTTCTTGTTTGACTTTCACAAGTTTTTCACAACTATGTGTAATTCAGTTTTTTGAGAGAATTCAGAACCATATCTCTCTCTTTTTCTAAGTAAACTACGGAAAAACTAGGAGAGCGAGATCGGCTAAAAGGCGTAAATATGGATAAAAATGCGGAGGTGAAGATTGGAGTGGTTTTTGGAGTATTGAGGGATCGCGAAAAAAAAAATAATCTCGCTACTATTCGGCTAATGAGACAAGAATTACCAGAGGAGAGAATGACGGCGATCGCTGAAAAATTGGAGGCAGTGTTGAGGCGCTAGACTGAGATGCCCGTAATGCTTGCAGAATCAATAAATAAACCCATATTTAAAAAACATGGGTTGGGTTTGGGTGCGTTACACTGTTGCTAACTGCACCTTACTGGAATGTTCCAGCTAATTTGGAGAATGGAGATGGTATCGAGAGTCCGCTACACGTTAGCAATCCTAACGTCCTCTTGAGCAACAAACCAAGTGCTACGATTTTGCGGGCTGATTTCCTCGCTTAACACAACCAATAAATCGTCATCCTTTGGCTCAGAAGAAAGCAAGTACAAAACCTTCCTGTGTTCTAAATGATACCAAGCTATCCCGTTGCCATCGGGATCTTCTTGTTGCAAAAGCGTCATTTCACGCTGGTCGATCCTCAAAGGCGCTCCTGATGAGTTGGTAATCTCTAACCTTGTCGGAGCATCCCATCGCTGTTGGAACTCTTCTTGCATTTGCAAAGGCACTACTTCTTGTAGGAAAACCAGTGCATCTTCTTGATGATTGTCGATGGAGTTTTTGTTGTAAGAACGAGGTATGGTATCTAGAGATAAAGGCGATCGGTCAGAAAGCGGCGGTTTATTAGAGCCTACACGCCATTTTTGGGTAAATTGTTCGATAATGGTTTTATCTTCAAGGTCAGTATCAATGTGGAGTTGCAACCACCTTAAAGCACATTTCTGAGCCTCTTGTTTGTGGAAACTGCTATATGGAGCATGAGATTCAAACGCATCCCGCAAAAAACTGGGGACTGATGATGCTGGATTAGTCATGGAAAATATTCCTTATGAAGGATAAATGGATGTACTGACAATTTCAAATTGATACATTGCTTTTAGAGTGTCTATGCCATAATTGCATCTATTTAGGTCAGTTAGAGGTAATTAATCCGTAGCACCATTTCTTTCCTGAGATCGGGAAATTCATGCCGTACACATTTAAGTCACACTATACAGCTAATCGCAGCTTAAATCTCAGATTGAATTATTAATAAAAAATGAATGAGAAAACAGCGACGAGTGATGAGAAAATTAGGGATAATTAATCTCTGAGATCGCCAAAGGTAAGGCTGCATGAACGAAAGATAATAGGGGCCCGGTTTGTTCGGTGCCATTAACGGCGAGATCGCTATGACAGAGATAGAGGCGATCGCCCGATCGCGCCAGCAAATCCCGTAAAATTCTCGCCAAACGTGCTTTATCCGCTTCTAAACGGTCTTCTGGGGTCAAAGAAAATCCCGACCAATCTTTCAGGAAGAGGTGAGAGGCAAATAATTCCGTCGCCCCGCCAATTTGCCAGAGGTTAGATCCCACATCCAGCCAGAAATGCCAGCGATGGGAACGATGTAAAGAGCGATATTGAAAGATGGTAGCGAGGGCGATCGCATTGGGTTTCATTGCACCCCAAGGTCGGGCGGGGCGCGCATTAGCGGTAATGGTACCTCGGCGCAGGAGTTGGATGAATTGGGCGATGGTGTCGGTTTGAGATCGCCCTTGGGGTTCATTTTGTCGCAGTCGGCGATCGGTTTCCCAAAAATGTCTCGCTGCATCCATGAGTTCTCGCAGGGCGGCGAGTTGGGGATAGGTTAAGTTGCTGCCATTCCATAAAAAGTCTTTCATGGCCTGATCTAAGAGGGCGCGAGGGCTTTGTTTTTGCTGTTTGGCTTCCTCGATCCACTGGCGAATGCCCTCATACGCATTCATGGCCCGATGCCCCAAACGATCCCAACGGGGATAGGTATCTCCGGGTTTGAGGTGGGGATAGTCGAGATCGAAATAGTAGCAGCGATCGGCTAAAATTCCCGCCCGGACGGGATCGATATCGGCAATAAATCTCCCGTCTTCTTCTTGGTCTTCCCAACGCCGACTTAAAACGACTAGCATTTCTCCTACGGTTTCCCGTTCCACCAAACGCCCCAAACCGGGATAAATAAGGGCGAGGAGGGTGAGGAGGGCGCGGACGAGGGGAGAACTAATCAGGGGTCTTTGTTCGTTGAGGGGTTCGATCGCGATGCCCCGTTGGCTGAGAATTTCCATCAAGGTATAGCGGGCGATCGCATCCAAACCGGGGGCAATAATGGCAATTTCTCCCGGTTGCACCTGTTCTTTTTGAACGGCATCGATAATAACTTCGGCGGTTTGACGCAACAGTGCCGATCGCGAAATAGCTTGAATGAGGGAGACAGAAGGGGGTAAACCGGGCAGGAAAACGGGTTCGATCGCCAGTTGAATGGCAATGTCTGCTAATTCTGGGGCGAGTCCTGCCGATCGCTGCAATTCTTCTACCGTATCGCAGCGATCGCCCAATTCCTTCAGATACTCGGGATCGGCGTTGAGTCCTTTTCTCGCTTGACCGTTGGGATTATAGGTAAAAACGGCAAACATCCCTTCATCGAGGAAAAACGCAAATAAATCCTTGGCAATGGCGGGATAATCATCGGTATCGTCGGCAAAAATGGCTTGAAAGCGGCGGCGCAGGTGTTTTTGATAGATGCGATCGCGGAGTAAATAGCGCCAGTACAATTCATAAATAATGCCATAACTGAGCAATCCTCGTTCTAAGCACCACTGTTGCCATTGCAACAATAGTTTTCCCCGCAGTTCGCTAGTTTGAGGCAGTTTTTCCCATTCTGACTCTCCCGAAAATCCCAGTTGTAAAAGTTTGGTAATCTCGTCTCCCGGAATGCCGCTAGCCCCTGCTAGTTGCAATAGATCCAAGGTTTGGCGAATGAAGCGATATTCGGTAATGCCCGCATTTTGCAAGTTTTCCTTATCCAATGCCGATCGCCAGAGTTGGGTTGCGAGTTCTTGTTCGGTTTCTGGGCGCAACCGCAAGGGAAATTGCGCCTTCAGGTTCAAGCGTTGAAAGAGAAGCGGCCAAAATAAGGTCACTTCATCGGCAATAAAACCGAGGGGCGTTTTGGCAATGAGAGGATAACTTCCCGCCACTTCGGAAGCGAGGCGATCTGCGAGGGTGCGGCGGTTATCATCGTTGGCCGCAAAAACGAGAATCGCCGGGGTTATGGGTTGCGATCGCGCTTTGGACAGGGTTGGCGAGTGTTTTTCTCGCAACCATTGCTGAAATTCCTGCACGAGGCGAGTTGTTTTGCCGCTACGGGTTGTGCCGACGATCCAAAGGGACATTGTATTTGGTTATTGGTTATTGGTTTCTCTCCCCCTCTTGGGAGGGGGTTGGGGGGTGGGTTCTCTCTTGGGAGGGGGTTGGGGTTTGGATATGGATTGTTATTACCTGTTCCTCAAATGGATTTGCTAATATACCACTTACATCCGTTGGTTGGTTCGATCCATGAGAAGAGAGATTTAAACGGCATGAAATTTAACAATATCATCCGCAAGGCCAAGCGATGGTACTATGGTACTCCGGAACGCGCTCTCGATGAAGCCTATCGCGCGGCTTTGAAAATTGAGGCTTTAGAAAACGACCATTTTGACGGACAAAAGGTTTGTGCGGAAACTTGCGATCGCAGCGATCGGGTCTTGGATTTATTTGAAGCGGAAGTTAAAAAATATTTAAAAAAAGTCAAGATTCGCTTAGCAGAATTTAACGCAACGCGAGACTGGTTGAGCGATCCCGACGAACCCAGACCTTCTTATTACGATCTTGCTTCGACGGATCGGACATCAATTATTCTGGAAAAGCTCGATTTTATCGATAAAGTGACTTCTAAATACGAGGCACCACAACAAGTCTCGCCGGAAAAATTATCTCTTTCTTTAGTTGCATCTAAAGAAATGAAACAACTCTCTATTCCGAAATTGAGTTCTCGCAGTGTTGCGAAGAAAAAATTTGCAAGCGAACAGCTAATTGCCGCCATCAATCTTGATAATAAGCCCAATCTCGAAAGCGCGGTTAATAAGCGGGGAGCCGTACCGCGATCGATTTTAAGTACCTTGAATCGCATCAAGCGAGAGATCGGGCCGAACTCAGAAGAATCTGAAGATGAAGTTGTCGATAAATTTCGTAAATCCCGCAATCGCACTTCTCTGGCGATCAAATTCTTACTCCTTCTTGTTATTATTCCTTTGCT